>CAYSGJ010000182.1:0-16596 GCA_964430705.1 uncultured Desulfobacterales bacterium | reverse complement strand
CGGGCAACTGTCTGAGCCGTTTAGACCGCGTTTGAGCGGCCGTAACTCGGTCAAGTCGACACCCCATAAGAGCCTGTATGAATAGACTTTCTGTGTTATGCCCATTCAAAGGCCGGTCTTACGCGGCCTTGATGGCGAGTTTTGCCCGGCTGGAGGATTGATCTCCATTGGCCGACCAAAACCCTGACTGGAGCTTTGTAGATAACCGCATATCCCAATTGTTGACGAACAGCAAGGTTTGCCGATCGACCCCGCCCCCGTCCGTCAAATGTGCCGGACATGAATGCCGCGCACCCCAACACATGTTGCCGGTGGGTTCTTGTTGGGGCGAAAACGGTGCCGCCTCTAGTAACTCCCAAGGATTCTCAAATAGTCCGTGTTTTCCTCCAATGCCTTGAGTATGGGCTGGAATGACTCGGATTCCACGTCGGCTTCCAGGTCCACATAAAACATGTATTCCCATGGTTTGCCGTGAATGGGTCGTGACTCCAGCTTTACCAGATTGATGCCGTTTTCGGCAAAAATCTTCAGGGTTTCGAATAGCGACCCGGGCCGATTGCCGGCAGAATAGACAAGAGAAGATTTTTTCCGGGGACCGTTTTCCAGTTGTTCGGCGCCTATCACCACGAATCGCGTGTAGTTTCTCGGATTGGTTTCAATCCCCTCTTCGATAACTTCCATCCCGAAAAGGTCCGCGGCCTCGTTGCCGGCGATAGCGGCATCCGTGATATTTCCATCCTCTTTGATGGTTCTGACGGCCGTCGCCGTATCTTTCGACGAGAGCAACTCCCAGTTTTCGTGGCGATCCAGAAACTGTCGGCATTGCTGGAAAACCTGGGGATGTGAAAAAACCCTTGTGATGGACTCCGTCTTTGCACCAGGGTGACCCACCAGATGATGCATAATGCGAAGGGTGATCTCACCAATAATCCTGAAATCATATTCAAGCAAAAGATCATAGTTCTCGTGAATGCTTCCGGCCAGCGAGTTCTCCAGAGGAACCACCCCAAAAGTCGTTTCTCCGCGTTTCATGGCTTCAAAGATTTCCCTGAATGTTGCCATGGGAACCGGGTCCACTTGGTCCCCGAAATACTGACTGCATGCCTTATGGCTGAAAGTCCCCATCTGCCCCAGAAATCCGGCTTTTTGAGGTCCTCGGCCTAGGGACTTTTTCAAATGATCCACCGCCGTGGCCTTGTCAAGGTAACCGAAATCAAGTTGCTTTCCTACAACCGGAGCAATCACATAGATATTGCGCATCAGCCGCCCGAACTGTTTTGGATAAAGACTCTGGGCTCCGTCGGACAGCGCCTTGTCGGGGTCGTGGTGAACCTCGATCATGAGACCGTCCGCCCCCGCAGCAACAGCAGCTCGCGCCATGGGACTGACCTTTTCGCGGATGCCTGTGGCATGGCTGGGATCTATGAGCACGGGCAAATGGGTAAGCGCTTTTATCACCGGGATAGCCGAAAGGTCCAAGGTGTTTCGCGTATACGGTTCAAATGTGCGAATACCCCGCTCGCAAAGAATGACATTGTCGTTTCCTTCCGACAAAATATATTCGGCCGACATGAGCCATTCCTCAATAGTGGCGGAAAGTCCCCGCTTTAAAACCACGGGTTTTCCCAAGCGTCCCACGCACTTCAACAATTCAAAGTTCTGCATGTTCCGAGCGCCGACCTGTACCACATCCACATATTTCATCATCATGTCAGCCTGGGCCGTAGAGGTAATCTCCGTGACAACCCGCAGGCCGGTCTCCTCACGTACCTGGGCCAGAATTTTGAGGCCCTTTTCGCCCAGTCCTTGAAAAGAATAAGGGGATGTTCTGGGTTTAAAGGCGCCGCCGCGAAACAGAACCGCCCCGTATTTTCTCACAGCCCTGGCTGTCGTCAGGGCTTGTTCCGTGCTTTCGACCGCGCATGGTCCGGCCACCACCACGATCCGCTGCCCGCCGACCGCCACATCGCCCACCTTCACCACCGTGTCTTCATGATGCATCTGACGACTCACGAGTTTGAATGAGGTGGGAATAGGCACGACCTTGGCCACACCGGGGAGCTTTTCAAAATACCCGATGTCGTGGCCGGCACTGCCGGTGGTTCCGATAACGCACTGTCCGGCCTCCGACATCTGACGGACAATACATCCCCCTTCGCGCAAAATACTCAGGATACGATTCTTCTGCTCCGGAGTCGTATCGGCTTCCAAAACAATGATCATGACAAAGTCTCCTTTCTCCCCATCCCCATGTTAAAAAAAAAAGCCCCGAGAAACTTTCTCGAGGCTTGCGGTCAAAAAGCCCCGAGTGAACCGTCTCAGTCCACCCGGGGTATGTAACTTTTCAGTTAGATATCCAGGTGGACACCTCTAAAGCTAAAAAAGAAGCGTCCACAAACAAACAAATACCCTCTGTCCCAACAGTTACTCATGATGTAGCGTCCTTATTGAAAAAAAATCGGCACATCTCAGAATTTCTACAACTTTTATGAGATCCTTGACATGCAGATTTTTCCCATGTCCCCTTATTCCGATCAGATTATATTTTTATCGGAAAAAAACGTCCCTGTCAAGCCCTGTTTTTAAAAAACAGATTGACAAAATTGATTTGTAATGATAGAGTGTTTTAAAATTTTTCAGAAGAATCGGACAACATTGAATAAGACATTAAAAAATAGCTGGTGGTGGCGTACTGCACTTGAAGTGTGCCCGACCGGTTAGCTTTGGTATAAGCCCATTCACAAGCCGTGGCCCACTTCAAGGACCACGGCTTTTTTATTGCACAAAAAGGCCGTGGGATCTTCTTCCACGGCTTTTTTTTTAAAACCCACTTGGAGACAATGCACAGAAAATGGAAACGAACATACACCCTAAAAGAGACGAATTCGCAACATTGGCCGGTTCCTCGAACCTGATCCCGGTCTACCGGGAAATCCTCGCCGACATGGTGACTCCCATTAGTGTTTTCCGAAACCTTGCAATCTGTCCCTACTGTTTTTTTCTGGAAAGCGTTGAAGGCGGCGAACGGTGGAGTCGTTACAGTTTTATGGGTATGGACCCGATGTTTGTATTCAGGAGCAAGGGAACACAAACCACGATCCAAACCGCCGACGGCAAGGAAGAACAGTGTGTCGAGGATCCCCTCCGATTGCTGGAAACCCGCCTTGCCACGTTTAAACCCGCCCGGCTTGAAGGACTTCCCCGTTTCTTCGGCGGAGCCGTGGGCTATATCGGCTATGAAACGGTTTCGTTTTTTGAACCCGTTCCGGACACACTTCCCGACCCGCTTGGAGTTCCCGATACCTGGTTTATGATACCACGTTTGGTACTGATCTTCGACAACCTCAAACACACGATCAAAATCGTTGCCAATGTCCAAGTCGTTCCGGGAACGGGGTGCTCGGAACACTACGATAAGGCCGTGGAAAGCATTAACGCCATCGTCGATTTGCTCGGCAGGCCGGTTCCCATGTTGCACACACCGGCGGAAACGCTCGGTCCTGTCGAGATTAAAAGCAGGATCTCGCCCGATCAATTCGAATCGATGGTCGTTCAGGCGAAAGAGTATATCCGCCAGGGCGAGATCATCCAGGTGGTTCTCTCTCAGGGCTTTGAGGCTGAAACCTCGGCTGATCCGTTTGACGTCTACAGGGCTTTGCGCCGAATCAACCCGTCGCCGTATCTTTTTTTCCTGCAATTCGAAGGAACAGCGATATTGGGATCCTCTCCTGAAGTAATGGTTCGCCTTGAGGATAAACGGATCACGCTGCGTCCCATTGCCGGAACGAGGCCAAGAGGTAAAAATGAACAGGAAGACGCTAGGCTTGAGGCTGAACTTCTGGCCGACCCCAAAGAGAGGGCTGAACACGTCATGCTGGTGGATCTGGCCAGAAACGATGTGGGACGGGTTGCCCGGTATAAAACAGTAAAACTCACCGATCTTATGGTCGTGGAGCATTATTCGCACGTCATGCACATCGTTTCCAACGTGGAGGGAACATTGCGCGATGGGTTTTCAGCCTTTGATGTGCTTCGGGCGTCATTTCCGGCTGGAACGGTATCCGGCGCGCCAAAGGTACGGGCCATGGAGATCATCCACGAACTTGAGCCTTATCGGCGGGGCCCATATTCCGGCGCAATCGGCTACTTTGGTTTTGACGGCAACATGGATCTTGCCATCACCATTCGAACCATCGTCATCAAGGACTCCAAAGCCTTTGTACAAGCAGGAGCCGGAATCGTCGCCGATTCCGTTCCCCAAAAAGAGTACCAAGAAACGGTCCACAAGGCCACGGCCCTCTTCGAGGCCCTAAAAATAGACCATAAATAGTCGGGGGAGCTATGCTATTGATCATCGACAACTACGATTCCTTTACCTATAACCTGGTTCAGGCCTTCGGCGGTTTCGGGGAAACGATGAAGATCTACCGAAATGACGAAATCTCTTTAGAAGGGCTGGACAAACTCAAACCGGACAAGCTGGTCATTTCTCCCGGCCCCGGCGTGCCTGTCCGGGCTGGGATCACGCTGGAAGCCATTCGCCATTTTTCCGAAAAGATTCCTATCTTGGGCGTGTGCCTGGGACATCAGGCCATAGCCGAAGCCTTTGGCGGGCGGATTCTCGGCGCCCAGCGCCTGATGCACGGCAAGGTCTCAGCCGTATATCATGACGGCCGCGGCTGCTACCAAGGCATGAGACAGCCCTTTGAGGCTACACGGTATCACTCTCTCATCGTAAACGGGGCGGATCTGCCGGACTGCTTCAAGGTGACTGCTTTAACCAAACAAGGAGAGATCATGGGTATCAGACATAAGAAGCTGCCGATAGAGGGGGTTCAATTTCATCCCGAATCTTTTCTGACGCAAGACGGCGAAAAGCTCCTGCGCAACTTCCTGCGCCAATGACGGAAAGCACGGACAACCATTCACGTCCACCGTTCACAGCTCACTATGCACCAACCGGGAGGCGGGTATGATCAAAAAAATGATTCACAGGGTGGTTAACGGCCACAATCTTACGGAAAAAGAAATGTTGGATGTCATGAACCAAATCATGGAAGGCGGGGCCGCGGATTCACAGATCGGCGCATTTATCACCGCTTTGCGCATGAAAGGCGAGACCATTGAAGAAATAACAGGGGCCGCCAGAGTCATGAGAGCCAAAGCAACCCCCATACGAATTTCAGGTGATATCGTGCATATAGACCGGGACGAGATCAATGTGGACCTGGAAACCATCGTGGATACCTGCGGCACCGGGGGCGACGGAACAAACACCTTCAATGTCTCTACGACCACGGCCTTTGTCGTTGCCGGAGGAGGGCTGAAGGTTGCCAAACACGGTAATCGCAGCGTGTCGAGCCAGTGCGGCAGCGCCGATGTCCTGGAAGCACTGGGCGTTAATCTGGATGTGACGCCCGAGATCGTGGAGGCCTGCGTTAAAGAAATCGGCATCGGATTTCTCTTTGCGCCCAAGCTTCACAGCGCTATGAAATACGCCATTGGCCCCAGGCGAGAGATCGGCATTCGGTCCGTGTTCAACCTCCTGGGGCCGCTTACAAACCCTGCAGGCGCCAATGTTCAGGTCCTGGGTGTATACGACCCGAAACTCACCGCGGTCCTCGCACAGGTATTGCAACGTTTGGGCAGTACAAGCGCCCTTGTTGTCCACGGGGAAGGGAGTTTTGACGAGGTCAGCATCACCGGCCCTACCCTGGTCAGCGAATTGCGCAACGGGGTCATCCGCAATTACCGCATCCAACCGGAGGATTTCGGCATGGCCAGAGCAAGCGTTTTGGAGATTAAGGGCGGAAACGCTAAGGAGAATGCCGCCATTGTCCAATCTGTTCTGAATGGACAAAGCGGTCCCAAGCGCAACATGGTTCTTTTGAATGCAGGCGCCGCCTTTTACGCGGCCGCCAAGGCATTGGATATCCGCGAAGGCATCGCGATGGCGACAGAAAGCATTGAGTCCGGCGCCGCCCGGGAAAAACTCGCACAGCTTGTAAAAAGGACCAATCAGACAATGGCATAAGTTCCGACGACCGGCAACCGGCATCAAGTATCCGGCATCATGCATCACATACAGGTTTCACGCAGCACGACTCGCTTGGTATTTTCGATCTTTGGGTATTTCGGCTTGAAAGCAATACGCGGCAAGTGTTTTTTGTGGCTTCATGCTTTCGTGGCTTCGTGGTAATTTTTTAAACAACTTTCGGCGGCTCAGCGGCTTACACCTTAACATGAAGGTCACCGGCTTAATCCGAACCTACTTTCCGGTCCCCCGGAAACCGGAAACCAAAAACTGGAAGTGGATATGATCCTAGACACCATTGTGGCACACAAAACACAGGAGCTGGCCAGGCAAAAAGCCTCTATGTCTTTGTCGCGCATGGAAAAACTCGCGGAACAAGCGGAAGCTCCGCGCGGCTTCGCCAAGGCCTTGACAAGGTCTTCGGAAATCGCCTTGATCGCCGAGATCAAGAAAGCATCCCCGTCTGCGGGTATTATTCGACAAGACTTTGACCCGGTCCAGATCGCCAAAACCTATGAAGCCTCCGGCGCTTCCGCCCTTTCCGTACTCACCGACGAGCATTTTTTTCAGGGCAGCCTTTTGAGACTTCAAAAGGTGCGCCGGGCCGTCGCCATTCCGGTGCTTCGAAAGGATTTTGTTATTGACGCATTTCAGATCTATGAAGCCCGCGCCGCCGGTGCCGACGCGGTGTTGCTCATCACAGCCATTCTTTCCGACAAACCACTGAGGCACTTTCTCGACTTATGCAAAGAAATGCAAATGGATGCTCTCGTGGAGGTTCATACACCGGAAGAACTGGAAAGGGCTCTTGGCGTCGGCGCCAAGGCAATCGGAATCAATAACAGAAATCTGAAAGATTTTTCAGTCCGTATCGAAACCACGGAAAAGCTCGCCGGCGCCATACCGAAAGGCATTTTGTGTGTCAGCGAAAGCGGCATCAATTACCGTGACGATATAAAACGGTTGGCAAGGACCGGTGTAGATGCCGTGCTGGTAGGCACAAGCCTGATGAAGGCGGCGGATATCGGGGCAAAGGTCAAAGAACTGCTCCAGGACAAAACGCAACCATGACGCCAAAAATTAAGATATGCGGCATGACCCGGGAAGAAGATATCCGGTACGCAGCAGCCCTGGGCGTTGATGCCGTCGGATTTGTCTTCGCCGAAAGTCCACGGTCGGTAGCGCCGGACGTTGTTTGCAGGCTCAGTCGAGCCATCCCGCCTTTTGTCAATATGGTCGGGGTTTTTGTAGACGCTGAGCCGGACCGCATTAGACGGATTGCCTCGACATGCAGGCTGGACTGGATCCAGCTCCACGGCCAAGAATCGCCTGTATATTGCCGCGATCTGGGCCTTCACGTACTAAAAGTCATACGCGTTAAAAATAGAGACAGTATCCATGCTATGAAACCCTACGAAGGCTTCGTGGACGGTTTTGTCCTGGACACCTATGTAAAAGGCCAAAAAGGCGGGACCGGAAAAACCTTTGAATGGGCACTCGCCCGGGAAGCCAAAGCCTACGGCCCCGTCATTGTGGCCGGCGGCCTCACACCCGATGATGTGCAAGAAACCGTGAGGCAGGCCGAGCCTTATGGTGTTGACGTGAGCAGCGGCGTGGAATCAGCCCCGGGCATCAAAGACCACGACAAGATGCGCCGCTTCGTCGAACAGGTAAGAGCCCTCGGCCCACAGCAGGTCATTGACCACCGGCAATAACGCCGTATCGTAATGAATTGAAAGACAATATGAGGGATTCGATATGAAAAATCGTGGCTATTATAACGGCTTTGGAGGCGCCTATCTGCCGGAAATTTTGGTTGCCACTTTTGATGAGCTGGAACAGGTTTTCATGGAGGCGAGAAACGATCCCGGTTTTTGGCGGGAATACGAGGATATCATGTCCACCTATTCTTGCCGGCCGACCCCCCTGACCTTTTGCGAGAATTTGACTGCCCACTTTGGAGGTGCCCGGATCTGGGTCAAGCGGGAAGACCTGAACCACACCGGCGCCCACAAGGCCAACAATGTCATGGGACAAGGACTCCTGGTGAAACGCATGGGCAAATCCCGGGTGATTGCAGAAACCGGGGCCGGCCAGCATGGGGTGGCAACCGCCACGATGGCCGCAAAGTTCGGCTTTCATTGCACCATCTACATGGGAGAAGTGGACATGGACAGACAGCGTCCCAATGTCTTCTGGATGGAACGTTTGGGCGCGGAGGTCATCCCGGTGCGAGAAGGCACCCGGATTCTTAAAGACGCGATCAATGAAGCCTTTCGTGACTGGGTCACCCACATGGATACCACCCACTACGTCCTGGGAACCGCCTGCGGACCCCATCCGTTTCCGGAAATGGTGTCATACTTTCAATCCATCATCGGCAAAGAGGCTCGCCAACAGGTCCTTAAACGGGAATCCACATTGCCCAGCCGGGTGTATGCCTGTGTCGGAGGCGGTTCCAATGCCCTGGGCATCTTCCAGGCGTTTTTTGATGATCCCGTGGAACTCGTCGGGGTAGAGGCCGGAGGCCGCGGGTTGGAATCTGGAAAGCATGCATCGCGGCTTGCCTCCAAAGACGCGAGCATTGGCGTGGCCCAGGGATATAAAACCTATTTTCTCCAAAACCACGACGGACAAATGCTGGAAACCCATAGTGTTGCGGCAGGCCTGGATTACGTGGGCGTGTCGCCGATTTTGTCCCAGCTCAAGGAAAAGGGCCGGGTTCGATTCGAAGCGGCAACGGACCGGGAAGTGGTGGACGCCCTGTCACTGACCATCCAAAAGGAAGGGTTGATCCCGGCCCTCGAATCGGCCCATGGTTTTGTCCAGGCCTTTAAAGAAGCGCCGGGGTTAAGTCCGAAAGACATCCTCCTCATCAACCAATCCGGTAGAGGCGACAAAGATATCTTCACCATAGCCGATGCCTTTGCAGATCCCAAATGGCAGACATTCATCAAAGACAAAGCGGAGGGCTACCATGCTTAGATTGTACATTGAAGATCAATTGAAGCAAAAGGATATCCTGTTGATGACGCACATCGTCCTTGGTTATCCCAGCTTCGAAGCATCTTTCAAGATTATCAAGGCGATGGTGGAAAACGGTGTGGATCTGATGGAGCTGCAAATTCCCTTTTCGGAGCCTATTGCCGACGGCCCGGTTATTCTTCATGCCAATCAAAAGGCCCTCGAATCAGGCGCAACCGTACAGGGTTGTCTCGACTTCGCTCAAGATGTCGCGAAGACCTTCGGCATTCCCTTTCTCTTCATGACATACTACAATATTTTGTTTAAATACGGCGTGGAGCAGTTTGTTTCGAATATGGCGGGCGGAGGCCTAAAAGGCGCCATTATTCCCGACCTTCCTCCGGAAGAAGGCCGAGGCTACCTTCGGGCGATGGCAAGCAACGGTCTGGCGCCGATCTATATCTTCTCGCCCACCACATCTGATGTTCGTATGCAATATATTGCTTCTTTTGCAAAGGGGTTTGTCTACTGCGTATCCAGGCGGGGGGTCACCGGGACCGACACAGCCTTTTCCGAAACGCTGGCTGCATACCTGGGTCGATGTCGTCGGGCCACCGATCTTCCCCTGGCTCTGGGCTTCGGCGTAAAAGACAGGAACGACGTTGATTTCTTAAAAGGCAAGGTTGACATCGCGGTCATCGGCACCCAGACAATCCGGCTGGTAGACAAAGAAGGCGTCGGCGCTGTCGGGGGATTCATCAAAAGCTTGACCTAACCGACGCTTAAAATCAGGATAGAAAATGCGTGAATATTCCATCGCAACGCTTCCTCAATAACGACGCAGACGAATGTTGCAAGCAATTTATACGCAACATTCAAAAAGTCCTTGACTTCCCTACCCTGCCCTGCTAAAGGCCGGAGCGGTATCAAAGCTGTTGTTTTCCGCCTTCATTCATTCGAAATAGGCAAGTTTGTTTAACATCGCCATGGCAAGGCCATTGCCCAGATTCACAGACGGTGGATTCGGCGGTTATCGACGCTTTGGCTTTTTGGCCGCCGGTTGTCCGCCTGCTGATCGGCAGCACGGGTTAAAAAAACAGGCTGTTTCCCGCCATAGAACCAGCCGCAAAAAACCAACTGGGGGGCACCTCCAAAAACCAGGATTTCGGCCGCATTTTTAGACAACCTGCAGGGGTAGCCCTCAGACGAACGGGAGGATATATCATGTCCAAACGGCCTTTTTGTTGCCCTTCTGTCCTTTTCACTCTGTTCACCCTGATTTGCCTTGCATGGCCGGCCCATGGCTGGAGCCAAACCGTGTTTGGCCCCCAAAGCTTCACCATCAGTCGGTGGCACGTGCATTGCTCGCTTCGCGTTTTTGGGGTGGAGAATCCCGGCAGCGGAATCGCAATCATTGAAAAGAACACGCCGGAGAAAAATATTGACGGAGGATTTCTTCTTTTCAACAGGAAGTTCATCCCCCTTTCCCAATTTCTCCAGGGAGACAATCCCGTTCTCCACACGGACGTCATGCTGCAAACCACCAACCGTTTCATCGTCTTTCTCCGGGGCGCGCCCGGGGCCTCGGTAAGCATTGAGGTCGGGACGGCGGCGCTCCCGCCGTCGGTCCACTTCTCAGCCGACCCGGTGTCGATCAATCTGGGAGAATCGAGCATGTTGTTTTGGACCACGGAACATGCCGAATCCTGCGTGATCGAGCCTGATGTCGGCTTGGTGGAACCGGAAGGTTCGCTGACGGTATCGCCCGATCGGACAACCACATATACTATGATCGCTTCGGGCGACGGCGGCTCAGCCACCGATGAAGTGACCATCACTGTAAATATTCCACCCCCATGGGTGGATATGACTGTAGATCCGGACGCCATCTTGGCCGGCGAATCAGCCGTCCTGTCATGGACCTCTTCGCACGTCGATGCATGCGTCATACACCCGGATGTAGGTTCGGTTGAACCGACAGGATCGACAACCGTCTCGCCCGCCGAGACCACCACCTACACCATCACGGCCACGGGACCCGGCGGCATCGCCTCCGATAGCGCAACCATCCAGGTGCGCGATGCATCCGCCCCGCCTTCGGTCTTGTTCCAAGCGCACCCCGCGGCTGTTGCCCGGGGAGAATCATCCACCCTTTCCTGGACTTCGATTGGCGGGGACCACGCCCATATCGACCATGATGTTGGCATGGTTTCTCCGGACGGTTCGGTAATCGTCCAACCTGAGCACACCACTACGTACACGATCACGGTGACAGGACCCACCGGGTCCGCCAACGCCCACGCCGAAGTCATGGTCATGGGCAACCCCGAGCCACAGCCCGAAGGCTCATTCGGCGAACAGTACGAGGACCTTGTTCCTTTGGATGCCACGGTGGAATCATACGATGCCAAACGATTTTCCCTGATCACCGGTCTGGTTCACGACCCGGAGAATATGCCCATAGAAGGCGTTGGCGTGGCCATCCACAACCACATGGAATATGGTACGGCCTTAACGGGCCCCGACGGCCGATTTTCCATTCCCGTGGAAGGCGGCCGCGTCATGACCGTTCGTTATCAAAAGGATGGGCTTTTGGCGGCTCAAAGGCAGGTCCATGTTCCGTGGAACGACATCGCCGTTGCGCAGACCGTTGTCATGATCGACCAGGACCCGGCAGCCACAACCGTCTTCTTTGACGGCAACCCGGAAACCCTCATGACCCACCAGAGCACAACGGTTGAAGATGAATTCGGCACCCGGGCTTGCACCATGGTCTTTGCCGGAGACAATCACGCCTATCTGGTGGACGAAAACGGCAACGACGTTCATGAACTGACCGCGATTACGACCCGGGCCACCGAATATGCAACCCCTGAGTCCATGCCGGCCATACTGCCCCCGACTACAGCGTACACCTATTGCGTGGAACTCAGCGTGGACGGCGCCCAAAGAGTGAGATTTGAAAAACCCGTCATCATCTGGGTGGACAACTTTCTGGGGTTCGACGTCGGCATGGCCGTTCCTGTAGGCTACTACGATCGCGACAGGGGCGTTTGGGCGCCGGCCGATAATGGAAGGGTAGTCAAGTTGCTGGATACGGATGGGGACGAAACGGTGGATGCTCTGGATGCGGACGGCGATGGTCTGCCCGACGACCTCAACAACAATGGTCTTTTCGATGACGAAACGGCGGGCCTTGACGATCCGGGAAGATATTGCCCGGGCGCAACATTTTGGAGAGCACCCATCATCCATTTCAGTCCCCATGATTTGAACTGGGCCAGGATAACCATTGCGTCCTTAACGCCGCTGGCGCCTCACGGCCCGGAAGGATCCATAGCGCCAAATCCTGCAAGTGAACCCGACGCAGACCAGCAAAATGACGCGGAAAATGATTGCCGGGAACACCACAGCTCTTTTGTGGAAGAAAGAAGTCGCATCTTCCATGAAGAGATTCCCGTCCCCGGGACCGACATCACGCTTCACTATGCCGTCAATCGCGTAGAAGAATACCGCTACGGAATCAAGGTTCCGGCCAGCGGAGAGACTGTGCCCGAAGGACTCAAGCGGATAATCGCCAAAGTCGAAGTGGGGGGAAGAACCTTTGAGCAGGTCTTGGACCCCTTGCCCGACCAGACGGCGGAATTTGAGTGGGACGGTCTGGATCACTTGGGCAGGAGTATCGGCGCGCCCACCACAGCCCACACCGCCGTGGGGTTTGTATACGACGGAGTCTATACCGTGCCGCCGGATCTCGAACAGGCGTTTGGAATGATCGGCCGGGATGTGACGTCGATTCTCACACGCGAGGAAGTGACTCTCTGGAAGCAAGGCAAGGTGATTATTCGAACGAAAAAAGCCAAAAGGCAGAACTTTCTCGCCGAAGGCTGGACGGTGTCGCTCCATCACGCCATGGCCACGGCAGACTCTTCAATTCTTCACAAAGGAGACGGCGCTGTTTTAAAGAACCACGCAATGATCATCCGCACCGCGGCAGGCACCGGCGTTGGGGGCTTCAGCGGCGACGGCGGCCCCGCTACGGAAGCGCAGCTTCGCACCCCGGCAGGGGTCGCCGCCGACGCATCCGGGAACCTATATATCGCAGACGCTTACAACTATCGCGTTCGCAAGGTAGATGCCAACGGCATCATCACCACAGTGGCGGGAAACGGAACCCGTGGTTACGCCGGAGACGGCGGTCCCGCCATTGAAGCGCAACTCCAAGGACCATTCGGCGTGGCCATGGACAGCGCCGGCAATCTCTATTTGGCGGATACGGGCAATCACCGCGTCCGCAAGGTGGACACAAACGGCATCATCACGACCGTGGCGGGAAACGGAGACCCCGGATTCAGCGGCGATGGAGGCCCTGCAGTTCAGGCGGGCCTTACCGCCCCGACCGGTGTCGCAACAGACCCCCACGGCAATCTCTACATCGCCGACACGAATAACCATCGCATTCGAAAAGTCACTGCCTCCGGCATAATTATCACCGTCGCAGGCGACGGACGGAGCCAATTCAGCGGCGACGGCGGCCCCGCTACGGAAGCAAGTCTCTATTTGCCTATGGGGGTTGCGGCAAACGCTTATGGGCACCTCCTTTTTGCAGACTACGGCAATCACCGCGTCCGCAAGGTGGACGCAAACGGCATCATCACGACCGTGGCGGGAAACGGAGACCCCGGATTCAGCGGCGATGGAGGCCCTGCCGCCGATGCCCACCTCAGGCATCCCACGTCGGTCCGCGTGGATTCCTACGGAAACCTGTACATTGCCGATTCAGGGAATCATCGCGTCCGCAGAGTATACGCCAACGGCATTATTGCCACGTTTGCCGGCAAAGAAACCAGCGGCTTTGATGGAGACGGCGGTCCGCCTACGCATGCCGCACTCAGCGCCCCCTGGGGACTGACCTTTGATCCCGACGGCGCCCTGTACATTGCCAACACCAACGCTCATGACAATCGCGTCCGGAAGGTGGGCCCGCCGTGTGCGTTTACGGGTAGCATCCATACCGGAGATATTCCGTTCGCCGAAGACAACGGTCTGGGTCATATCATGAGTGCAACGGGTCGGCATAAGGCAACCATTGACCTGGATACGGGCGTAGTCCTGAATGCGTTCACTTACAATGAACAGGGACAAGTGGTATCCGTGACCGACCGCTTTGGAAACCAGACCGAGATTGCAAGGGACGGCTCGGGAATGCCCACAGCCGTCATCTCGCCGGACGGAATCACCACGTCTCTGGCGATTGACGCCCAAAATCACCTCACCGGCATAACCTACCCCGATGGCGGTCAATTCAGCTTCGAATACACGCCGGACGGCCTGATGATTGCCAAGACCGAGCCTGAGGGAAATCGATTTGCGCATCAATTCGACGCCATGGGAAAATTGACGATTGCCGGCGACGATGAGGGCGGCCATTGGCGGTACGACAGATTGGTCTATGGCAACGGCGATGTTTTGACCCGGCGGATCTCAGGTGAAGGCGACATCGCGTCGTATCTTGATCACACCGAGCCCGGCGGCGCTTTTTCTTCCGTCATTACAGATCCGGCGGGAGGCCAAACCCTGTTTGACCGTTCCGCCGACGGATTGACCGTCAAAAAATCTTTGCCCTGCGGGATGGACCTTGTCTTCCTATCCGGCGTGGACTCCCAGTATTTATTCAAACGCGTGAAAGAAATACAGGAAAGCACGCCCTTCGGCCTGACAAGAACGACTGAGCTTGCAAAAACCTATGAGGATACGGACTCGGACGGCGTGACGGATTTGATCACGGAAACCGTATCGATCAATGGCAAGGCGACAACGCTCGCCAACAACGTGCTCCAATCCCAAAAGACCGTCACCTCGCCGGAAGGCAGGACCGTGACCACGACATATGATCCCGCCACATTGCTGACCGGCGGCATTTCCATCCCCGGGCTCCATAATACGAGCTATGGATATGATACGCGAGGAAGGCCGATCTCCATGGTCGCCGATACCAGGGCAACAAGCCTCGTCTACAATGCTCAGGGGTTCCTTGAATCCATCACGGATCCGGAAAACCATACCACAACGTACGCGTACGACCCGGCAGGAAGGATCACGGCAATCGGAAGGCCCGACGCCACCACTGTAAACTTCTCTTATGATCAAAACGGCAATATGACCTTATTGACCAATCCGTCCGGCATTGGTCATGGATTCGGCTATAACGCGGTCAACCGGAACAGCGCCTATCACACGCCGCTGAACGGCAGCTACACGTATGTGTACGACAGAGACAGACGGCTGATCTCCACCCATTTTCCTTCCGGCAAACAAATCAACAACCTATACGCCAACGGTCGTTTGGAACAGGTTCAAACCCCGGAAGGCAATATCGATCTGACCTATGTATGCGGAACCAAAATAGCATCATTGACCAACGGGACGGACGTCATCGCTTACGAATATGACGGCAAGCTGCTCATGTCGGAGGCCTTTAGCGGCATATTGGATCAAACTCTCTTGTATGGCTACAACAATGACTTCAATGCCACGTCCTTCACCTATGCCGGAAGCACCCAAATGGTCGCCTACGACGACGACGGACTGTTGACCGAAGCCGGCGGTTTTGTCATTGATCGAAATGCCGGAAACGGCCTGCCGGAGTCTGTCACAGACGGCGTCATGAGCCTTGCCCGTACTTTTAACGGCCATGGTGAAGTGGTGGCGCAGAACGGCGCCGTCAATAGCAACACCGTCGCAGACTGGAGCCTGACCCGCGATGATAACGGCAGGATCACGCATAAGGCGGAGATGGTTGATGGCGTGCCTTCCAATTATGCTTACACGTATGATCCCATGGGCAGGCTTTTGACCGTCATCAAGGACGGAAGCCTGGTAGAGGAGTACCAATACGGATTGAATGGCACGCGTACTTATGAAATGAACACGCTGAGAGGTATATCCGGGAGAACTTTTCATTATTCGGACGAGGATGGCCTGCTTACCGCCGGCGGCGCCGCTTACGAGTATAATGCAGACGGGTTCTTAACGACCAGGATCCAGGGGGCCGATGTTACAACTTACGACTATTCTTCGAGAGGCGAACTCCTTGGCGTGACCCTGCCCGACGGCACCGTTATCGATTACGTCCATGACCCCATCGGACGAAGAATTGCAAAGAAAGTCAACGGCGTCGTCACCGAAAAATACCTGTGGCAAGGTTTTACCCGATTGTTGGCCGTCTACGACGCCGCCGACAACCTGATAACACGGTTCCAGTACGCCGATGACCGAATGCCGGTGACCATGACCGGAGGTGGTTCGACCTATTACCTGGCCTTTGATCAGGTGGGATCGCTCCGAGCGGTTGCGGATGCATCCGGCAATGTGATAAAGCGTATCAACTATGACGCCTTCGGCAATGTGATTGTTAATACCAATCCGTCATTTGCCGTCCCCCTGGGATTTGCCGGCGGCCTTCACGACCGGGACACAAACCTTGTCCGGTTCGGTTTCAGAGACTATGACCCCGACATCGGCCGGTGGACGGCAAAAGACCCGATCCTGTTTGCCGGCGGAGATACCGATCTGTACGGATATTGTTTGAATGATCC
>CAYSGJ010000181.1:0-3311 GCA_964430705.1 uncultured Desulfobacterales bacterium | reverse complement strand
CTACGCGCACTTATGAGCGAGTTTTTGCCTGTTGACACCAAAATAGCCGCCTGTTGACACACGCTGCTATCCCTCAAGTATGCTTTAACCGGATGAACCGAAATTTTTATTTTCTTTAAAATGGTATCGGCCAAATCCCTCCGCGATGTTCGCCGAAACGGCGTCGGCCGCTTCAACGAGCTGCTTGCCGACGGTCATTTTCGCGAAGGGATCCCATTTCAAAACAACATCCCAGACCATGTCCGATAAATCTTCGGCCATCCTGTAAACTTCCAGATCTCTGATCTCCATTTGCGCAAAGCCTTTGACCAAAAAGTCAGCAACTGTGAACCGTCATTGAGAGGCTGGAAATAACCAGTGACCAATGACCAATGACTAGTGACCAGTGACCATTTCCGCCAGGCATCCTCTGATCTGTTCTACATCGGTGATCGCGGATGAATCGTTCAGGACCAGAATCGGAAGGGTCTTTTCGGCGGTTTCGACCAACTCGTGCCACGCCAGGTGGGCCAAGGCGTCGGGATTGTCCGGTCCCAACTCCTCCAGCCGGACGCCCAGAGCAGGCAGGTCAAATTCGTTTTTTACGTCCTGACACGCACTGCAAAGGCTTTTGGTAAACAGGGTCATTGTTTCCTCCCTTGCTCAATCAGACAATAGATCTGCCCATCATTGCGGTTATCAAAAGGACAGCGCAAGCATAATGTCATTAGTCATTGGTCACTGGTTATAACGCCTCTGAGGTTGTCTCTTCAGGAAATGGTCCGAAGCCCATAGCCATAACAGTGGGGCAACGATTTGAATATAGCCAGCCACACAGCCATCAGCCAAGGGGCTTCAACCAACTGGGCGTGCTGCCCATGGTGCCTCAGCGCTTGTGCCTGGCTTTCGGCACTGTGGTGCACCAATGACCGGTGACCAATGACTATTGACCAAATTGTCCCTGATTCCGATACCGATCCCTCAGTTCGCCCACCTTTCCTTTGTTCCAACTTGAAACCGTGGTGAAGTAACCCGTAATACGGGTGATGCCGTCCACGTTCAGGCTCCCACAGTGTGGACAAGCCGTCCGGAGTCCCCGGCTGACCCGGTAACAATCTTTGCAGCTGGTAAATTCGGGAGAAAAGGCGATTTGATCGTTCTTGGTATGTCTGAAAGTCTTGACAACGAAGTCGGCCAGGGACTCCGCCGGCGGCCTGGATTCTCCGAGCCACACGTGCGTCAACGCCCCGGCCTCGATCAAAGGATGAAACCGCCCTTCCAGGGTCACCCGTTCAACAGGGTCGACGGGAGCGCCCACATTGAACAAGGTGGAATTCGTGTAATAGACTTCCCCCCGCCCCTGGTTCCCTTTGACCACCCTGGATGCGGCCTCGCAAAAATACTTGAGGTCCAGCTTGGCAAAACGGTAGGCCGTGCTTTCCGCCGGCGTCTGTTCCAGAACGAACCGCATGCCGTGCTCCCGACCGAGCCGGTCTGCCGCAAGCTTCATATGGGCGATCACCTTAAGCGCAAACCGCAAGGCATCCCGGGTTTCATGCATCTCCCGGCCCACGTGAAACTGGACGAGCTCGTTCAGACCCACCATGCCGATGAGAAATGTGGCCCGGTGCATTCTCAGATAGGCCGTGCCGTCAAGAGCCATGTTCAGCAGGTTCAACGGGCCGGTCGTCTTGTGAGACAGCAGGCGCTCAATAAAGCGTTTCTTGGCTGCGTGGGCCTGTGCGGCCACCGCCATCAGATCGCTGATCTTGGCAAGAAGCCGGTCATCATCCCCATCCGCCTGATAGGCAAGTCGAGGCAGGTTCAACGTCACGTTTTGAAGGGCCGAGTACCGCATTTTCCAGGGCTCTTTGGCGTCTTCAAGATCGGAACGTTCCAGTTTGAAACTCAACCGACAGCACTCGGAAATCTTTGCCGTGTCTCCCCGGTCGAACACGAAATAGGTGTTGCCTTTGTCGGAAGCCACATCACAAATATGATTCAAAAAGGCCTCGTGGCCGGGCGTCCTGAAAAATTTCTCCGTAATGTGTACAAGCGGCTTTGGGAAGAAAAAGGGCCGGCCCGCCCCATCGCCTTCCTTGAAGACCTCAAACAGCTTCCAAACGAATCGTTGGGCCTGCTTTTCGTACGCGCCATAGGTCTTGCCCGTGTAGCGCCCCCCCGGTCCGATGGCCGGCACGCTTTCGAAGTGGGCCGGGACCTCCCAATACAGATTGATGTCCGTAAAAATGGCCTGCCCTCCCCGGGCCACGGCCTGCTGGGAAAACTCAAAGATCATCATCTGGGCCAGTTGTTTGACGGCCCGGTCATCCAGACCTTCCAAATATGGGGCAAAAAATAGATTGACGGCATCCCATCCGATAGCTCCGGCAAAATTGCTTTGAAGGGCCGCTGCAAACTTGACCATGTGGGCCAGAAGAACTTCCGGGTGTTTGGCGGGTTTTGCCATGGCCAAGGAGTTCGGCAGGTTGAGGCCGAATTTCTTCAAATATTCCAGGGATTGACCGGAACAATAGGGACGGTCTATAAATCCCAGATCGTGCAGGTGGATCGCCCCGCGCATGTGGGCCTCGCCCACTTCGTGCGGAAAAACGCTGAGCAGCGCATATTCTTTTTTGATGTTTTCGGCCAGCGTGAGGTTTGTCGCCTCCGGCCCATGAGGGACATTGGCGTTCTCCTTGTTGGGGTGCATGATCATCTGCTCCGCGTCATAGAGGGGAACCCCGAGCCGGGTATGCCGTTTTCTCGCCTCCTCCATGCCCCGCTCGATCAGCTTGGCATCCACGAGTTCCCGGATCAGCGGAGCAGTTACGGTGGAAATGGCTGAATCCAAGATTATTTTTTGAACCTCAAGGCTGATCGCCTCGGCCGTTTGCTCGTCCACCGCAGCTTCCCTCATCAAGGCGTCGATAATCCTTTGGCGGTTCCAGCCGTCGATCGCCTCGTCTGATGTCTGAACAAACAAAGCCATATCGGTGGTTTCGCTGTACCCGACGCCGCCAACGGCCTCCTGTTGAAAGGATAGGCGGTTGCCCCGTGAAAAGACGAGCATATTTCCCATGGTTCCGAACCTCCTTGCTGATGGTCTATCGCGGTTGGGCCCCGCCGGCCAAGATTCCTGCCTTCGGCGCGCAAGCCCTTTATGTTGTGCCGAAGAATCTGATAACCACAACATATTGTGGGTGTCAAGGGGAAAAGAAAAAACTACGTAATGTTCTCAAGGCGCAGCCGCAAAGCACGAAAGCAAAGACCGTGGACGTGATGCGTGGCCGTGTGCGTGGTGCGTGACCGTGAGGCAAAGGTCCGAAATG
>CAYSGJ010000180.1:0-26269 GCA_964430705.1 uncultured Desulfobacterales bacterium | reverse complement strand
TTCTGACCTTTGCCAAGCAGGTAAGCGAACACCCTATGGGCTATACCTACTTTTTGCAAACCCTTGATTTCATGGTCGGGCCGGGCCAGGAGGTCGTTGTTGTAGGAGACACGGCCTCCAAAACCACCCAAGACATGATTCGATCGGTCCGCAACCGCTTTCTGCCGAACACGGTTTTGCTGGTTCGTCCATTAGGAACGGCAGGCAACGAACTGGCTGCGCTGGTTCCTTTTGTAGGCCCCATGGTGCCTATTGAAGGACGGCCTACAGCGTATGTATGCGAGCACTATGCCTGCAAAAAACCAATGAGAGATATTTTACAATTACAATCGGCACTTCAATGACTGGAAGCTATGCGCCCCAAAAACGGACAACAAGAGATTGGGCCGGAACCTCATAATCCGGCCTTGTTGCGCCGGCCATTTTGAGGTATAAAAAAAATGATAGAAAGGAAAAAGACCATGAGTAAAACACAGGATAATCTGAAAGAGGCATTTGCCGGGGAATCTCAGGCCAACCGTAAATACTTGGCTTTTGCCGCGCAGGCGGAAAAGGAGGGTTATAAACAGGTTGCCAAGCTTTTCAGGGCGGCGGCAGAGGCGGAAACCGTCCACGCCCACGCACATCTCAAAGCCCTGGGCGAGGTAAAAAGCACAGCGGAAAATCTTAAAGAAGCCGTGGCGGGCGAAACCCACGAATTTAAAAGCATGTACCCGCCCATGATTGAAACCGCCAAAGAGGAAAATAATAAGGCCGCAGAGCGCAGTTTTACCTATGCGAACGAAGTCGAGATGGTTCACGCATCGCTCTACCAGAAGGCGTTAGATAATTTGGACTCACCGGAGGAGGCAGATTACTATGTTTGCCGTGTCTGCGGCTACACTTCCGAAAATGGGGCGCCGGACACGTGCCCTGTTTGCGGCGCCACGGCCAAGGCATTTTTCAAGGTGGATTGAAGCAGGTGCAACCCCCTGAAACAAATCTTGCTCCGCCCAATGAAGGCGCACGGTCCGGATTGCCGTGCCGGCCCAATCGCGCCGATAGCGGATAAGACCTACATGGCCCGAGGAAAAGAACATGTTACGCATAGAAGATTTACAGGTAAAAATGGAGGACAAAGAGATCTTGAAGCACATCGACCTGGAGATCGAGCCGGGCGAGACGCATATTTTGTTTGGACCCAACGGTTCCGGCAAGACCTCTTTGTTGATGACGATCATGGGCTATCCCCAATACCGGGTGACAGGCGGCAGGATCTTGTTTAAGGGCGAAGACATCACCCACATGCCGGTCAATGAGCGGGCGCAGTTGGGCATTGGGCTGTCGTATCAGCGCCCGCCTGCGATCAACGGGGTAAAAACCGAACAAATGATAGCCATCTGTGGCGGCGCTTCAGATCTGGATGCAGAGGCGTTGGCCAGGAGGCTCAACTTTGCGGACTTTTTGCAACGTGATATCAATGTGGGGTTTTCCGGCGGGGAGATCAAGCGTTCTGAGCTCTTGCAGTTACTGGCCCAGGATGCCGACCTGATGCTCTTTGACGAACCCGAGTCCGGTGTAGACCTGGAAAACATTTCGCTTATTGGCAACATGATCAGCGATCTGCTGCAGCGAGGATTCAAGCGCAACGCGCATAAAAGCCAAAAGGAGCTTCAACAGGAACGCACCAAGATGGGCCTGATCATCACACATACGGGGTTTATACTCGACTACGTAACAGCGGACAAGGGCCAGATGCTCTATAACGGCGTGCTGACATGTTCAAGCAACCCCCGGGAGATATTCCGGTGCATCAGCGAGGTGGGATATGAGGAGTGTACCCGATGCGCGATCTAAATGACAGGGCCGTTGAGGCCAGGGACAAAAAAGCCGACATAGGGTCGGACATTGACCTGAGCGCGTTTCAAAACGAATCGCTTTCTCATGTTTACCTTGAGGACTTGAAGGCTCTGTCGGACAGCGACCGAAAACAGATGATTCTGGCCGGCATCGACACCCAGGATAACACACGCTCCGGCACTTTCATTCAGAAGGACTCTGCGGTGATCCATGCCCATTCCAAGCAAGACGGTCTGGAGGTCATACCCATACGTGAAGCGTTGGACAAGTACGACTGGGTGCAAGACCACTATTGGAAATTGGTGGATGTAGACAAGGACAAGTACACAGCCAGGGCCCACCTTGATCTTCATAACGGGTATGTGATCCGGGCCCTGCCCGGCGCCAAGGTCGTCTACCCGGTACAGGCCTGCTTGTATTTGGAGAAAGAGGGCCTGAGTCAAAATGTGCATAATCTTGTCATAGCCGAAGAGGACTCTGAGCTGCATGTCATTACGGGCTGCGCCTCGGCCGTACACCTGAGACGGGGCCTGCACGTAGGCATTTCTGAGTTTTACGTGAAAAAAAATGCCAAGCTCAGCTTCACCATGATTCACCGCTGGGGCAAAGAGATGATGGTGCGTGCCCGCTCGGCAGGAGTAGTTGAGGAGGGGGGGTTGTTTTTGAACAACTATATCTCTATGACCCCCGTCAAATCCGTGCAGATGTATCCCACAACCCACCTGGTAGGCACAGGCGCCGTAGCGCGTTTCTACAGTCTGCTGGTCGGCAGCCCCGGTTCTGAAATGGACGTAGGGGGGCGAATATACCTGAAAGGGGAACAGACCCGCGCGGAGATCATCTCTCGGGCCATCACCAACGGCGGCCGCATCGTCGCCCGAGGGGACCTGATAGGAGAGGTGCCGGGGATTAAGGCACACTTGGAGTGCCGTGGTTTGATCCTAAACGGGGGGTCAATCCATGCGATCCCCGAGCTCAAAGGCAAGGCGGACGGGGTGGAAATGTCTCATGAAGCCGCTGTAGGCAAGATAGCTCAAGAAGAGATCCTGTACCTCATGTCTCGGGGTCTCAGTGAAGACGAGGCCACCGCCACGATTGTGCGAGGATTCTTGAGTGTGGACATCCCCGGCCTTCCCGCCCAGTTGAAAGCGGAAATCGATCGAGCCGTTGAACAAAGCGACAAGGAAGGGCTGTAGCGGGTTGCTGTCCGAAAGGACCGGCCGGCCACGGAGATTGCAGGACACAATTTGAACCAATGCAGAGGAGGCGTTATGGGAGAACATACGGAAGCCGCGCCCGTTCCATTGCCCGGGTTGCCCAGAATCGGTGAGCCGGCGCCGGACTTCGAGGCTGACACAACCATGGGAATCATTCGACTTGAAGATTTCCGGGGAGGCTGGCTGATCCTTTTTTCTCATCCGGCAGACTTCACGCCTGTGTGTACGACAGAGTTTGTAGGCTTTGCCGAGATTCAAGACGAGTTGCGCTCCCTGAACGTGGAACTCATGGGTTTGAGCATTGACAGTGGATATGCGCACATTGCCTGGCTACGCAATATTGAAGAAAAATTTGGGGTAAGAATTTCTTTTCCCGTTATTGCGGATCTGGACAGGAAAGTAGCCACGGCCTATGGCATGATTATGCCCGGTGAAAGCAAAACAGAGACTTCAAGGTGTTTGTTTGTTATTGATCCCAACAAAATACTGCGTGCCATGATCTACTATCCTCTAACAACAGGACGGAACATGGCCGAAATTCTTCGGCTTATCAAGGCGCTTCAAACGACGGATGAACACGGGGTAGCCACCCCCGCCAACTGGCAACCGGGAGAACCGGTTATTATCCCGCCGCCCAGAACAGCGGATGCAGCACAAGAACGTCTACAGGAAGGGCATGACTGCAAGGATTGGTATTTCTGTAAGAAAGATCTTTAGGGTGCGTCATGGCCTGTATTCAACCCGATGGACGGCTTACGCGGTGCGGCGAGTCGGTGCTTCTGCCCATGTGGAAACCGGCGCCCCTTGAGTTGGTAGCAAAAGAATGCAGGGTTCCGCTGTTTCGCATCCGTGCAGCCGCCAGGGAATTCCTTGAAGCCGGCTTGATAGAAAAAACCGATAAGCAGTACCGTGTGACCGAAGCAGGTATTGCAAAAATCGAGGATTAAACCGGGCTTGTTTTAAAACCGAGGCGTGCAAGAAATCTTGGTCAACCCCAAAAACTTACAGCAAACACTCAGAAGGAGGAAAAAAACCATGATCGACAAAAAAGAACTTTGTGAGAAAATAAGATCAATCTATCCCGACATCGGAGAATGCGGGATTGACCTGGACGTCGAATATGATGAAACTAAAAAAGCATGGGTAGTCGATCTCAAAAAAGATCAACATGAGCTTAAAACCCACCTGGAACCCGAAGAAGCCAATTTATGCATGGAAGGAAAACAGTGTGTTTCTCTGAGCATCCAAGTTGGACAGCTTAAAGAAAACATCAAGGCCCTTTAGAACAAGCGGTTTGGTTCCAAAAACAAATGCATGCGGAAGGCCCCGCAATAAGGGCCATCGTGTGCCGGTGGCGATAATTCCCTTCTAACGCCATAGGCATTGCAGGGATTTGTGCGTCCGGAAATACAACACCAAACCCTATTTGCCTTTTTGAGTGTACCCCAATTCGGCCAGCTTCCGGTAAACTATCTGTGTTTCATTGAGGCTGTGAAAGACAATTTTGGAACTCATCGTGGCTGAAGCGATAGCATCCACCAACGGATTGAAATTCACACGGTCCTTAAAAGATTTTCCCACAAAGCGGCTTTTGATTTTTTTGACATCGTCCTTGTCCCACTCTTTATTGTAGCGCTTCGTGATCAAAACAGGAGAGAACGCAATGAACTGGGCATTGTCAAAGGTATACAAGAAAAAAACATCATGACAGTCTCCACAGGGAACTCTGCGGGCCACGAACCGAGCAAACACGGGCAAACCTGTGTCACCCATCCGGGCCACATAGACAGTGCCGTATTCATCCAGGGTAATCTCTTGGATGGTACCAGATTCTGCCCCGGCGGCGGTCAGGGCTTGTTTTGCCTTGTCCAGGAGTTCTTCCGCGGAAACAGGGATAACGATATGCTCTGATGACTGTTTCGGCACCTCCCATCCGGCCATGTCATCGGCCACAGAGATTCCTGTCATGCAAAAAAACAAAAACCCTGTGAGCGCTGCAATCACGTAAAGTCTTGTCCTGCTCATCATGGCGACCTCCTCATTTCAGCCCCGACAACTTGACCATTAATTTTAAAAAATCGTCCGCCTTCTTAAAAGCGCCCAGCTCTGAATAAAAAACTTCGTGGCTTCCATCCTCGTGGATGCTGACAGCAATAAAGTAAGGCGTCTTCACCTGCCCCAGTGCCTTGTGAATCGCGAAGTCATCGTCCGCAAACAGGGGGAAGGGTACCTTGTAGCTGTCCTTATAGATCTTGACCTCCTCCTCGTTGTTGCCGGCGCCGATGCCGATCAATTTGACTCGTGTTTTGAGGGTTTTGTCTTTTTCGATTTTTTCGTACAACTCGTCCACCCGGGACGCGATCCGTTGGCAAGTAGGTCAGTACATGTTAAACACCTCGATAATGACCACCCCGGCCTTGATATCCGGTATCTTGAACATTCCACTTTCCGGAAGGCCAAGATAACGCCTGTCCGCAGGATCCGCCGGCACAGAAAGAACAATGTCGGGAAATGTCCCCCCTTTTTCAGGGGGAGAAATCGCTTGCGCTGGCATCGTGGTCAGAACCCAAAAAAACATGCCAAAAAGACCGACCCAAAGGATGTGCAACCGTTTCATATTCTTCCTCCCTGCAATGCGACCATATTGCGAAAAGTATTTCGCTTCACCGCGGCAAATAACCTTACAAAGACCTGGAAAAGGCACACTGCGCAGCCCCAAGCAAGGCTGCCTTGTCGTTGAGGACCACGCGAACGGGCACATGATGCAGAAATTCTTGAAATCTTCCCTTGTTTTCAAACGCTTCAAGAAACCCGTAATCCGTCAATGCTTTCAGAATCTTCGGGGGGATCCCACCGCCCAGATACAGGCCCCCGGTAGTCGTCGCCAGCAAGGCCAGGTTGCCGGCGACCGCCCCAAAAACACGCACAAACATCTTGAGCGCCGCAACAGCAATAGGGGCTTGCTTTTTTAAGGCAGCCGCCGTAACGACGACAGGAGGATCAGATGTTTTGATTTTCTCTTTCAACCACGCAGGTTCCTTATAACGCCCCGAATCTTTCAGCCACCGGTAAATGTAATGCAGCCCGGGACCCGAAACAACCCTTTCCGCGCTCACATGGCCGAACCGCTCTCGGAGATGCTGATACAAAGACACTTCCTCCCGGTTATTTGGACCAAAGTCCATGTGCCCACCTTCTGAGGAAACAGGAATAACGCCATTTCCCGTGCAAACCAGCAGGGCCATGCCCAGCCCGGTGCCCGGCGCAACCAGCCCTACGGTTCCCCCTTTTTCCGCTCGGGCCTTATTGAGGGAACAGACCTCCTTGCCTTCTAACAAAGGAATGGCCTGCGCTGTGGCCGCCAGATCGTTTATCAAGCGGACCTCAGACCACCCAAAGCGCCGCCTGAGCCGAACCTCTGAGACTTCCCAGGCAAGATTGGTGGTTTGGACGCGACCCTTCCGAACAGGACCGGCGATGCCGAAACAGGCCTTGTCGACACTGTTCCCGTATTCGCCTAGGAACTGATCAACGATGTCTCCCAGCCCCACAGCTTCTTGGCTGGGATAGGTATTCATCACCTTCAGCAAAGGACGTTTTTTTCCTTTGGCAAATAGTCCCAAATGGGTTTTTGTTCCCCCGATATCTCCGGCCAGGACCATCGTATCCCTTGAAACATCAGCCATGCGTGATCTCTCCCCAACACAACCAGGCGGCCATTCTCTATCAAAAACCAAGACCGATTTTCATCTTATGTTCCTTCCTCAAGGATGCCTATACACAACTTTGCAATCACAACGTCACCGATCGTTATCGGATATCACGGTTCGGGTCAATACATACCTTTTTGCGTCATGTTAGTTGGAACAATGTTCTGAGTAAATAAGGTAAACCCTGTATTTTTCCTGTAAAAAACCCCCATCGGGTGGCGCCCACCGCTTGGTTTCTCCGGCAAACTCGGCAGCCGGTGGATCCAGGCCGTGGATCTTCTTGACGGATTTAAAAGCAATCGTGTAGAGTTCTTGCCGGGATGGATGTGACTTCCGATGGGCTTCCTCTTCGATAAAGCAGAGGAAGAAAAATTTTGCAACCCACTTGGGTAATGATAGAGGACAACGATGGCCGACAAACCCACCTATGAAGAATTGCAACAAAAGGTAGGCGTTCTGGAAAAAGAAGCGGAAAAACGCGACCGTGAGTTGGAAGATTATTTAAGGGAATTGACCTACGGCTTGTCGGAGGTATTTGAAGCGCTTAAAAAGATTTCTTCGGGTGATCCTTCCGTAAAAATACCTGAAACGTCGGAACTGGAACTGATAATTAAACTCAAACAATTCATTAATATGACGGGGGAAAATCTCGCCGAAATCATCAATCTGTCCCATGAATTTGCCATCGGCTTGGCAGAGCACTTCGATGTTCTGCACAAAGTCTCAACGGGTGATCTTTGCGCTCGAGTAGAGGGAGAATCGGAGGTTGAATTGCTGGAAGCCTTAAAAAAGGTCACCAATCAGATGATCGAAGGTGTGTCCACGGAAATCACGCACCGCAAACAGGCCGAAAATAAAAGTCGGCGGAAAACAGCTTTTCTGAATCTGGTGTTGGAATCGTTGCCACATCCTTTTTATGTGATTGATGCTTCCGATTACACCATCAAGCTTGCCAACTCGGCGGCACACAAAGGCTCCCTGCCGGAAAAAATAACCTGTCATGCCCTGACCCATAAGTCCGATCGGCCTTGTAGCTCAGCGGATCACCCCTGCCCCCTTGAGACCATAAAAAGGACAAAGCAGCCGGTTGTTCTGGAACATTTGCATTATGATAAGGATGGAAACCCTAGAAATGTTGAAGTGCATGGCTATCCCATCTTTGACGAACAAGGAAACCTTTCCCAAATTATCGAGTCGTCGGTGGATATCACAGAACGAAAAAAGGCCGAAGATGCACTTCGGGAAAGTGAGAACAAATACAGCATTTTGGTGAATAATTCTCCGACCGGCATCTACATCGATGACAATGGAAAGATAGTCTACGCTAATCAAAGGCTTTCTGAAATATACGGATATCCAATAAAAGAGCTTCTCGGCATCGAGTCACGCCAGCTCGTTCATCCCGACGATCGATGCATGACGGACAGGATAAGACAAAAAAGGCTTAACGGGCAGGCTGCCCCACCAGAGTATCAGGCACGGGGCATAACTAAAGATGGACAAACACTTTGGATTAATAGAAGAAACACCCGAATCGACTATATGGGAAGACCAGCCATTTTGGGAAACATCGTGGATGTCACTGAAAGAAAACAAGCCGAGGAAGCATTGAGGGCATCAGAAGCAGAACTCAGAACATCGGAAGAAAAGTACCGTACCTTGTTTGAGTACGAACCCAATTCTGTTTTCGTACTGGAGCCGGAAAGCCTCGCAATTGTAGACGTAAATGCCAGGGGATTGGCATGTTACGGTTATGAAAAGGAAGAGTTAATCGGGAAGTGCTTTCTGGATCTTGGACCTAGGCATTTTACCGATGGCGTATTGGCAACCACAGAACCCACCTGTAGTACACTGTGCAGCGCATATCCAAAAATCCAACATCGCCGAAAAGACGGTGGTTTTTTTTTCGTTGACGTATACGCTTGCCAAACGAAACATAGCCGCAAATACGGGATTATCGCAACGACAGTGGACATTACTGACAGCCTCAACCGAGAAACACAGCTGATCCAGGCCAGCAAGATGGCGACCTTGGGCGAAATGGCAACAGGAGTGGCCCACGAGTTAAATCAACCCCTTTCTGTCATTAAGACGGCAAGTGGTTTCTTAATTAGGAAGATCAGAAAGGAAGAAGAGCTTAAAGGTGAGATTTTACTCACTTTGGTTGAAGAAATTGACAGTCACGTTGACCGGGCATCCAAAATTATCAATCATATGAGAGAGTTTGGGCGTAAATCCGATGTAACAAAGCAAAAGGTCGCCATCAACGAGCCGCTGACCAAAGCCTTAGAAATATTTAGCCAGCAATTGAAGCTCAGAGATATTGAGGTGATAATACAGCTGGGAGAAGATCTTCCCCCCATATTGGGCGATGCGAATCGGCTAGAACAGGTTTTCATCAATTTGTTGCTCAATGCCAGGGATGCTATTGAGGATAGGTGGCACACGGTTGAATATGGCAAGGCCGACAAGAAGATCCTGCTCAGGACGAGCAGGAAAGGAGACCGCGTCGTTGTGGAAATCGAGGATACCGGTTCGGGTATTCCGGAAACAATTTTGGACAAGGTGTTTGAGCCTTTTTTCACAACAAAAGACGTGGGCAAAGGAACGGGGTTGGGCCTATCCATTAGTTATGGCATCATTCAAGACTACGGCGGAGATATTGAGGTTATGCCGAGATCGGGAGGTGGAACCTGCATTATTGTCACTTTGCCGACAGTCAGCGAGAAAGCATGAAACAAAAAGTTTTGCTTGTAGACGATGAAGCGGGAATTCGGAATGTTTTGAAAATATCACTTGCTGATGCCGGGTATGAAGTATTTGTTCAAGACAATGGCGAAAAGGCACTTGAGATATTCAAAAAGGTTCGGCCGCCCATTGTGCTGGCCGACATCAAAATGCCTGGTATGAGCGGTTTGGAACTGCTTCGGCGGATCAAAGCAGAAGAGACAGACACCGAGGTCATTATGATTACCGGCCATGGCGATCTGGCTCTGGCTATCGAAAGCCTAAAATTGAATGCCACGGATTTCATCACTAAACCCCTCAGCGACGATGCATTGGCGGTCGCCATGAAAAGGGCTGAAGAAAGAATCGCCATGAAAAAAGCGCTGAAAGCATACACGGAAAACCTGGAACAGTTGGTGGAAGAAAAGACCAACAAACTCATTGCCGCCGAGAGATTTGCTGCAGCAGGAGAGACGGTCGCCGGGCTATCCCACGCCATCAAAAACGTCGCCAGCGGCTTGGAAGGCGGGGCCTTTGTCTTGGAAAAGGGGATTGAACTGGATGAACGAAAATACCTTCTGCAAGGATGGGACATTTTGAAAGGCAATGTGGACAAGATAAAAAATCTATCCCTTGATCTGCTCAACTTTGCCAAACCGGTTCAGATTGAATACCGCTTGCACGACCCCAACGCCCCGGCTAGAGAGGTGGCTGCACTCATGAAAGCCAGGGCTGAGAAACATAACGTGATATTAAAAACAGACCTGAGTTCCGAGTTGGAGGACTGTCGATTCGATCCGGAAGCCGTTCACCAATGCCTTTTGAACCTTGTGACCAATGCAATGGATGCTTGTCGGGATGATATGGCGCCCGAAAAGAAAAAAGAAGTGATCCTGAGATCAAAAAAAATCGATGGTTGGGCTGTGGAATACCAAGTGCAAGACAACTGCTGCGGAATGACGTCTGAGTTGAAAGAAAAAATTTTCACTTCTTTTTTCACCACCAAAGGAGTACAAGGCACGGGCATAGGCCTTATGCTGACAAAGAGAATGATCGATGAACACAATGGAATCATTGTATTCGAATCACAACCCGGATTGGGTTCCAAGTTCATAGTTAGGCTCCCAGAGACAGCGCGCTCCTGACAAAGAGGTGTTCTTTTCCGGAAAGGTTCACCTAGCTGTTCTCGTATGGGCCACCCAATGCTTTTCATCTCCCAAAAACCCCGTACCAACCTACTTGACAAATTTCCTGCCTCGCCCCACATGCAAACCAATAAAAATTGATTCGTTTTTCCAATTTTTGATTGCACCGGTGTTTATAGTTGAGTTTTTTAGTATATATGGCCTTGACATATATTGACTATTTTATTAAAAGGGATGCGAGTATGCGCCATGCCATATTTCAAAACGCTTTGGCATGCCGTTTTAACCAATAGGAGGAAGGCACCTTGTTGACCGTCAAGATAGATCCGCGGATGAAGGCGGCCCTGAAAAAAGCGGCTGCCAAACAGTTTATCAGTACGTCAGCGGCTGCCAAACAGGCTATTGAGAAATACCTCGAAGTCCACGGCATTGACTGGCGGAAACAGGATGTGGGAGGTGGTAAAAAAATGAAAAGCGGAAAGCCCGACACGGCATGATGCCAAATTGGAAAGTCCATACGCAAGTAGTTTTTTAGTCCACTGCATTGGTCGTTTCTCTTTTCCCTGCTTCCCTGTCATCGCTTGTGGATAAAAAAATCAACCCGTATCCCACTCAAACTTTTCCATGGCAAGTTCATTTTTTTGCTTGACAGATTTAGAACAAACCGGTAAGTCTAGTGTTACTGTATATATTTAACGCATATAGAAGAAGCATGGCGTGTATTACCGGGTAATAACTGCGGTGGTTTATATAAAAGGCGAGCAGTAACAGTTCAACAAGCTGAATAACCAATCAACCATGCAGGGGACAAGGGCGATGCGCAAAGCAAAATCATTACTTCGATGGGTCGGCATGTCGACAGCATTTGCCGGCCTTCTGGCTTTTGGATTCAAGGTTCAAGGGGTGGAAAAGGCAGTGGCAGAGGCCGGTGACATAAATTCTATTTCTGAAAACCTAAGGGCGGACATTATTGTCATTGATGGTTTAAGGGCCTTCGGCAAGCTTGACCGGCCGGAGGTTATTTTTCTCCATGATGCCCATACACAAGCGTTGAAGAAAAAGGACAAGGATTGCAAAACCTGCCATTTGGTTGAAAAGAATCGCCCCGCCGGTGCCCAGCAGGACGCACTGTCTTTCCGGTTTAAAAGACTTGAAGACGCGGGCCGCGACCAGATGATGGAAATCTATCATGCCGAATGCATCGCCTGTCACAAGGAAACAGCTCGTGCCGGCGACAAATCCGGGCCGGTGGAAAAATGTGGACAATGCCATCGCAAAAAGGTGCCTTATCTTGCCAACCGCCAACCTATTGTCATGGATAAATCACTTCATTATCGCCACGTGGAGGCGACAAAAGACGAGGCGGGTGAAGAAAAATGTGGTCTGTGCCATCACGAATACGATGATATCGCCAAAAAAATCCATTACGTCAAAGACAAAGAAGGCTCATGTCGCTATTGCCACAAAAGCGAACCGGGCAAGACCGAAAAAGACCGCATGCCCCTGAGAGAAGCCCTGCACCTTTCTTGCGTGAATTGTCACAGAAAAGCCATAGCCGAGAAAAAAGATCCGGACCAGAAAATTGGGGCCGTTACGTGTGTTGGTTGCCATGATTTAGAGGAACAGGAAAAGATAAAGAAAATACCTGATGTCCCAAGGTTAAAGCGAAAGCAACCGGACTATGTACTCTTGCAAGGAGCAAAGAAAAATGTTTCTGAAGCAAAGAAAGAAGACGAAGCAACCGGAGTAGCGCCCGTTGCGTTTAACCACGTGGCCCATGAAGGATACCAAGAAACCTGCCGTTCGTGTCACCATGCCGACCTGACTTCCTGCACTGAAGCATGCCACACCCCAGAGGGAGTAAAAGACGGCAACTATATACAGCTTGCCCAGGCCGCACACGATTTGAGAAGCAACCACAGTTGCATGGGGTGTCACGGCATTCAGCAGAAAAAAAAGGAGTGCTCAGGTTGTCATGCCACAATGTTTAGGTCGTTCAACCAAGAAACCGCCGCTTGCCGGACGTGCCATATAAAATTACCTGAAAACCTCATGGTAGAGCAGGCCAAGCTCGAAAGCGTGGCCAAACAACTTGTGGATTCCCGAAAGTATACAAAAACAACATATGCCAAAGAAGATATCCCCGAAAAAGTCGTTATCAAGGTCCTGGCTGACCAGTATGAGCCTGCCGAGTTTCCCCACCGGAAGATCGTTGACACCCTTGTGAAGAAAGTTGAAACAAGCAATCTGGCCACCTATTTTCATCGTGAAAAAGGCACGCTTTGTCAAGGCTGCCACCACAACAGTCCGCCGGACAAGAAACCACCCCGTTGCAGAAGCTGTCACGGAAAGCCTTTTGACGCACATGCCGTCCTTAGGCCCGGCATGAAAGGCGCATACCATCAACAGTGTATCGGATGCCATCAAAATATGGGCCTAGAGAAACCAAAATCAACCGATTGTGCAGGATGCCACAAAGAAAAGAAAAAGCAGAGTTAGAATCGTTGTTTGAAGCTATCTGAGGGGTCACGTATGGGAATTTCAAGAAGACAGTTTTTAGGATGGATGGGTGCAACAGGCATGGGCATAGCCGCCGGCAAGTCTTCCTATGCCGCCGGGAACAAACATTTCACGGGTTATCCTGAAAGTTTTGGGGTCCTGTTCGATAGCACCTTGTGTATCGGCTGTCGGTCCTGTGAGGCCGCCTGCAACAAGGTAAACCAGCTGCCTGATCCGGACAAGCCTTTTGATGATCTGTCGGTCCTCAACAAGACGCGAAGGACCGACGCCAAAGCGTATACGGTTGTTAATCGGCATGACGATACAGCCGGCAACAAAGGGCCGGTTTTCGGCAAAATCCAGTGCAACCACTGCTTGGAACCCGCTTGTGCCTCTGCTTGCTTTGTCAGGGCCTTCAAAAAGACTCCACAGGGCGCTGTCACCTACGATGCGTCCGTGTGTGTGGGGTGCAGGTATTGTATGATCGCCTGTCCTTTTTACGTTCCGGCTTATGAATACGACGAGCCTTTGACGCCTCGGGTGATGAAGTGCACCATGTGCCATCCGCGGATCTTAGAAGGAAAACTGCCGGGATGTGTAGAGGCCTGTCCGAAAGAGGCTCTAAGCTTTGGCAAACGAGAGGATCTGATTCAGCTGGGCCGTCAACGAATTCGCAGGTTGCCTGACCGCTATGTGGATCACATTTACGGGGAACACGAGATGGGCGGTACGAGCTGGCTTTACCTGTCGGGCGTACCCTTTGAGAAATTGGGTATGCGAGAAGATCTTGGCGTGACGGCTGCGCCCAATCTAACGTCAGGAGCCCTGGCTTCCGTCCCAATCATAGCCGGCCTGTGGCCGGTACTCCTGACAGGCATCTATGCGGTGTCGAAGAGAAAAGACAAGATCGCCGCTGAAGAAAAGCGCCAGGCTGTGGAAAACGCCCTTTCCAAGGCAGCCGCTGATGCAGAAGCCGAAATAGCCAAGGCACTGAAGCAAGCGGAAATAGCCAACAAGAGAAAGATAGAAGTAGAAGTAAAGAAGGCTGTCGAACAAGCTACTGCCAAGAAAACGGAGGAGGAATCATAATGTCCGAGGAAGCCACTGCAGCCGACAAGACTTTTTTAACACCATTCAACATGATTGCGGGCGCAATTGTCTTGATTGGAGGAGTCCTCACCATCCTGCGCTTTACTGGCGGGTTGGGAGCAGTCACCAACCTTTCGGACAACAACCCGTGGGGAATTTGGATAAGCTTTGATTTGCTCTGCGGTGTTGCTTTGGCAGCAGGAGGATACACCACATCTGCTGCCTGTTATCTATTTGGGTTGAAAAGGTACCACTCTGCAGTCCGGCCGGCCATCATGACCGCCTTTATGGGGTATGCACTTGTCGTTTTGGCCTTGCACTACGATGTAGGACGGCCGTGGCGTCTGCCATATCCTATTTTTATCCAGCAGGGCACAACCTCGGTACTTTTTGAAGTGGGTCTGTGTGTATTCTTGTACTTGAATGTTCTTCTTGTTGAATACAGCCCTGCAGCTCTTGAATGGTTGCGGCTGCCAAGAATCCGAAGGGTGATTGTAAAGCTGACGCTGGTCTTGACCATCCTCGGGGTCGTTCTCTCAACCATGCACCAATCATCTCTGGGCGCCCTGTTCCTCATCGCACCGTCCAAGCTCCACCCTTTGTGGTACTCTTCCTATATTCCGGTCTTTTTCTTCGTTTCCAGCATCTTTGCCGGTCTGTCCATGGTCATTTTCGAAAGCACACTGTCCCATCGCTACTTTCATGACAAGATGGACGCAACCCATTTGGAAGAAAGTCCGCATGTGGCTTTGGGGTTCGCCAAAGCGGCAAGTTGGGTTATGGCAGGCTATTTTGCCATGAAGGTCTTTGGCCTGGCTATGGACAACAACTGGCATTATCTGGGAACCGGATACGGCGTCTGGTTTCTTGTAGAGCTTCTAGGTTTTGTAGCGTTGCCCGCGTTCGTATACATGCTCGCCGTTCGAGAAAAGAGGCTGAAACTCATCCGTTGGACTGCGGCATGGACGGTGCTTGGAATCGTGCTGAATCGGTTCAATGTCTCTTTGGTTGCATTCAATTGGCAGCTGCCTTCGACTGAGCGGTATTTCCCTCATTGGATGGAAATAGGTGTTACTGTTTTCCTTATCACGCTATTTCTTATCGCATTTAGGTTTATGGTAACTCGCATGCCTGTGCTGCATGAACATCCTGAATTCAAAGATGCGCACTAATTGTAATATATTTAAAGAGGGGAAGGTTCGATGGACGGCATATTCTACACACTGCAAGATTTCTTTACCCACTCCAAGGGCGTTGCCTACGTGTTAATGGGAATCGCTCTATTGAGCTTTGTAGCAGTTTGGAACTTCCTGGTTTCCAAAGAAGAAGATGCATTTTCCGGGGAAGATTGGGAAACCCACGAATGATTTGTCCGGTGGTTTGAACCGATTAAGCAAGCGCATTCCCCGTGGCTTGCCGCGGGGAATCTTCAATGCCGGTTTTTAAGATATGTCTCGGGGGCCTTTGAATCTGAAGACAAGGGAATAAGGAGAGAAAAATGTATGAAATTGTGACCGGTCCGCTGTTGTGGCTGTCATTTTCGATCTTCTTTATCGGATGTCTTTACCGTGTAATATGGTATTTTAGAGGGTTGGCTTGGAATCTCGACAGAGTCGCCTATAAAGCTCACATGGGGGCTGGAATCAAGGGAGCCCTTCGCTCGATCTTTTTCTGGCTTTTTCCTTTTGGGACCCACAGCTGGCGACAAAAACCGGGGATGACCATTTTGTTTTTTTCTTTTCACATAGGCCTTATTGTAACCCCGATCTTCCTGTTGGCCCACAACATGATTTTGAAGGAAAGATGGGGCATCAGTCTGTGGACTCTTCCGGAAGGGGTCGCGGATGGACTGACTATCACTGTTATGGTAGCCTGCGTACTTTTGATCCTCCGGCGTATCGCTTTGCCAGAGGTTCGCATACTGACCACGGTTTATGACTACTTGGTTCTAATCATTTCCGTAGCCCCTTTTGTAACAGGGTACCTGGCAAGTCATCAGTTTGCAGGATACCAGTTTTGGTTGATCATGCACATCTTGTGTGGAGAGATATTCCTGGTGTCTATTCCTTTTACCAAGCTGTCTCATGTCGTTCTCTTTTTCTGCTCCAGGGCCCAACTTGGAATGGACTTTGGAATAAAACGCGGGGGCATGAAGGGAAAAGGCTTTGCCTGGTAACCGGCTAGTGAAACCACCAAATAATAAGGAGTCATCAGATGCCTGAAGGGACGCTTTGCAACAAACAAACAGTGGACACCTTGGAACAACTCCAGGCGTTGCTCAACGACAGGCGGGGAGAACGGTATTACGAAGAGATGAAGAGTCTGGAAGTTGAGAAGAAAGCCCTGTGGGCAACTATTCAAAAGACCTGTAAGTCGCGGATTCGCACTTGGCTGGAGATCTGTGCCCACTGCGGGCTATGCGCGGACAGCTGCTTTTTGTATACTGTAAATAACAAGGACCCCAAACAGGTGCCGGCCTACAAGATTCAGTCTACACTGGGTGAGATCATCAAGCGTAAGGGCGATGTGGACAACGACTTCATGCACATGGTCATGGAGACCGCTTGGGCCAAGTGTACCTGCTGCAATCGCTGCGGCAGTTATTGTCCTCACGGGATTGATATGGGAATCATGTTCGGTTACTTGAGGGGCCTTTGTTTTTCTCAGGGGTTTGTACCCTGGGAGCTGAAGATCGGTTCGGGTATGCACCGGGTCTATCGTGCTCAGATGGACGTGACGGAGACAGACTGGGTGGAGACATGCGAGTGGATGGCCGAGGAAACCGAAGAAGAATATCCTGGGCTGACCATCCCGGTGGATAAAGTGGGCGCAGACATCATGTATACCTGCAATGCCCGTGAGCCCAAGCACTATCCCCAAGATATTGCCGAGGCCGCCATCTTGTTCCACATTGCAGGAGAAGACTGGACCGTACCAAGCAAAGGTTGGGAACAAACCAGCCTTTCCATGTTCGCCGGTGATTGGGGCGCTTGCATCATGCAGGTCAAGGAAGTCTATGCCGCCATGGAAAGGCTCAAACCCAAAAGGATGGTGGGTACCGAGTGCGGCCATGCCCATCGCGCGACCGTTATTGAGGGGCCATACTGGGCGGGAAGGAAGGATGGCCGGCCGCCAGTGGAATGCCTCCACTACGTGGAATGGGTCGCCGAGGCCTTAAGGACGGGGAAGCTTAAGATCGATCCGGCCAAGAAGATCAAGGAGCCTCTGACCTTGCAGGATTCGTGTAATTACGTGAGAAACCACGGCCTCGCTGATATTACACGAGAGATCATGAGCTATATTGCCGAGGACTTCCGAGAAATGACGCCGAACAGGGAAAACAACTACTGCTGTGGCGGCGGCGGTGGGTTTAACGGCATAGGCATCTTTCGTCCGCAGAGAAATGTGGCTCTCAAGATGAAGCGAAAACAAATCCGGGACAGTGGCTGCAAATTGGTAGTCGCACCTTGCCACAACTGTTGGGATGCCATACGAGACATGGAGGAGGTGTTCCAAGACGGTATCCGGTGGTCCTTCTTAAAGCCGTTGCTGATTGATATGGTGATCATTCCGGATCATCTGAAACCGCCGGAGGAATAGCGCCTCTGTTGTGCGTCTGAACCGGCGATGCATCTCATATTGCGTGGTAACTATGAACCATATTACGTTAAAAAGCGACGGTTCGGTGGTGCACAATGAAAAGACCGTGGAAACTGATCTGCTGGTTTTTCTCACTTATCAGGTGGCGCTGGAAGAAGGATATGCACTCAGAAGCTATTTTCAGATGCTTGAACAATACCCCTTGTTGGTAAAGCTGAATGCCTTTTTCCCAACGTTTTTGGAAAAATACCATGAAAGTCCGGAACGTGGATGCACTTATCCTGGTCTGGATTGCCTTGAACTTGGCAAAAACATTGAGATGGTCGGCTTTCCGGGAAAACCTAGGTTGGAGATTTACACGACCTTTATGGGAATTCAAGGCAACGAACAAACAGAGATCAAATCCCTGCAGATTGAGAGCCTTTTGGACGTTCCGGTTCGGTTGGGTCGCCTTAAACACGTTGTTTTTGGAGATAAGGTGAACATATTTGAGTTTGAAACGGCATTCAACTTGTTTGAATTTATAGATGGAATTGCATGGGCACTTAGCTTTCATGGTACTCCGAAGCATTGTGAACTAAGGAGGTAACGGAGATGTTCGAAAGGATTCTGTTTGCAACAACAGCATCACCAACATGCGATGACGCAGCCAGGGTGGCCTTTGATCTGGCACTCAAATACGATTCTGAAAAATTGTTTGTATTTCATGTCCTTGGCTATCCGACCAGGGGTTACAGCCAGTTTGTAACAGACAGCAGGACTGGTGAGGAAGAAACCATCTCACCCGACTATGTAGACTGGGTCAAAGACGAAATGATGAACACCTATGGAACGCTTATGGAAGGGCTGGACAGTTGCGAACTCGAAACGCAGGTCGGCGTGCCGTCGACACAGATCCTGAGGATGGCCCGGGAAAAAGAAGCCAATCTCATCGTCATGGGAGCCCATACCCGCAAGGAAGACGTGGGAGCAACCCGTTACCGGGGGATTGTGGGAAGCACCATGCAGCAAGTCGCCCAAAGAGCCCGTTGCCCCGTGTTGATAGTTAGTCGGCCCTGTACAACTTGTTTTAAACTTTTTTCTCATATCGTCTTTGCCACAGATTTTAGCAAAGCAGCGGACTCGGCCTTCAAATTTGCCCTGGAAGCCGTAAGGGATGTGGGAGCGCGTTTCTACCTCTTCCATTCTGTGGATATTACGCCGGCCCAGGCCGGAAAACCTGAAGCCCAGTCCCATATCGAAAAACGGGTAGAAGACGCCCAGAAAAAGATGGAAGAAAAGTACGTGTCGAAGATGGGTGAGTTTGACAACTATGAGGTCGCCATTTGGGAAGGTGTTCCCTACGTGGAAATTTTGAAATACGCCCGTGATAAACAGGCCGACCTCATTGTGATGGCCCACCACACAAAAGACGTTGATCCGGAGAAGGCGCAACTGGGTAGTGTTGTGGAACAGGTGGTTCTCCGGTCGTCATGTCCCGTTGTTAGCGTGAATCGTCCTGACAAGCTGGCCGATGCACCATAGAAATCGCACCTTGCGTGGAACTCGGTTGTGGGAAAAGCTGGATGGAAAACAAAAAAATTCTCATTGTGGATGACGAATTGCACATGAGGATTTTTATGGCGACCCTTTTCGAAACGAGTGGCTACGAGCCGATTCTGGCAAAAAACGGCAAAGAAGGAATCGAAAAGGCCAGACAGAACAAACCCGCCCTGATTATCTTGGATGTGATGATGCCGGAAGAGGGTGGCATCATTATGTATCGGCACATCAAGACGGAAGAAGCCCTAAGGCATATTCCGGTAATCATGCTTTCTGCTGTGGCCGGGAAGGCATTCTCCCACTCGCTGGAGATTCTCAATATTGGTCTTGATCATGCGCTGCCGGAACCTCAAGCCTATGTGGAAAAACCCCCTAAAGCAGACATCCTACTTGATATTGCGAAAAAGATCCTAATACGGACAAATGAGAAAGAAACAGACCATACTGTTGGTTGACGATGAAGAAGGCATTCGCAAGGTCCTTGGGATTTCTCTTTCCGATATGGGCTATGACGTCGTCACCGCAGAAAACGGAGAACAAGCCCTAAAAATTTTTCAAGAAATACTTCCCCCTATCGTCCTCACCGATATCAAAATGCCCGGAATAAACGGCATTGAACTGCTCGGCAAAATCAAAGAACACCATCCTGATACAGAAGTCATCATGATCACCGGCCATGGAGACATGGCTCTGGCCATCAAGAGCCTCCAACGTAATGCAACAGATTTTGTAACAAAGCCCATCAATGATGATGTCCTTGGCATAGCGCTTAAGCGGGCTCACGAAAGGCTGACCATGAGGGCCCAGCTCCGGGAGTACACGGAAAATCTGGAAAACCTGGTTCAAAAACAAGCTTCTAAGCTGGTCGAAGCCGAACGGGTAGCTGCCGCCTACCAGGCCGTTACAGGGTTGTCTTCGGCCCTTGGAGAGCTCGCCGGTGATCTGGTCGGCGGCATTACTTATCTGAACGAAATGCCTTGCCTGGTTTCGATTCACGACAAGAACCTTAAAATTGTGGCTATTAATCAATTATACCAACAACGCATGGGAAACAGGATCGGCAAGGAAAGCTGGACATCATATGGCAATAATTCGTCGCGCAACCAGAAAAGTCCGGTGGAAAAAACCTTTCAGACCGGAATCGGACAGCGCAGCAGAGAAGTCATTAAGGGACTCGACGGTGCGGATATGCCCGTCATTGTCCACACATCTCCTATCAGGAACAACACCGGCGAGATTGAACTGGTGCTGGAGATATCTGCGGATGCCACGGAAGTGGAACGTCTCCAAGAAGAACTTCGCACCACCCAGCAACGATACCAACAGCTATTCGATGAAGTGCCCTGCTACATTTCTGTTCAGGACAAGGAATATAGACTCACTGCCACCAACAAGCGTTTTAAGGAGGATTTCGGCGAGGAAATTGGGGGCCACTGTTATCAAGTCTACAAACATCGCCACTCCCCATGTCGGGATTGTCCATTGACGAGAACATTTGAAGACGGGCAGCCCCACCAGGCGGAAATGGTCGTTACAGCCAAAACCGGTGAGCATCGTCACGTGCTAATCTGGACAGCCCCCATTCGTAATTCCGACGGAGAGGTTACGCAGGTCATGGAGATGTCTACAGACATTACCCAAATACGCCTGCTGCAAGACCATCTGTCCTCACTGGGATTAATCATCGGGACCTTGTCTCACAGCATCAAGGGACTCCTGACAGGTCTGGATGGCGGCATTTACACATTGAAATCCGGATTTGCAAAGGATGACCGCGAAGAAATCAAGGAGGGCTGGGAAACCGTGAGGCTTATGGTTGACCGTATCAGAGATATGGTTCTCGACATTTTGTACTACGCCAAAGAAAGAGACCTAAACTGGGAGACGGTAGACGTGTTGAGTTTTGCCAACGAAATCGCGGCAACCGTGGAGCCCAAATTGATAGGTACAAGCGTGAGGTTTGTGCGAAATTTTGATGAAACTTTGGGAGCATTCAACGTGGACAGCAGTGTATTGCGGTCAGCATTGATCAATATTCTGGAAAATGCCGTGGACGCTTGCACGGAAGACAAGGCAAAAAAAGCCCATCGGATTTTCTTTGGCGTAAGTCAAGATACTGAGAACATCCTCTTCGATATCAGTGACAACGGACTGGGCATGGACCAAGAAACAAAAGAAAACATGTTTACACTTTTTTTCTCCTCAAAAGGACACAAGGGAACAGGCCTTGGCCTTTTTATTTCCAATCAGATCGTTGAGCAACACGGTGGTGCGATTCACGTGGAATCCACTGCTGGAAAAGGTTCCCATTTTCATGTGACCATGCCAAAACGATTTCCCGCAATAGCCGAAACCACATCAAAAACCGTGCCGCCTCAAGCAGTCGCAAGTTGCTTCAAAGACTAACCTCATAGACCCTTGGCTTTTTGACTCTATCCTCACAAAAAATCTCGCATGTAAACGAGATTTCTCTGTTGTGAAATTTTTGGACAGTCTGCTTCTTCTAATCAGGTTGCCCGATAGCTTTCTTCACAATACCCATGAGTTCATCAGGATCAAAGGGTTTGCTCAGGGTAGCCACAGCATTCTTAATAGCATATTGCCCCCCAGACAGGCCGGTGATGACAATAACCGGCGTATCTTTGTAATCCGGATCCTTGGAAAACTTGCGGTAGAACCGCGGACCCCATTCCTCGTGCATCTCCAGATCCAACGTAATGAGCGCCGGATTTTCAGCCTTCAGCTTGTCCATGGCCTCCAGACCCTCACCCGCAATACAGGTTTCATAGCCATTGTCATTGAAAATTTTTACAAGGTACTTCACAATCACAGGATCGTCATCGACGACAAGAATCTTTTTTGCCATGGCAAACCTCCTTTTTGTTCATCCGCTTGCATTGGTTATTTTCTACAAACAAAGTGTTATGAAAGATGGGAAGAATTGTTAACATGCAATATATTTTTATATTGTATTTATACGAATAATATATACAGTAATACTAGACTTAACATTATTAGTTTTGCCTGTCAAGAAAAAATTTAAAGGCAAAGCGTTAAATAAAAATAGCGTTGTGGAAAGAACGAACATAGAATATTTTTAGAAAAGTTTGGACACAAATGGTTTGTTCTTATTGCGACAAGGACGCTTTTATTGGCAAATTCAGCAATGGCTCCGGCAAATTCCTCTCGGGATAATGTGCTTGTTTGTACATTATTGACATTATTTTCGAGTAGGGCTACAAGGTAAGCATGACGTTTATCAAATGGCTCGAAGGCCAACAAGATCGCGAGGATGGTGTCGGACAACTGGCCCGTGAGGTTCATGCCGAATGGGGTAGAAATTGGAAGGAGGTGGGAGCATATTTTCATTTTGGAGGTCAGAACTGGCCTAAGACACTTTCCAACCTGATTCGGTATTTATCCGCAAGCACCCTCGACTATTTAGATGCCAGATTCGATTTCCCGCCGCCAGTGTCCCAAAAAGCCTTAAAGAGCATCGATAAGGCATGGTCCGAGTGGAAGAGCTCGAACCCTTGAAACCCAACCTTGTTTTCAGCGTCTGCGAAAACGCCCCTACAATCGCTGTCCATGTAGCCCGTGATGGGTGCAAGGGTATTGCAACTTTCATAAATGGCTGAAAACCGCTTGCACCAGCACGCACGAAACAACTTACAAGTCGCCACATCACCGCCAACGCCATTTCTTACATTATCTGTATTCTTGGAATCTCACAGACAGCATGTCCCTGGCCGTCTGCCATGAGGCAACAACCAACGATTAGCCCTCAGCACCATCACTGGTACCTGCGTCCAGAAAGGCCATACCCATCCTTGTCCCTCAGCCCTTATCCTCTGCGGTGCGGCCTTTGTGACGGGAAACCATTTGTAAGGAGTATTAATGAAACGACAACTTACTGCAATCATAGAACGTGAGGGCGTCGGATATGTCGCCCTCTGTCCAGAGCTTGACATCGCGAGCCAAGGGGACAGTGTCGAACAAGCCCATACAAATCTTAGAGAGGCTCTTGAATTGTTTTTTGAAACTGCTTCAGCCGAAGAAATACAGCAACGAATTCATGGTCAAGTGTACGTGACACAGGTCGAGGTTGCTGTTGGCTAAATTGCGGGTTCTTTCGGGAAAAGAGGTTTGTAAGATCCTCTCCAGACACTGTGGGGATCTACACACAGGCTGATGTCGTCAACTTATTAGCCCCCTATGGAATCTGTTTCTCTCCTGACAGAAGGAAATCCAGGAAATTCATTTCCTTATACCTACATGTTTGGTAAATACTCAAGAGTACCACCCCCAAATGAGTGAAAAAAATTGGTAATTATCGTCACATAAAACTGGAAAAGCCTTTCAGATATGGGTATACGAAGGGTGACTAGGCCCAAAACCCAAATCCAGAAACGCTTGTATAGATGAGATATAAAAAAAGCGCTTTGATTGCAAGAAGAAATAAGACACTGCCAATCAGTTTTGTTCGTCAGGACATGACCACCTACAGTGGACTGAACCTGATTAGTCATTATTTTCGACTGTATCAGATCCATTTTCGAATCAAACAAACCTTTAAAACATATGGTTTCAAAGGCGACTACAGCATTGGGATATCCTGTTCGTTATATTGATTATGCTGCTGCTTGGCGCTGAGCGACTTCACCATATCGATTTTCTCCGCAGTGATCCCCTGTTTGAAAGGGTGGTTCGACTGACCCGTATACCTCACAGAACCAAGCTTTCAACTGCGTTGCAACAGTTTACTTCCGATTCCCTCAAAGCATTAGAAGAGCTAAACTCTGCGCTTGTTATTGAAGAACTCACCGAGTTGGGGCTCCATGAGATCACCGTTGATATAGACGGAACGGTGATCAGTACAAAAGGCAGCCCTGGCTGGGCATTTAAAGATTATAATCCCATCAAAAGAGGAGCCAACTCCTATTTTCCGGTCACAGCCCATATTGCAGAAACGGGACATTTCCTTTCCATTATCAACCGTCCCGGAAATGTTCACGATTCCAACCGAGCCCTTGGACTTATTGAAACCATACGAAGACATCTGTCCAATTTTGATGTCCGCTTTCGTGCCGACAGCGCATTCTGCACCCCCGATATCATCAACTATCTTTTGAAAAAACGAATCGGCTTTGCGATTAAAGCCCCTTTTTGGAAGCTTCTCAGTCTTAAAGCCGCGGCAAAAAACCGACAGAGGTGGTTTAAAATCAATGAGCAATGGGGATATTTTTGGATCCAAAACCCTATTGATTCCATTGACCATGACCATTACGTGACCTTCGAATTAAAACTCTCATTAGGCCACCGTTTTTTGAACCCATGAAAAGCCCGATTACTGGAAAAAAATCTTTCTGGCGTGGTCAGGCCATGGTAGATTTTTAGGACCTTACCATTTCGGTATAGCAAGGCCGGTTTTTTTGTTGTCAATGGAAACCCCAACGGGATAGAAAGACGAATCACAACGGTACGTTGAGGCAGACCTTTATATCTCATTAAAAAAGGAGTCTTGGATTGTCGTTTCTCAACGGTTATGAATCTTAGTGCTGAACGGTGCTCATGTGGGAAGAAAAGAAAAAGAAGCTAAGGAACAATGTAGACTGCTATCGTGCAATAAAAAGATCGTCCAGGAAGATATCGCCCATGCATACCGCCTTTGTGTACACGAACAAATACTTTTCCTATGATTACGGAATCAGCCATCCGTTGAGAATCGAACGGCTCCAATTGACCTACGAAGTGTGTAGGGCCTACGGTCTTTTCGATCTGCCCCAGGCAGACAATGTAGAAACAATCGCAGCCACCGAAGCGGAAGTCCTTCGGTTTCATAGGGAAGACTATGTGGGTGCTCTCAAAAAGGCGGGTAAGGGCGAGATCAGTCATGCCTTTGAATTCGGGCTCGGACCGGGAGACAATCCTGTGTTTCCGGGCCTTTGGGAGTGGTCGCTGCTTCACACCGGAGCGTCTTTGCAGTGTGCTCGTTTGGTGGCGGACGGAAAGGCCGCCATCGCCTTCAACATTGCCGGGGGACTGCATCACGCCCATGCCGGCCGGGCGTCAGGGTTCTGTTATGTGAATGATCCGGTCCTGGCTATTTACCATTTTTTGGATCGGGGCAAGCGGGTCATGTACCTGGACATAGACGCCCATCATGGAGACGGCGTCCAGTGGGCCTTTTACGACATCCCGGAAGTCTTGACCGTGTCTTTTCATCAGGACGGACGCAGCCTTTTCCCCGGCTCGGGAAGCGTCAACGAGATCGGCCGGGCTAACGGCACGGGCTATTGCATCAATGTGCCCATGCTGGCTGGAACGGACGACGACGTGTTTTGGTGTGGCTTCAAGCACCTTATTCCCAGGCTGATGGAGGACTTTAAGCCCGACGTATTGGTCTCTCAGCTCGGCGTCGACACCTTTGCCGGAGATCCGTTGGCAGGTTTGGAGCTCACCACGCAAGGATTCTCGCGTGTCATTGCATACCTGACAAAACACACCTCTGCATGGGTCGCGCTGGGCGGGGGTGGCTATAACCTGTCCAACGTGGCGCGTGCGTGGACTTTGGCATGGGCGATCATGAACGGGATCGATCTGCCTGACCAACTTCCACCGGAGATTGCCGATTCCGGCGCCATGGGTTTTTTCGGCGACCGGTCGTTGAGAGACAAAGAACACAAGAGCCGCCGGCAGGGGCAATGCCAAAAACACATGGATGGGTGTTTAAAGTACCTGGAAAACACGGTATTGTCTTTGATTGCTTGACCGTTTCCCCTCCTGATTTTCACCCTGCTTTCACTAAACGGCCTTTTTATTGACCTTGCCCCAATCATTTGTTAAACTTCATAAAATTATTATAGGTTCCGAAAGGGCAAGCACCGGTGTCCGGATCGGA
>CAYSGJ010000179.1:0-15895 GCA_964430705.1 uncultured Desulfobacterales bacterium | reverse complement strand
TTGAAGAAGTACGCTTTAACCGGATGAAACTTTTTTTTGGTTCATCCGGTTAAAGCATACTTGAGGGATAGCCGTGTGTGTCAACAGCCGGCTATTTTGGTATCAACCGGCAAAAACTCGCTCATAAGAGCGCGTAGGGGCGAACTTGATCCAAGCCGGTAAAATGAAAGGACTGACAAGAACGACCCGTTTACCCTGTTGCCGTACGCATGGATTGGGCCCGCCCCAACGCGCTCTAATTCGCTCAGACAGTTTGCCGGTTTACACCAAAACACCCGACTTCGTGGAGGATTGAAGGAGTACGCTTTAACCGGATGAAACTGAATTGGAAACCCAGATATTGCCGGCTGGGGATTTAGGGTTCATCGGAGAAGGTGACTTGGGGACACTGAAAAAGGAGATCGCAACAACCGAAAGAATGTTAAAAGCGCTGATAAAATCTCTAGAAAACAAACCCTTGAACCCCTGACCCCTTTTCTCCAACTTTATTGGAGAAGAAACAGAAAAGAAAGGTATTCGTGCGCTCTTTTTAAAAAGCGGTGTCAAAAGGAGAGACCGAATGCCTGCCCAACACTTCTTATAGCGGCATATTTTCCGATTTCATCGGCACAGGCGGCGGCTTACGAACCACGTTAGTGAATGAACTTGGAAACCTGACGGTTGATGCAATGATACACTTCCTCGTCAGATCCAAAAATGTCTTCCACGCTCCTGTGGTTAATCAGCTGTTCCAATACAAATGCCGTGAGATAGAGACTGACGGGGTTGGGACGGGGTACCAGGTTTCTAAAAGGAGCGATTTGATAGTCAATATCAAAGTCATCCGCCCGGGTCAATTTCTGGAGAGACTTGCCGATCTGCTCCTGGATATCTTCTTTGCTCGTGGTCTCTATGAGGTTTTCTTCGATCAGCTTCATGGCTGTAGCATTGCTCAAAGGATCCCACACATCCTTTAATTGTTCAATGGCATGTCGCTGAGCCCGCTCCTTGGAGCTTTCAATCCTGGAAAGTATTTTTGCCTCACGATTACTTGGTCGAAAAACGCGTGCCATAGCAGTTGACGTGCAGCCCCTCCGAATAGGTTGGTTCATTCCTGACAAATATCCAAATGTTTTTGAAGGTTATGATAACTACGGACAAAATACAACAAAAAAAACGCCGCCGCGCTGTGCGTTGAAACAAAGCGAAAAAAATAAGGGGATGTTCTACGCCGGCACGACATCTTTGACGACCAGTTGTAACCGCTTGGTGTTTTGCCATCGGTTCCAGCGCAAGTGGCAGGCAATGTTACGAAATCGTTTAGGAACGCCGGCGCCGAAGTCGGTATGAAAAAAAATGGCATCCCAAGGCTTGGACACGGTATCGGCTGCGGGAAGCAGCCGCATCTTCATATGATGGTCGCCGATCGGTCGGGCGGAAACGACATCCAGATTTGAAATCATAAAAAGGGGTTCGGGGTTGCCTGAACCGAATGGGGCCAGACGTTCGATGTCGTCTACAAGGCGTGGGGAAATGTCGCCGGGGGGCAGGTGCGCATCGATATGCAGGGCGTGCAGAAAGTCTTCCGGGTTGGAATGGTCGCAAACGAATGTGTCGAAGGCCTTGCGGAAGCGGGCGATATTGTCGGCCTTGACGCGAAGGCCGGCCGCGGCCTCGTGTCCGCCGAATCTTTCCAGGTGTCGGCCGCAGGCCTGCAGGGCCTGAAACAGATGGAACCCTTCCGGGGCTCGGGCTGAGCCTTTGCCCAGGCCGTTTTGAACGGCAATCAGCACGACGGGCCTGGTGAACCGGGCAACCAGCCTGGAGGCGACAATGCCGATAACGCCTTCGTGCCATATTGGACTTTCCAGAACCAAAGACCTCCGGATCCATTGCGGGTTGGCCGTCAATTGCCGGTCGATATCGGCCAGGACGTCTTTTTCGATGCCTTTTCTGGTGTTGTTTTGTTCGTCCAGCGTCTGCGACAATAGAGCGGCGGCGTTATCGTCGCAGGTCGTAAGCAGGTCGCACGCCGTGGCGTTGTGCCCCAGGCGGCCGGCCGCGTTTAATCTGGGGGCGAGTCGAAATGCCAGGTCCCACGTATCGATGCGGCGGCCCGTTGCTTTAGAGACTCGCAGGAGCGCCTTGAGGCCCGGCCTTGGGTTCGACAGCAGCACGTCCAGTCCCGTTTTCACATAGATACGGTTTTCTTCCAATAAAGGCACCATGTCCGCCACGGTTCCAAGGGCGACCAGATCACAGGCATTCTTCAGGTTGGGCTCGCCGCGATCTTTCCAATAGTCCAAATCACGAAGGGCCTTGCGCAGTGCCACAACCAGGCTGAAGGCTACGCCGACGCCGGCCAGGTTTTCGAATCTTGAGGGACAGTCCGGCCGCTTGGGATTCAGAATAGCCAAAGCGTCCGGAAGCCGAGGAGGCGTCTGGTGATGGTCCGTGACGATCACGTCCATGCCGGACCGATTGGCCAGGCGGATAGCTTCATGGCTTGTCACGCCGCAATCCACGGTGATAATCAGATTGGTCCCATGGGGCAGGGCATGGGTTGAAACGGCCTCAGGGGTCAGGCCGTATCCTTCGGTGAGGCGGTCCGGGATGTGGTGAAACACATCCACATCCAGGTGTGAAAAGAAATCAAGTAACACTGCCGTGGCCGTCATGCCGTCTACATCGTAGTCTCCAAATACAAAGATTCGTTCCCCTTGGCGGATCGCCCGGATGATGCGCGCGACGGCCTTGTCCATGTCTTTCATCAGAAACGGCGATCGGATCCTACCGAGACTGGGATGCAGGAAGGCCCGGGCCTGCTCCCGCTCTTCAAGGCCCCGATTGATCAACACGGCGGCAACGGCCGGATGACATTTCAGGGCCTGTGATAAGCCAAAGACCCGATCGGCTTCTTGTGTACATATGTGCCATGGCCTTGTCATGGCAAGAAGATATAACCCAAGGTGCGCTGCCGTACAATACCGATTTTTTGCCGAAGTTACGCAAAATGCGCAACTTGAAATAGAATTCGAACGGTGATACGATCACGATACGAAATAAACAAGCACGAAACATGGGAAATAAGCGCGAGTTACGAAACACGGTCTGTTTTAAAGGCGCAGCCGCAAACAAACACGAATGACCAAAATTCTAAACATGAAAGGTAGAAATTGTTGTTTCTTACAACCCAATTTCCATGTTTTGAGCATTTGAACATTCGAATTTTGGATTTGTTTGAAATTTCGAAATTAGATATTCGGATTTAAGCAGAGGCGCCAGGTAAGCCCCCTTTCTCGGGGGTAACAAAAAACGGGTTTTCTGGACTCGGATCTTTGTGCCGACTGTTCTTCGGATGGAGATTGGTGTGCCTTCGGATTCGGGGGGCTCTCGTGAACTGGGAGGATAAAGGTTGTCTAAAACAATATTACCGGGTCGACCGGAGTCAGATTCATTATGTGAAGTTCATTCTCGAGGGATACGACGGCCTGGCCGTGATGAGGACGGTGGACCCTGAGGCCGGCGTCGTCGTTTTACACGTGCCGCCGGGCTGTGAAAAGGATGTCAATGCCGTTGTTGAGGATCTCAAAAAACATATCAGGATCGAATCGTTGCCGTCCGCGGATCATAATCGCCTGTGACGTGTCGACAGGAAAGACGAACGGGACAAATACCCCTGGATTATGATCCGACGAACACCGGGGTTTTAAACCACCAATGAATACAAAGTGTTTTTACATCATTACCATGGGCTGCCAGATGAATGTCTACGATTCCGAGCAGATGGAAAGGCTCTTGGCGCCCATGGGCTATGTGCCTGCAACGAGGCCTGAAGCGGCATCGATCATACTGCTGAACACGTGCGCCATACGGGAAAAGCCGGAGCACAAGGTGTACAGTCATTTGGGACGGCTGGCGCGATTAAAGCGAAAGCGACCGGGGTTGATTATTGCCGTTGGAGGATGTGTGGCCCAGCAACAAGGGAAACGATTAATAAAGCGGGCTCCGCATGTGGATATTGTCTTCGGCCCCTCAGCCGTGGGCCGATTGCCCGCCATGATAAAGCAGGTGGAAAACCGTCGGAGCCCTGTCGTGGACGTGGACGGTGCGGCCGTGGCGGAACCGGCGGAAATCAAGCCGACGCTGTTGCACGACAAACGTGCGACGGCCTTTGTGACCATCATGAGCGGTTGTGACAATTTTTGCTCCTACTGTGTGGTGCCCTATGTGAGAGGCAGGGAGGTGAGTCGGCAGCCTGCCGGAATTTTGGAGGAGATCAAAAACCTGGTGGAAACCGGAGTTCGAGAAGTGACTCTATTAGGACAAAATGTGAATTCCTACGGCAAAAAAAACGGTCACGGGGTGGATTTTGTTCAACTGCTGGAAAAAGTGAACACCGTGGAAGGCTTAAGGCGGATACGTTTTACAACGTCTCATCCAAAAGACCTTTCTGAGAGGCTGATTGGAGCCTTCGCCCGGGTGGAGAAACTTGCATCCCACATCCATTTGCCGGTGCAGTGCGGTTCGGATCGGATACTTAAGCGCATGAACCGGGGGTACACAAAAAGCGTTTACGCAAAAAAAGTGGATGCCTTGCGGGCGGTGCGGCCGGATATCGGAATCACCTCGGATATTATTGTGGGGTTTCCCGGGGAGCAGAAAAAGGACTTCGAAGAAACACTGGATCTGGTCGCCTCGGTTCGGTTTGACAATCTATTTGCGTTCAAGTATTCTGATCGTCAGGGTGTACCGGCGTCCACTTATCGCGGCAAGGTTGATGAACAGGAAAAGTGCGAGCGTTTGGCCGCGGTACTGGAGACCCAATCCCGGATAACCCGGGACAAATACAGGTCACTGATAGGGTCTTATCAAAAAGTTTTGGTGGAAGGCCTCAGTAAAAAGGGCGACGGCCAACTTACTGGGCACACACCTTGCAATAAAATAGTCAATTTCTTGGATGACAGGGCGGACATGGGTTATATGGTGCCCGTCAAGATTGTCGAAGCCTTTTCGCATTCACTGCTCGGTGAATGCAAGGGATGCCGTCAAGAGAGGGTTCCGAAAAAAGAGGGGGAATTGCATGCTGCATGAAATGAAAGTCTCGGGCATTACGATTGACCCGACATCCAACGCTCCGATTGTCATCCTGAAGGCTGTCCACGCAGACCAGGCCCTTCCCATCTGGATCGGAATTCTTGAGGCCACCGCCATTGCTACGGAATTGGAGAATGTGCGTCTTTCGCGCCCCATGACGCACGACCTGTTCAAGAATTTCCTGGATACCTTGAAAATCAGCATCTCCAAGGTCGAAGTCTGTGATTTGCGGGACAACACCTTTTATGCCCGGATTCATTTTTCCCTCAACGAGGAGTCATACAATATCGACGCCCGTCCAAGCGATGCGATTGCTTTGGCGTTGCGTGCCGGATGTCCCATCTTTGTGGATGACAAGGTGCTTGAAAAGTCGGGGCAGTTGGATGGAGAGCCGGAGGCCGTTGACACAAGCGATGAGGGGAAAAAATGGAAAGACTACCTTGAAAAGCTTTCTCCCGACGACTTCGGCAAGTATAAGATGTAGCATCGAATGATCGACCTTCACAGCCATTCCATTTTCAGCGACGGCGTCCTCATCCCATCAGAATTGGCGCGGCGCGCCCAGGTCTTGGGCATAAAGGCCCTGGCCATTACGGATCACGCCGATGCGTCCAATCTAGATTTCATCATTCCGCGGCTTGTGGCGGTGGCGGAAGCACTCCACGGCGTCAACGAGATCAAGATCATACCAGGCATTGAATTGACCCACGTGCCGCCTAGCCGGATCGCGGCGTTGGCTCAAAAGGCCCGATCTCTTGGAGCCAAAATCATCGTGGCACATGGGGAGACAATCGCCGAACCCGTGGCGCCGGGCACGAATCAGGCGGCGTTAAATGCCGACATCGACATCCTTGCCCATCCCGGACTCATTACCGATCAAGAGGCCGCTACGGCCGCCGAAAAGGGTATCTGCCTGGAAATCTCCGCCCGAAAAGGGCACAGTCTTACCAATGGCCATGTGGCGAAGATGGCAAAAAAACACGGCACAAAAATGGTTCTCAATACCGACAGCCACGAACCCTCTGATTTAATTACTTTGGAATTTGCCCGAAGCGTGGCTCTCGGGGCGGGGTTGCGTGCCGAGGATTTCGACGAAATGCAAGAAAACGCCCGCGCCCTCCTGTAGCACTTGCCCAGCCAAGCATGCACGCGTTCTTTCCACCAGAAAAAAAACAGCGATACAACGGAGTCGGCCCCCGTGCCGTGCGGCACGGGGGCACGTGGCGGGAAACAGGGATGTGCTTTTAGAATGCCTCAAGCCCATCCCTTTTGGTTAGGACAGCTCATCCCTTCCACTGGTTGTCCATTGCGCCGGACAGTGTCGGATGCATTGGCCCGCATGGCCCTTTCACGCAAACCGATTGCGCGACAGGCCGGAGCCGTTGATCGTAAAGACCCCCGCTCGCGGCACGCAGGTTGGCGTCTGTCCCTGCGTCAAACAAAACCATCAATACCACGCGACGTCTGTCAAAACAGGCCCCGCGCATCAAAAAGAGGAACCCTTTGGCGGAAAACAAGACGGAAGGCTTTGATCAAAGCCCCCGCTTCACAGTTGCCCGGTGCGTAACACGGTGCGCTGCGTATGTCAATACCAAAGATTGCCGATACCAAGAAAAACGGCATTTTTCGACGGAAAATGCACCCAAAAACCGCCGGCCGGTGCGCTAGGAATAGTGTCGGGGACGTTGTTCCGGCGCACCAACGTTAAGGTTCACATGCGAAGCTGATTTTTTTATGCCCGTCCCGGAAACCCCCGTTGACATGAGCTCATTGCGGGTGTATACAAAAACACATATGGAGGTGTATCATGAGGACAAATATTAACCTGGATGATAAGCTTGTCGATGAAGCATTCAAATTGAGCCGTGCCAAGACAAAAAAAGAACTTATTCACAAGGCTTTGGAGGAATTTGTTCTGAGCCGGCGCCGTCTTAACCTTTCTGATCTGGAAGGACGAATAGCATTCTCGAAAGGATATGACTACAAACAAATGCGAGAAGCTGAATGATCTTAGTCGACACCTCCGTTTTGATCGATTTTTTCAAAGGCTCCAAAAACGAAGTCGCCTTGAGATTCAAACGTGTTCTCGAGCAGGGCCTAGCTTTTGGGATAACCTCTCATGTTTTCCAGGAGGTGCTTCAGGGGGCTAAATCAGAAAAAGAGTACAAACTGCTCAGGCGTTATCTCGAAACCCAGAGGTTCTTCCATCCAAAACACCAAGTCCACTCTTATGCCGAAGCAGCCGGGATATTTTTTCAGTGTCGTAAAAAGGGGCTGACAATACGGAGCACCATCGACTGCCTGATCGCGCAGATCGCTCTGGATCATGACCTCCTGCTTCTTCACAACGACCAGGATTTTTCTCTTATGGCGAATGTCATTCCCCTAAAGGTCTATTAAGATAATACTTGGTCTTCCCGGCTTTCTCCGCCTGCTCGCACGCCGGTTCCTTGAGCTTGAACGCCTTTTGAACCGCCAAAGCAGGAAAATATCCGTACCTATTTCCGTGGAGTCGGCCCCCGTGCCGTGCGGCACGGGGGCACGTGGCGGGAAACAGGGATGTGCTTTTAGAATGCCTCAAGCCCATCCCTTTTGGCTAGGACAGCTCATCCCTTCCACTGGTTGTCAATTGCGCCGGATAGTGTCGGATGCATTGGCCCGCATGGCCCTTTCACGCAAACCGATTGCGCGACAGGCCGGATCCGTTGATCGTAAAGACCCCCGCCGCGGCGGCACGCAGGTTGCCGTCTGTCCCGGCATCAAACAAAACCATCAATACCACGCGAAGTCTGTCAAAACAGGCCCCGCGCATCAAAAAGAGGAACCCTTTGGCGGAAAACAAGCGGCAGGCTTTGATCAAAGCCCCGCTTCACTGTTGGCCGGTGCGTAACACGGTGCGCTGCGTATGTCAATACCAAAGATTGCCGATACCAAGAAAAACGGCATTTTTCGACGGAAAATGCACCTAAAAACCTCGGAAATAAAGATCCGGGTCTAGAGGGCCCGGTTTTTTGTTACCCCCTTAAAGGGGGCGTACCTGGCGCCTCTGCTTAAATCCGAATATCTAATTTCGAATTTATCTTGGGCCTAACTTCGGCGAAGCCTTAACAACTCTGACCTGGCCCTGAGGACCAGGTTTTAAAACGACCAATAAAAGGAGGCCGCAGGATTTTAAACAAAGCTTTATTTTTTTTAAGAAGATGCCGAATAGACTGGATATGTTGGAAATGGTCTTGCGGAGATGCAACGCACCGGCAAAGCCGCTTGACAATGCTTGATCGGTTGACGATAGGAACAAATTGCGTTTTTGTCCTCCGGGCTTTGAACCGAATAAGCGAGCGTATCATTAAAAAGACAACAACCTTACGGTGAAGATACCGGCTTCGCCAGTGCTTCGCAAGCCCCGTGTCTTGCCACGGGGAGGGTTCAATTTGACACCATGGCCCCAGGACTGTATCGTGTCGGACCGGATATTCAAGTTATGCTGGTAGTTGGGCAGCCCTTGTCCATGGATCATGTTTGCGTTCCAATAGAGCCATGTCGGGGCAATGAGCGCGTCGCGCGGTTTTTGATTCAAGCGGCAGTCGGCCAAGGCCCTGCGTTCAATCACCGAATTTTGGATTTTGCACCGTGGAGCGCCCATTGGTAGAGCTACATCGTCCCGCCGGGCAACAAGGGAGGCACATGACGTCCCACAGCCGGGTTGCGTTTGCCAAGAGCAGGAAAGAAACCCTGGTTCACTATGCGGGTTGGGGGCTTCTCCTTCATGACTTCGTGGCGCTGAATGCGGCTTTTTGGTTTGCCCTTTGGCTTGACGACTTTTTTGTCGGGGGGTTGGACCCTCAAAAGATCCACTCGGTTTTTTTCCTTCTGGTGTCATCCGCACTTCTGATCGCGTTTTTCTCCAGCCACCAGCTTTACAGTTACCACGTCATCTTTTTGCCCAAAAAACACATTGCGACGCTGGTCCGGTCTCTGGTATGGGGCCTTTGCACCGTCGGGCTTGTATTCGTCTTCTGCAGATGGCCGGCCTTTTTAGACAGCGCCGCTGGCATCGCGTTGGTCATTTGCTGCTGCGTGGCGTTTTTGTTGATGAGTCGGTTTTTTGTTTTCGAACTGCTCGATCTGATCAGGTCGGTGGGCTTAAGTTTCCTAGCCATTGGGTTTTTGGGGTTGTTTTCCGGGGAAGACCTCTCTGATTTTTTTGTGAATCGGATGGCGTTGGTCCCCACGATCTTTTTCGGGACCGTGTTGCTGGTTATTTCCAGACATGTGTTTGTAAATCTGGTCCTGAATAGATGGCTCCGCTTTCACTTCAGACGACAAATAGCGGTCATTGGGTCGAATCAAGAAGCCAACCGGATCGCCGATTATATCATTGAGTACAACGCCCCGTTTTGGGTTACCGGATTCGTGGGCGTTTGCGAGAGGGAAACGATAGATACGTGTGTGCCCAAAGAGGCGCTTGGAAGTCTGGAAGACCTTCCCGAAATCGTTTCCGAACGGCAAGTGAGGGAAGTCATTGTCACGGATGAAAAACTGGACAAGCCTACGCTGGTGTCGTTGTTGGACTACTGCACCTCGGAAGGACTTTCGGTGTGGTTTCCTCCCAAGCTTCTGCCGATCATCAACATGAAATTGCATATCGACAATTTTTGCGGGCTCCAGATGATTCGGCTTTGTACCCGCAAAGGCAGTTATTTTATGGACTGGGCGGAACGGGCCATTGATCTGGTTGTCGCAGTGCTTTTGTTCGTCCTGTTCCTTCCGTTTTTTTTGATGATTGCCGCCGCGGTTAAAATCGATTCTCGGGGTCCTGTGTTCTATCGGGCGAGAGCAATAGGGAGAAAAGGGCGGGGGTTTACCATGTTGAAGTTCCGTTCCATGGCGGCTGAGAGCGACAATAAGATTCACAAGGACTTTGTTACCAAACTGATCAAGGGCGAGATGAACAAAGATGATCACCCGGACGGCGTGCTGAAGATCACCAATGATTCAAGGGTGACCAGGGTGGGACGCTTACTGAGGAAATTCAGCATGGATGAATTGCCGCAGATCATCAACGTGATCAAAGGCGATATGAGTTTTGTCGGGCCTCGCCCCTGTCTTCCTTATGAATATGAGATCTACAAGGACTGGCACAAGAAAAGAACCGTGGTTCGTCCGGGCATTACGGGGGTATGGCAAATCGCCGGGAGAAGCGACGTGGCGTTTGACGACATGATCCTTCTCGATCTGTATTATATCTACAATCGAAGCATTCTCATGTATATGAACATCTGCTACGAGACGATCTTTGCAGTCCTTACGAAGCGGGGGGCCTATTGAGATTCGACGCGCTCAATGCCTTTTGCCGCGGCATTTGTTGAAAAGCAGCAAGACCGGCCCGCCTGGACAAAATCGACTCCGACAGCCAATCCTTTCCAACAGCCGGCCAACGGCTCTTACCCGACGGCATTACGCTTTTTTCCGCTCGGCAGCCCGGCGGACACGATTCGGTCCGTCGCCACCCCCAGCGCGAGCAGCGCGGTGAACACCGCCCAACTGATCACGACATGCGGTCGGTGTTCCGCAAGTGTGGGGCTGATATGGTGAGCGGCCAGAAAGATCGTCGAAAGACGCAATATTCCCGCGACAATGGAAAGGGGCAGGGTGGCGACAACGACTGCAAGTCTGCCCGGAAGGCTTTCCTTAAAGAAAAATGCATAGGCAAGTCCGAAAACGAAGTAGGAAAGAAGATAGCGTACGCCGCTGCAACTCGGGGCCACCAGGAGGGTGAGTTCGGGCAGGAAGATGGTGTACGCTTCGCGGTAAACGGGGACCCCTAAGGTCTTGACCAGCCAGACGGATCCGAATGTGTTGATCTCCTTCATGCCGTTGGCGATCTGCAGGTAGATCGCTTCCGGCAAGGGAATCATGGCAAGCAGAAAAAAAACCGGAAAGGCGGCATGTTTGAAGATCCGCTTTCCCAGAAGGCACAATACCAGCCCGGCGGAAACGACCACAAAAGATGCGGCCGGCAGGGCGATATCCGGGCTGTCTTTGGATAGGAAAAAGACGGCGAGGCCCAAAAGCGCGACGGCTGTGCCGAGCGCAGGGTCCGAGGCGAGTGGGGAGGACTTCAACCGACTCCATCTTGTCCACAGAAAAAACGCGGAGATAAAGGGCACAAAAACGCCGTGAGAACTTCCTTCGCGGTGCAATACGCTGAACGCCAATTGCTCCAGGGTTGCCCGATAAAGAGAAAACCCCAGCACCAAGAGTATCGCGCCCAACAGGATGAGCCTGATCTTTACAGTCATGCGCTTCGCTTCAGCGGACAGCATGCAGCGTTTCGGGCCCCATTCGGGCGTCATCCCTTTCCCGTCGCACCTGCTCCTTGATTCGTTTGACGTGGCCTCGTCCCAAACCCTTCACCTCGCAGCCTAGTTCGAAGTACCGCTTGATCTTGGCGTCGTCCAGGATTCCAAAACAGTCGATCACGGCGATCGCGTTGCCGGCGGCTTGAACGACGTCGTCGGGCGACAGGTCCAGATAATGCTTGTGACGCACCGCAAAAATCACGACATCCGCCTCGTGCAGCACACGGCCAAGATCCTGTTCCACGACCATGCGGCTTAACTTGTTCTGGTGACGGAAGTACCTTTTAATGCTTTGGCTGACGGCGGGATACTCATCCTGCTTTTCGAACTCCCACCAGCGTTCGACGTACGGGTCGTGAACCCGGATTTCCGCTCCCATTTCCGTCAGGCGGCGGACGATGATTTCCGAACCGCTGTAGCGCGTATCTCCTACGTCCTCGCGATAAGAGGCGCCCAGAAGCACGATCTCGGCCGCGGCGATGGGTCTGCTCATATTGCGAAGGGCGTCGCGGGTGAGTTGGGCCACGTGCAGGGCCCTCGTATCGTTGATGTCGATGGCCAGGGGGGTGATCTTGAAAATGTCGTCCTCAAAGCCGTGGATGTGGCGATAAGCCCACTGTCCGAGGGCCCCGTCCTTGGGCAGGCAAAATCCGCCGATGCCCGGGCCCGGAAAGATGATATTGCTGTGGGTGGGCCTGACCTTGATCGAGTGAAGGACCTTGATCAGGTCGACTCCGTTTCGCTCCGAAAAGGTGCTCCATTCATCCAGGAAAGCCAGAATGGCCGCCCGGTAGCTGTTCTCAATGATTTTTGCCGTTTCTGATTCTATGGGCCGATCCAGTACGGTGAGAGGGTAATCCTTGGTATTGAGGACATCATTGAGGAAGTCGACCACCTTGCGCCTTGCCTCTTCGTTGATGCCGCTGCACACCCGCCAGAAGTCGCGGACACTTGCCACATAGCGGCTTCCGGGCATAACCCGTTCAAAACTGTGGGCAAGCAGGGGGTCCGTCTCAATTTTCCGTTTTCGAAACACCTTGCGCATGATCGGGTAGGCCACCTGTTCCGTCGTGCCCGGCGGCACGGTGGTCTCGATCAGGATCAGGGTTTCGGGTGCAATGTGCTCGGCGATGATCTCCAGGGATTCTTCGAGCGCCTTGATGTCGGCCCTGCCGTTTCTTACATTGCCCAAGGCCTCTTTGACGTAGTCGCACTGCACGTCGACGATGACGACGTCGGCCAGTTTCAAGGCGTCGTACGTAAAGGTGGCGACGAACGTCTTCTTGTCGTTGACGCACCGCTCAAACATGGGGGCCACCTCGGGGTCTTCCGCCTTGACCGGGGGCAGCCCGCGGTTGATCAGGGGGATCTTCCAGAAACTCCGTGGGCTGGGCCGCTGCATGCCGATGACGAATTTTGTGGGATCGCCCCGGTCGTTTTCCGCGTCCGCAACCACGGCGGCCATGACCGCGCCCACGAAACCAAGCCCCATGACCACGACAACTTCCCGGCCCAAAGTGCGCTGTTTCTCCGCCAAGTCCTTCAGGCGTTCATACTCGACCCGATAGTCTTCAGGCGAGGGCAGGGCAAAGCTTTCTCCGTCCGGACTTCTGGAAAACTCAGTCGACTTGTTTGCTTCGTCCATACAATCCTCCTTAGAATTTCCTGTGATAGGCATTCGCTTTTTTTGTTTTCATAATAGTCCAAAACCCCAAATAAAATCAAATTAATCCTGCCGCCGTATCCATGATGCAAGATGCCGGTAGAGCGTGTGCGTGAACCTACGGGCCATTGGTCAATAGTCATTGGTCATTGGTTGACCGGATACCCAATGCCGGATTCAAGATCAGGTAGTAGGTTGGGTCGAGCTTGCGAGAGCCAACAAAATGCCATATTCTCCCGTTGGGTTTCGTTCCTCAACCAAACCTTGTACGCCGAAGAACCAATCCCAATGTAGGGTCGGGCTTTATGCCCGCCGATTGGTTCTTTGTAATTGTTTGGATCATTATCTTTATTCTTTTTCCTTGGCGCCTTTGCGCCTTGGCGCGAGAATAAACATGATGCCGGATACCGGTAGAGCGTGTACGTGATACGTGTGCGTGAACCTACGGGCCATTGGTCAATAGTCATTGGTCATTGACCATCCGTGCCCCCTGCCTCCAGCCCCATGCCCCTCGCCTCATTATCCAAGCTGACAACCGACAACTGGTAACTGGCAACCGTCCGTGTGTGTCTGTGGCTGAAATGCTTTTTTTTCTTTCGTGCTTTCGTGTTTTCGTGGTGCGTTTTTTTTATTCTTTTTCTTTGCGCCTTTGCGCGAGAATGGGTTTGATTTGTCAGGTAACGCCTACCGGCGCAACCTGACCTACAGTCTTGTTGAAACATCTGCATGGCCCTACCTTCTGTGCAATGAGCGCCGCCCACTTTCTTGACGCTGCGAGGAAGTGGCATTATGAGCTTGTCAGGGATGAGATACTATGGAGACGATCGTAATCATTCGTCTCTCAGGACCATAATACCAGAAGACCCGGTAGGCGCCGGGTGTTTTCTGCTGGGCATATGCCTCGAAGACCTTTTCCCCGTTAGGCCCTTTGAGGGATCGAAATTCGTGCGTGTTCAAAGAGGGATGGCGCAGGTTGGTTTCAAGAAACCCCAGGCATTTCCTGACGGCTTTTAGGATATCCTTTTGCGAGGGGTTGTTTTCGATCTCCCGAAGGTCGGCGTCGGCTTGGGGTGTGAAAATCAGTTCGTGCATCGGTCGCTATTTAGTTTCTGTAGAAAAACGTATAATTTCCATCGTGCCGGGCGCAAAGTCTTTAGCCCAATACCGGGCATCCCTTAGTTTTTACATCCAGCCGGACATCGTTTTGGCAAAATGGCTCGTTGAAAACAAAATCGAGGCGCACCACGCCGCCCAAAAGAGATAAGTACTATTTGTCAATCGAGTGTTATTGGACCATGGCGATTTTTCTCAAATTGAAGGTTACCACAGCCACTCCGACGTAGCGGTTAAAGGCCTTCCAGCCTTTCCACAAACAGCGTTTAAGTCCCAGGCCACGCATTAAAGCAGAGATAATTCCCTCAATGCCGGCTCTGAACTTTTGTAGTTTCTTGAACCAACGTTGTTTCTCAAGTTGTCGGCGTTTTTCGGACTGGTACCCCGGTTTACATATTGATACTCGTTTGACTCCGGCTTTGTATGCATATGATTCATTGTCGGCACTGAAGTAACGCCGGTCGGCACTGAGTTCATCGGGCACTGTGCCATACTGCTTTTTGTGTTTTTTCAAGATATCAGCGAACAGCTCATTATCGCCCGGATTGCCCCGAAGTACCTGGTACTGGGTAATCAGTCCGCTTTTTCCGGTGACGAAATTCACCTTGTGACCAAACTCGGTCGGAGAACTACTTTTGCCCCGTCGGACAATGTCGGTGTGCTCCTCAAAGAGGGAAACAATTTTGTGCGAACTCGGCACTTTTTCTCCCTTCAGTATCCGGCGCTCACATTGATCGATAGCCACAGCGGCCAATGTCAAGAAGTGATCGAGTTCCTGTAACAAACCCATTAGGCATAGGTCGTCACAATCCGGCACCTGATGATGACAGGCACAGCCCATGTCGAACACCTCGTTGGCGACCTTGATCAACCGGCGATAATGTTTACGGCGCTTCTTATCGGCATTGGGACCTTTGACCATCGTGATCTTATAGCACAGTTTCTTGGAACAACGGGTTCTGTTGGCAAACCCAAAATCAAACATTGGCAACTGCTCTCGTATACGTCCCATGATTCGAGTCAGTACCCGGATACTGTCCCACAGCAACCGAGCGTCTGTCGGATAAGCGATGTTGGTTTCTATCACCGTTGTGTCGGCACGTAGCTGTCGGCCTGTTTCCAGTTTTCGTTCCTTCGCTGATTCGACAAGCATATCATTGATTGTTGACCACGTGTCAGGCGCGATATTCCTTACGGCCTTTTGAAGCGCTGTGAAGTGGGGTATCTTGGCCGAATAAAACCGGGTGAACCACCTCAGACATATACCGTCGTTGAGCCTTTCAGCCAACTCGCGCCAGGAGTACTGCTTGAGCTGTCTGAGAATTGCCACTCGAAAAATTTGCTCGGCACTCATGCCGTAAGAGCCTGTGTTTGAAACATTGTTGGTCATTTGTTTATGTACCAAAGCCACAACATGATCGTTTTCGTCAATGATTGTATCCATTCGTTTGAGGATACGTTCCGGAGCAATGACCTTGTTCAGCTCCTCGATGGACTGGTCAAATATTGCCCGTTGTGCTACGATCTTTTTGCGCATTTTGGCTCTCCTTGTGATGGAAGTAATCTGATAATTTATTGATTTTGCAACCAATTACATATCAGATCTCCCCAAACATTGGAAGTCAAAATGCGCTTAACTTTATGTTTTTTTTGAAGTTTTTACACTTTTCTACAGAAACTA
>CAYSGJ010000178.1:0-79319 GCA_964430705.1 uncultured Desulfobacterales bacterium | reverse complement strand
TGCATCTGCTACGTTATCAAGGGATCGGCGTAAAACCACTACAGCCTCACCCTTGACGCCTTGCATCTACAGCACCCTCGGCTTTTGCAACGTTAGGGTTATGGGAGACGTTGCAACGGGAAGAATGTATGCCTACGCCGGAAGATTATAAAACCGCCCGGGACCTGGCCGTTGAAACACTTTTGAAAGCCGATCCGGCACTCTGTTGCGCAAAAGCCGGGGTGTCCCTGACGGCCGGTTCCGACGGGAAAAAGAAGGCCGCCATTTCCTTTTTGGGCAGACATTGCCACCTGATTGTGGAAGAGACCTGGGCCGCTTTTGACGAAAGCGCTCAGCCGGTCAAGTTACAGGATCAGGTGCTTCTTCTTCATTACTTGACTACCGCCACAGGCGCCGCCCTTACGAACAGGTGGATCACTTTCAGAGAAGTCCCTTCGGGCCCTTTTTACTACCCCTCATTTGTCAAGCGGGCGATAAGTCCTTTGGTTGCCTGCTTCGGAAACCATCCCGAAGGACTTCAGAAGGTTGGAAGCAAAATAGGCGAACTGATATCCGGGCCGGGGGACGTGGCGGTCAAGGTGGCCGCCCTTCCCCGTGTCCCTGTGCTGCTGTCGTTGTGGAAGGGAGACGACGAGTTTGCCCCGGAAGGAAATGTCCTCTTTGACGCCTCTATTGCCTCTTACCTGCCGACAGAAGACATTGCCTATTTGGCAGGCTCGGTGGTGTACCCGGCAATCGGCATGTTTCGGAGTATGGCATGAAGATCACCATTCTTGGATCGGGAACCTGCGTGCCCTCGTTGAAGCGAAGCAGTTGTTCCGTCCTTGTCCGGATCGAGGACAACAATGTATTGTTTGATACCGGCGCCGGAACCATGCAACGACTGCTCCGGATCGGCCTTACCATCAACGATATCACCCACATCTATTACAGCCATCTGCATCCGGACCACACCGGCGAGTTCGTCTCGTGGCTTTTTGCGACCAAATACCCGGAGACGTATCGCCGGCGCAAACCTTTTAACATCATCGCGGCCAAGGGGTTTGCAGGGTTCTACGAGAACCTGAAAACGGCATACGGTCACTGGATTGAACTCGAACCGGGCCTCCTGACCATTTTCGAGCTGGACAACCAGGGCCGGGATCACCTGGGCTGGGGCGCTTTTGATGTGGACAGCCTTCCCATGAATCACACGGAGCAGAGCCTGGGATATCGGATCACGGCGGCTGACGGTGCGTCCGTTGTCTATTCGGGCGACACAGATGTGTGTGACAATCTGGTGACTCTGGCAAAAGACGCGGATGTGCTTATCTGCGAGGCCGCCCTGCCCGATGAGACAAAAGTTTCAGGGCATCTTACACCTTCATTGGCCGGCGACATCGCCGCGCGGGCCGGCGTGAAAAAGCTTGTCCTTACCCATTTTTATCCGGAATGCGATACCGTGGATATTGAGGCGCAATGCCGAAAAACATACCAAGGACCCTTGGCGCTGGCGGAAGATCTGATGGAAATTACCCTTCCATAGCGGCCTGAATTGTCGCCGGCGTGACCAAAAGGGACGGAAAAGCAACAACATGAGAATTTTCGCCTGCGTGTTTTTAGTAGGACTGAACAAGCGTATTCGTGAATTTTTCTACATCTTTTCTGCTTATCCAGAGATCGAAAGCCGAGGGAAACCCTTTTAAAACTAGATAATCGGGCATGATCGACACTATCGCCTCCAAATAGATATCAATCCCAGCTTCTCTGCCCTAAGGGGCCACGCATACCAGCCCGGGGTACCGCCCCGGGTTTGGTTCCCACAATTATTAGAGCCCTGAAGGGGCGTGACATACCCTTTCACTCCCACAAATATTGTTCATTGTAGTCAACTCCATATCGTTTTTGGACAACGACCGTGCCAATGCCACTTACCCCAATGTCTCGCCCCTTCAGGGCTCAATCTTGGTATGACTATAATCCCAGGGCGGTGCCCCGGGCTGGTATGTCCTGCCCCTTTCGGGGCGTAATTTTGCCTAACAGCAGATAATCGGATGTGCGGTGCGTTGCCTTGATGAGCGGGATCGCCGATCGATATACGCGTTATCAGTTGATCTTTCAATAGCTTTTTCTCTCCAGCGGGAGCTTTTTCTCGAAGTCGCTCGTCAAGGTGACCGTACGTAACCGAAAACCAAGGAAATGGTCAAGTCTATGCAATGACCGGTATTTGGCAACGGTCATATATTACATCCAAATCGACTGTTTTTGAGGCTGATACCGACGGTCACCAACATAGAGATCTATTCAATCGGAGGGGCTCAATTTTAAAAAATGCTCGACGACTAGTTTCTACGACCACCGGGATATAGATATTCCAGGGAGCACGAATTCCGTGGGCTTTTGGATCGTACCATTTTTCAATTACTAAAAGCCTTAGGGGAAATACCGATACATGTCGCGCCGGTGCAAGCATCGGACAAATTCCAATTCTCCGTCAGCCAGCGATATACCGATTCGGTGCTCTCCAATTCTGATACGAAAAAAACGATCTGTACCGGCAAGTTTTTTCACGTCTGAGATTTCTTGCAGACTATGTGCCTCTTCTGCTTGCTGAATTACCTGCTTGACACGTTTAAGTACTGAAGGGTCTTTTATCTTTTTCAAGTCCCTCTCAAAACTTTTACGGAAGGCAACTTTCACTATTGGCCTTCAAGCACACTAAAAACTCGATCTCGGGAAGTTCGTTCTGTTTCAAGACCCTCACGGATAGCTTCTCCGAGTGCAAAATCTTCGAGAACCTCAAGAAAAAGATCATGAAACAGCTCGCGCTCTTCGTGGAGTGCCTCAGCCAGCGCCTCTTTCAATGTCTTTTTTAGTGTATTCGGGTCAATTGGTAACTGTTCCATGCATACACCTTGAATCAGCGGGTTTAATTTTACCGTCGCATCAACGAATATTCAGCACGCCCAAGACGAATGGGCTCAACGGACCACCTCTCGGAATATTTATTTTTTTTATAGCACGGGCGTACCACTCAAGTCCAGAACAAGCTTATTTTATAAGATTGCATAGGCGAAATGAACGCCAGCTCTTTCCGGAAAACAAATCGAAAAGAGGACTCTTTAATCTCAAGTAAAACAAGCACCGGACGGGCACCGTCTACTGGTTTTGTACTCTTGGCGAACCAGGTCGTACTTCGCATGCTGTACTTTCTAAAGATACCAACGGGTTTTTCGTTTCAGTAAATGGGTTACACGATAACCAACTCATTTGAAGATTAACAAATTATCGGGCGATAGTCGTCAAAAGGTCGTTTTCGTTTTGAGGCCGATCGCGATGTCACCAAAACTATATTTTCTAAGAGCTCTGTTTTTTTGTGATCATCGACGAGACGTTGCACCGCAACCGTTTTATAGATATTTAAGGCCAGTTTTTAAGGCTCCTGGCGATATTCCTGCATATTACAGATGGTTAAATCAAGAACTTGGCCATCGGGAAAAAACAGCCAAATTTGCTGGCGTGGGTGAAAAAGGTAAAGATATCCTGTTTTCCATATAAAATAGATATAATATCTGTTTGTTACGTATAAAATGCAGGCAGTGACACCCGGAATGTTCGACGCAGGCATCCGGATACTATGAAGTGACCTGACACATGAATTTTTCTGCGTCTGTCTTTAGGTCTTCTACGACCGCCATCAGGTCATTGAATGCTGCCTGGTCGTAGTTCAGGGCTTGCATAGTAGCGCCGGCAATCTCTTTTTTAATAGGATCGGCCAAAACTGCGGTGGCTAGAGTCGACAGAAGATTACAGATGGAAACCACAGCGGTAACTTGTAGTTGAGACGGGTCCTGCAGTGTTTCATACAGTGTCTCTAGTGTGTGAGACTCGCAGGCATCCCTGACAATCAAAGGCAGCCTCCAATGGTCACATAGCAAGGCGCCCAAATAGGCGCTTGTAGGCAGCCCAAGCTCGTTCTCCGCAGTGCTAAACAGGCAACGGTTTTCTAATGTATATTCTTTGAGTGCGATAAAATGGTCCGGAAAAAATTTTAAGTATACCAGCTTGCCTATGTCATGCAATAGGGCGGGCGACCAACAGTCCGGAGGGTACCTGAGCGTTCTGTTTTTCTTGCTTACAAATTCCGCACACAACGCAGTATGAAATGAATGAAACCACAACTCTTTGAGCGCTTTCTTGTTCTCGGCAACCAATGCATCTGTAACCGCGAAAGTGAACATGATGCGGTGTATTTCGTTGAGACCTAGAAAGCCGATAGCATAATTGACATCTGCGACTTCTCTTGGAAGTCCGTAGTAAGCAGAATTGACCATTTTCAAGATCTGGCCGACCAGGGCTGGTTCACCTCTGGCGAGATCGGCAATATCATCGATGTCGATTTGATCCCCGTCAAGCATTTCCTGGATTCGGATAAGTAGTTCCGGCAGAGCAGGCAATGTGCAGTGTTCCCGAAGGAATGTCTTTGGGTTAATATTCAGCGAACCAATCAATGTTTGTAACCCTCCTTTGGCGAAGTTAACGGTATGTCACCGACCGTGCTACCTATTGATACGTCACACCATTGCGTTTTTTACGGCACAAAGCATGCCAGTTTTGGAAGTTGTAAAGAAAAATATGGATAACCAAACCGGGAACCCTTCCGGTTTTTTGGAAGGGTTCAACGACAAAAGGTCGTCGGCGCGCCCACCGCGTTGCATCTCGGGCAAACTCGGCAGCCGGTGGATCCGGGCGACTTGTTACACTTGACCCCCGGCCATTTTCAATATATTGCTTCTTTGAATAGGCCTATTGTGGCTATGCGCCCGAAAAACGCGATCCAGCGGCAACCTTGCCGCGTGATTCATGGGGCGTTGGTTTTTTGCCCCGTATTTGAAGGAGCCGCCATCCATGCAGGGTTTGCCCGAGGAATCATGGCACCATGTTGAAATAGACCACATTGCCCGGACGCTCGAAACCGATCTCGGCAGAGGCCTGACCGAGGAAGAGGTTTCGTCCCGGCGCAATGCCTTCGGGGAAAACACCCTCACTCAAAAAACGGGTCAAGGGCCGATCATCCGCTTTCTGCTTCAGTTCAACCAGCCCCTGGTGATCATTCTTCTCGTGGCAACGCTCGTTACCTTGTTTATACAGGAATGGGTGGAAGCCGGGGTCATCTTCGGGGTTATTCTCGTCAATGCGATCATCGGTTTCGTCCAGGAATCCAAGGCTCTAAAGGCCATCAACGCCCTGGCCGGGGCCATGGTGAGCAGCGCCATGGTTCAGAGGACGGGCAGGCGGCAAAAGGTCCCGGCCCAGGAGCTTGTGCCGGGGGATGTTGTTTTTCTCCAGTCCGGCGATAAGATCCCGGCGGATGTGCGCCTATTTGAAATCCGGGAACTCCGAATCGACGAGAGCACCCTTACCGGGGAAAGCCTTGCGGTTCAAAAGGAGGAGGCGGCGCTCCCCGAGGAAACCGTTCTCTCCGACCGCCGAAATATGGCCTACTCTTCCACCCTGGTAACCCATGGGGTCTCCAAGGGCGTCGTGATCGCCACAGGCGACCATACCGAGATCGGTCGCATTGCTGAGATGATTTCCTCGGCCGAAATCCTGGCCACGCCCCTGACCCGTAAGATCGAACACTTCAGCAAAATACTGGTCTATGTGATCATTGCCCTGGCGGCCGTTACCTTTTTCGTGGGATATTTGCGGGGGCAGGAATGGATTGAGATGTTCTTGGCTTCTGTGGCCCTTGCCGTGGGCGCCATACCCGAGGGATTGCCTGCGGCCATGACCATTACCCTGGCCATCGGAGTTTCACGCATGGCCAAACGCAATGCCATCATTCGAAAGCTTCCGGCGGTCGAGACCTTGGGAAGCACCACGGTGATCTGCTCGGACAAGACCGGGACCCTGACGCAAAACCAGATGACGGTAACCGAACTGTACGCCGGCGGGTTTCACTACAGTGTTTCGGGCGTTGGCTATGACCCACAAGGCGACATAACCGCCAGGGAAGACGGACCGGGGGTGACCGCCAACCGGGCCTTGACCGAGCTTCTCAAGGCAGGAATCCTTTGCAATGATTCTATGGTGAAGCAGGCTGGCGAGGTGTTTTCCGTAGAGGGAGATCCCACAGAAGGGGCTCTCATCGTTTGTGCGGCCAAGGCGGGAATGGTTCTGGAATCGCTGCATCAAGACATGCCGCGTATAGACACTATTCCCTTTGAGTCCGCACGTCAGTACATGGCGACCCTACACGACCAGGGTCCGGGGAAACCCAGGGTTATTTACGTCAAGGGTTCCATCGAAAGTCTTTGCATAGATTGCAGCGTCCTTTTTAACGCCGCCGGTCACGTGGATCTAGCCGATGCATCGGAGATCCATGGCCGGGTGGAAGCCATGGCCAACGATGGACTCAGGGTTCTGGCCTTTTCGCGCAAAGAGGTCCCGGTTGAAACCACGCGCATTTCGCATGAGGATCTTCAGGAGGGGCTTACCTTTCTGGGTCTTCAGGGTATGATCGATCCGCCCAGGCCCAAGGCCCTGGAAGCCATTGGGGTTTGCCAAAAGGCCGGCATTCTGGTCAAGATGATCACCGGCGATCACGCGGGCACGGCTGCGGCCATTTCCCGCCAGCTGGGGCTGTGTGGAGAAACCTGTTCTGTTCACACCCGCGAGGTGCTTACAGGGCGTGATCTCTCGCAGCTTGGAGATGAGGATTTGGTGGGTATCGCGGAAAAGACCGCGGTATTTGCCCGGGTATCGCCGGAACAGAAGCTGCGGCTGGTTGAGGCCCTTCAGAAACGCGATCATGTGGTGGCCATGACCGGGGACGGGGTGAACGATGCGCCCGCTCTCAAACAGGCCAATATCGGCGTTGCCATGGGCATTACCGGTACCGACGTCTCCAAAGATGCAGCCGACATGGTGCTTACCGACGACAACTTCTCGACCATCAAGGCCGCGGTGGAAGAGGGACGCGGGGTTTTCGACAATCTTACCAAGTTCATTGCCTGGACCCTGCCCACCAACGGCGGCGAAGCGTTGGTCATCATATCGGCCATTTTCCTGGGCGTCGCGCTTCCCATTTTGCCCTTGCAGATTCTGTGGATCAACATGGCCACCGCCCTGCTTTTGGGCCTCACCCTGGCGTTTGAGCCCAAGGAGCCCGGCATCATGATCCGTCAGCCCCGGGATCCGAAGGAACCTATTCTCAACCGTGCCCTTATTTTGAGGATCGTGCTGGTTAGCGTCTTGTTGCTGATCGGGGCGTTCGGGCTTTTTGAGATGGAGCTTCACGCTTCGGGCAACGAAGACCTGGCCCGGACCGTTGTGGTTAATACGTTTGTCTTCGTCGAAATGTTCTATCTGTTCAACTGCCGTTCCCTTTCCCGGTCTCACTGGGAGCTGGGTTTTTTTTCCAATCGTTGGTTATGGGCAGGTGTGGTTGTCATGGCCGGTCTTCAAGCCCTGTTTACCTATACTCCCGTTTTAAATTCCATTTTTCAAAGTCATCCCATGGAAATCGTTCACTGGACGATGGTGTTGGGGTATAGCGCCTTGGTCAGCGGGATTGTCGGCATCGCTAAGTTTGCCGGGCGGAGGCGGGCCAAGATCTAGAATCGGGTCTTCTGTCCGGTTAAATAAAGGCTTGGAGCTCCTGTCATGGGAAGTCCGGCAGATCAAGGGTATTCCCAGCCCGACCCGACCGACCAACTTTGCACGCCAATGGCACGGATGTTGCTCCCTTTCCCGGGTTAAGACCGAGAAAACTGTCGACAACCACTTAGCCGGGAGAACATGCACCATGGACCCAGATCCCATCAAAGGCGCCGTCCGGAACCCTCAGGTTCTTGCTGCAAAAAAGCACCGTTATCAATCGGATTTCGCCAAGGTCCTGAGCGATCAACAAAGCGGCAAAAGTCCCCAGGGCAAGGGTGACGGAACACATTTAGGGCAATCCCCCGACCTCAATCATGCCCGGGACAGTGGTGGCAAGATCCCCCTGGGAATCATCTCCGAAACGATGCCGACTGTGTCCCACTTTCTGGTGGGACATCCGCAGTACGGCGATCATTGCTGGAGCATTGTTCACTCCGAGCGCAATCGCCACAAATCATACACCAAGATTCAGCCCGGCACGGCAGTCTTTATAGACCCCGAGAAGCTGGAAATATCATGGACTGAAGAAGTCCAAGCCCTTCAGCGGCCACATTCTGAAGCCCATAAAACATTGGCCTGCCAGCGTGATGTATTGGCGGAACCGGGAAAAGCCGAAGTTTCTGTGAAGTCCGAAACTATTCCCGAGAGGGTCTTTTCAGGAATAAATCCCCAGGAGGAAAAACAGCCCGCCGTTTTTTTGGGGACCATTACGGAAAACACCCCCACCGTGTCACACCTCCTGGTTGGTCATCCCCGGTATGGGAGCGAAGCTTGGCGGATCATACACTCTCAAACCAACCGGAACAAACCGTATACCGGTATTCAAGCCGGAACAGCCGTCTACCTGGATCCGCAAACACAGGAAATATACTGGAACCAAGGTCGTGATGGTTTTTCAGTCCAACTGGTCGAAGCGGTGCAACCATACATTGGAAGACCGTACGAAGACATGGATTGCTATGAATTGGTCGTTCAGGGCCTCGTGAATCTCGGTGTGCGTTATCACGGCACGGGCGGTCTCCTGGAAAGGCTCGAGCACATGGCCGCCCGGGAAGGGCGCCCGAGAAATGCGTATCTCAATGGCGAAGGGCTTGTGGATGCGTCCGGGATCAAGGTGTATTCGAAATCCTTTGTGAGGATAAAAGATGCAAAGGCACAGGCTCGGGAGGTGATCCGTGGGCTGGATGTGCTGTTACGCAAAGGGTTCATCGTTTCTTTTTCTACACATACCAAGGGCCATACGGGCATTGTCTCCGAGAGAAATGGTGAATGGACCTTCATCAATTCCGGAAAAATGGACCACCATTTGGAGATGGCGACCGATTCAAGGCATGTCGGCGAAGAACGTTTGGACGAGGAAATCACCGACTGGTTTGCTTTGGCCGCACAGCGCGGGGAATCGCTCAAGATCACGGTCGGCCGTCTGGACGAAAAGAAGCTTATGACCTTTCGTGACGATCGCTCCACAGGCGCCCGGCAAGCATAGACGTCCTGCCGTTGAGACACCCAAATCCACCGCCGGAAAAAAAACGGGAGGATTGCGCATCATACGGTGTATTTAAAGGGGTTTGTTAGTCTATTCTCGACACCGATAAAAAGGGGCCTCATATCTGAAGATATTCTTTTGAAAAGCGCCCCGAAATATGAGATTCTCATCCAATGCAGATAGCCCGATGCGGATGGAGCGACCGATGAAAAGCCGAACCTCGGGCGAAAAAGTGTCCATCCTGTTCGGATGTATGGATCAAACAGCGGTTTTTCGAAGTCGGGGACGAGGCATGGCCATGCCGGAACGTAAGACATGGCGGCACGCATGCATTGTTCCAGAGCATAACCACCAAGAAGACCGTGTTGCCTGCCCTTTTTGTCATAAGGTTTTCCAGATCAGGGTCTACAGCGAATCGAAAGCGCGGCGCAGAAAGATCGGGTTTGCCGCGGCTTTTTTTGCGGTTGCCGCCGGCGCGATCGCGCTGGGCGCATTGGCCGGCCGGAAAACCGCATTCATGGGAGCGGGTCTGGCGGCTCCATTTTTGATTTTTGCCGTATGGCAGGGACTCAATGTGATTCGACGAAGGTTTGATCCCGGCGATATCGTGTCCCATGCTCGGGGAAAGGTGCACCGGATCTATAATGACCGGCAGATAATCTTTTCCGATTAGATACGGGGGATCCGCCGATGGATTCTTGCCGGGGTGGGCTCCCAATGTTCTTGCTGTTTTTGGGAGCGAGGATGCCGCGCAAGGCCTGAAGATTGCCAAACAGGGAAAAAAACGCTAGTACGCGTTGTGGTCAGGGATTCCGGAAGCGGCATGGTGGGTGGTTACGGATTTTTATGTTGCGGCTCGGTACAAGATGCAACCATTGTATTCTACCGGATTAAACGACGAGGTGTATCCTCGCACCGTTTCTCCCGCGCCCAGGACCAGATAGCCGCCTGGTTTGATCATGCCGGCGATACGTTCCAGAAGGTCTTTTTTGAGGGGCTCTGAGAAATAGATGATGAGGTTGCGCAGAAAAACAATGTCAAATCTTCCCAGCCCGAACAGCGGATCCAGGAGATTGGCCTTCTTGAACGCCACCAGTTGTTTGACACTTGGTTTTACAGCCCACGAGTCATCTTGTCTGGTAAAGTAGCGATCCCGCGTCTCCTGCGGCAGTCCCCTGATGATAGACGCGTTGTCGTATTGTCCCGCCGCGGCCTTGGACAGCGCCGCAGAGGATATGTCGGTTGCCAGAATCCGAACCTGGTCGCGGCAGGGCTTCTGCCCCCCCGCATTTTCATAGTAATCAAGCGCGGTCATGGCAATAGAGTAGGGTTCTTGTCCGGTGGAACAAGCTGCCGACCAGATGTTGATGGTGTTTCGTTTGCCTTCGCGAATGCTCTGATGAAGTTTGGGCAAAAGGTCTTCCCTTAAAACGGTAAAAGGGTGCAGGTCTCGAAGCCATAGGGTTTCGTTGATCGTTATGGCGTCTATCACCGCGTTCCACAAATCCGATGATGGGGGGCTTTTATTGATTCTCCGGCAGAATTCTCCGAAGCTTTTGCATTGCGAGTCTTTTGCCAGACCGGTCAGTCGGTGCTCAACGAGGTATTCTTTTTCCTCTCCCAGGAATATGCCGCACCGTGTCTCGATGATATTCCGGAGCAGTCTAAATTCAGATTTTTTCAGCCGCAAAGTCATACCGGCATCAACTGTGGTGGGAGGTCGGGGGCGTTTCGTGCCTCGTGCAGGGTATCGCGCTAATGCTTGCAGGCGGCATCTGCGAATCGCAAGTCCACAAATTTTTCTACGTCGATCAATACCCCGATGTCCATTTCATGATGCATGTACCGTTGTATTTTGTCCAGGTCCTCAAGAACGGGGTAAAGATCTCCCATCTTGATCCCTTGGGGTGTGGTCAAGACCTTACGCAGAATGTCCGGGGTCAGGCCCAGTTCCTTTTTCGGATCCAGAAACGCAACGGCGATGTCGGCGGCCGGTTCCTTGTTTTGCTCAACAAACCGGCCTGCATCCACCAGTAACGATGTGAGTTCGTGAACCGCGTCGGGATACCGGTCTATAAACGCTTGTCTCATGGTTACCACGCAGCAGGGGTGGTTTCCCCAAAGCGATGCCGACAAGAACTGCATTTCTGCCACCCCTTTGGCAATAGCGTTGGATCCTATGGGTTCGGCCACGATAAACCCGCCAACCTCATCATTTTCCTTCATGATGGAGGGCATTTGGACGGGAGGTACGACCTCAAAGCGTACGTTGATGGCCTTTTTCCCGGGAACTCCGGGCTTGAGTCCCAATTCAGTCAGGAATTTGTGAGCCAACATATTATGGACGGACATCTTGTGGGGAATATTGACGACCTTGTATTTGAAGAAATCCGAGAGCGATTCGTAATTGTGAATGCCGTCATTGTTGGACCGCACAAATATGCTGCCGTTCTTGTGGGCCAATAGAATGAGCTTAATGGGCACATTGAAACCAAAAAGGTCCATGGCAATCGGGGCCAAAACAAAGGCGCCGTCAATGTCTCCTTTTTCAAGGGATTCCTGAATGGGATTCCATCCCGGCATGCACAGCGTTTCCAGCTCGAAATACCTGGGAGTTATTTCTCCGGCAAGAATGCGATGTTTTAAGACGCCAAGGGCGAGGTGGTCCGTGATCTGAATATGGCCCATTTTCAGTTGAACCTTGCCGTTCACAACCTTTCGGGCCTGTTTTGGTTCCGGGGGGGATTGTTGGAGGCCTAGGGCCTGTTCGATTTTTTCTTTCAGTTGTTGCGCATCAAACGGCTTTGCAATGTGGCTGTCGGCGCCGGCCTTCATTGCGCGATCCTGTTGTTTTTTGTCTCCCTGGGCCGTTGCCATGATGAAAGGGATATCTTTGAAATCATCATGACTGCGGACCCATTCTAAAAGTTCGAGCCCGTCTTTTTTAGGCATATTCCAGTCGCTGATGATCAGGTCTGGTTTGTGTTCCTGCAATGCGTGGATGGCGTCATCGCCGTCTTCCGCCAGGGTGATGTTCTCAAAGCCGTTTTTCTCCAGCATTTGCATGAACATAATCCGCATGGTCTTTGAATCATCAACGACCAGGACGGTCATTTGACTGTCAAGCGACATGGTCAAACTCCTTCAATGCATATTATTCGTCCGCCGTTTACTGAAACGGCAAATACGTAAACAATCATGAAACCGTGGGTACTTAAAAAGAAAAGCGGGTTGCCTTTCATGCTTGAGTCCCGAACCATTTTCTGCGGCTCGGTGGTTTTATTCTGCAACCCAAAGATCCATGGTTGTTTTGCAAGTATCTTGCCAACCGGCGAAAGTCCCCACATTGTTATTGGGTGCCGAAGTTCCGGGGCTCCGTGGATGCAACACCATGAAAATCAGGGTGTTATATCGGTTGGTGAATCGAATGCCGCCGGGTGTGTACGTCATGCTTTTGACATGTTTTGGCTGTCGGACCTTTTTCTCCAGCCGAATTGGAGAAGAACCAAAAATAGGATAAGGGCTAACAGAATCTTCATGACCCCGGGCTGTTCCGAATGCAGGGCCAAATCCGACGGGGTCTTTTCAAGGCGTCAGCCGCAAAAACAAAGCCGGCAAACGCGGCAGCCGGGGGATCCGGGCAGGCAACTGTGGTTGACAACCGCTGCCGTTTTATCTATTGAGTTTGTCAGGAGACTGCTGAAAACGTTCTTTCCGTATCGGCCCTAAAAGCGCTTGAACACCACGGAGCGTTATTCAAAGGTCTCTGTTGTTTCTGAGACCTCGGGTCACAGAAGGCTCCTTAGAGACGTTTCACCAAACCGGGAACAGACATGCAGCCTTTGTTGGAAATTGAGGGACTATTCAAAGAGTTTGGCGGCCTCGTGGCCATTAAGGATCTGTCTTTTGGCGTAGATACCGGGTTGATCAAGTCGATCATCGGCCCTAACGGCGCCGGCAAGACAACCCTGTTTAAGACCATTACGGGCCTGCACGTTCCCACCAAAGGTAAGATTCGTCTAAAGGGAAGGCCATTGAACGGCCTTAAGCCCTATGAAATCGCGGCTCGGGGCATCTCGAGCACTTTTCAGACCGTGGAGCTTTTTGGCGAGATGTCGGTGCTTGAAAACGTCATGGTGGGACGCCACGTAAGAACACGGTCGGAACTTTTTGCCACAGGGCTCAGGCTGAAGCGTATGAAAAACGAGGAGCAACAGATCCGCAAGTCTGCGCTTGAGCAACTGGAATTCGTCGGACTTTCTGAGAAAAGGAACCTTAAAGCCGACAACCTGTCTCTTGGGGAACAAAAACGCCTGGAGATTGCCAGGGCCAAGGCGACCGATCCTGAGCTGCTCTTGTTGGATGAACCTGCCGGAGGTCTCAACGATCGAGAAACAGAATACTTGTCGGAGTGCATCCGTGCGCTGAAAGAACAGGGCATGACGGTCCTGCTGGTGGAACACGACATGAATTTGGTCATGAATATTTCCGATGAAATCGTTGTGATCAACTACGGACAAAAGATTGCAGAAGGTCCTCCGGGTGTCATCAAGGAAAACCAGGCCGTGATCGACGCTTACCTGGGAGAGGCCATCGACTATTCCGACCTGCACCGGCCGGACACGTTCCCATTGAGGTCACAACCCTTTTAGTGCCGGTTCAGTTTGTCGCGCGTTTGCCCCGGAATCGTTACCTTTGACAGGAAGCCGATAAGGCTCCGGCGATTTGGGCCGAACACAAAAACGAACGCCTGGAAGTTCCGAAAATAGACGCCAATGGAGGTGGCCATGCATCCGCTTTTAACCCCTGAGGAAGGGAAAAAACTCCTTTTGTTGGGCAACGAAGCCATTGTTCGGGGCGCTTTGGAGGCGGGGCTCGGCTTTGCCACGACCTATCCGGGAACGCCGTCATCGGAAATAGCAGACAACTTTTTCAGGATTGCAGCCGAGTCGGATCTCTATTTCGAATACTCCACCAACGAAAAGGTGGCTCTGGAAACCGCGGCCGGCGCTGCGGTGTCCGGCGTGCGGACCATGTGCAGCATGAAACACGTCGGCCTCAACGTGGCGGCCGATCCGCTCATGACCCTGGCCTACGTGGGAGTCCGCGGCGGGCTGGTAATCATTACGGCGGATGATCCGTCCATGTTTTCAAGCCAGAACGAGCAAGACAATCGTCTGTATGCCAGGCTGTCCGCTTTGCCCATGCTGGAACCTTCCTCGGCACAAGAGGCCAAAGACATGACCGTGGCCGCATTCGCCATTTCCGAGTCTTTGGAGCTGCCGGTGCTGCTTCGCACAACCACCCGGCTGAGCCATCATCGCGGAATTGTCACCACCGGCGCCTTACTGCTCCCTAAAACAAAAGGTGATTTCCAAAAAGACAGCTCCCGTTTTGTCACCGTGCCGGCGGTAGCCCGGGTGCGACACAAGGTACTGCTGGGCCAGGAGGAAAAGGCGCGGGAAATGGCTTGTCAATCGCCTTTTAACACGCTTTCCGGCAATGGCCCGTGGGGCATTGTGGCCGCCGGCATGGCTTACAATTACGTGGTCGATGCCGTCAAGGATTTGGCCATTGAAGAAAAGGTGCGGGTGCTCAAGCTGGGCTTTGGTTATCCTTTTCCGGAAGACCTTGCCAAAGGGTTTATCCGTTCCGTTGAAAAGATCCTCGTGGTCGAAGAGCTGGAACCGATTATTGAAGAGAATTTGAGGGTGGTGGCTCATACGAACAGTCTTGCCACGCCCATTGCCGGCAAAGCGGCGGATCTTTTTTCGCGGCTCTACGAATACGAGCCGGGTATGGTCCGGGCCGCCATGGCAAAACACTTCGGAGTTGCTTACGAAACGCCCAAGCCCATCGACTCGGCAGAAGATCCCGAGGCCGCAGAGATGCCCATACGGCCGCCCAATTTGTGCGCGGGGTGTCCCCACAGGGCAGCGTACTACGCTGTGAACAGCGCGCTTGTCGACATGGGCACGGAAGCCATTTTTCCCACAGACATCGGGTGCTATACGTTGGGCATTCTGCCGCCCTTGCGATCTGCCGATTTTCTGGTTTGCATGGGCTCCAGTGTGACTTCCGCCGCCGGCATTTCCAGGGTTACGGACAGCAAGGTCATTGCCTTTATCGGTGATTCCACCTTTTTCCATTCAGGGATTACCGGATTGATCAATGCCGTGCACAACCAGCACAGATTCGTCCTGGTGATACTGGATAACGGCACTACGGCCATGACGGGACATCAACCCCATCCCGGCGTGGACATGACGCCTCCCGGCTGGCAAAAGCCTTCGGTTTCCATCGAAGCCATTGTCAGGGCCTGTGGCGTTGAAAACGTGGCCGTGGTCAATCCCATCCACGTGGCAAAGACCAAGACCGCGGTTCGAGAAGCCCTGGAGGCCGACATGTTGTCGGTGGTTATTGCCAAAGCGCCCTGTCCCTTGTTTGAAAGGCGGATGCTGGGTGTTAAACAGAAACGGGCCTTTGTGGTGGGCCCCGAGTGCACGGGAGAATGCCGGAGGTGTATCGACACGTTTGCGTGCCCGGCACTGTATCGGAACCCGGACCCTGACGGCACCACGGCCATGGTGATCAATCAGGACCTGTGCATCGGGTGCGGGGTGTGTATTCAGATCTGCAACAAGATCAGGCCGAAGAAGATTTAGGAGCAGGAGATACATGATGAATAACCGTAAAGTGGATAACTGCAGGGTGTGTTTTACAGGCGTCGGCGGACAGGGAACCCTGTTGGCAACCATGGTCTTGGCCGAAGCCGCCATACATGCCGGTCACAATGTGCTGGCCAGTGAAGTTCACGGCATGGCTCAGCGGGGCGGTGTCGTGGAGTCCACGGTAATGATCGGGGATATTAAAAGCCCGATTATTTCAGACGGCGAGGCGGATGTTCTTGTGGGGTTTGAACCCTTGGAGACCTATCGCGCCATGCGAAAATGTTCCGCCGATTCAGTGGTGATTTCCAACCGTGTGCCAATCATGCCTTTTGGCGTGTCGATTGGAAAAAGCGATTACCCGGACGTGGACAAGATGTTTGCCTTTATCGGAAGCCGCGTGAAGACGTTGGTGACGTTGGATGCCCAAAAACTGGCCCGGAACGCCGGCGCCGCCCTTTCGGCCAATGTGGTGATGATGGGTGCGTTGGCTCGAAGCAAGGCGGTTCCTGTGCCCAAGGAGGCCTTTGAGGAAACCCTTCGCACCAAGACAAAGGAAAAGTTTGTAGAAATCAACCTGAAAGCGTTTGCGTTGGGTTTTGATACGTTGTGAAACATATTCGCAATTTCAGTATAATAGCGCATATTAACCACGGGAAGTCGACCCTGTCCGACCGCCTGATTCAAGCCACAGGCATTGTTTCCGACCGGGATTTCAAGGAACAGATCCTGGATACCATGGACCTGGAGCGGGAGCGGGGCATCACGATCAAGAGCCAGGCCGTGTCGCTGCCTTATGAGGCCGAAGACGGCCAATGGTATATGTTGAATCTGATTGACACTCCCGGACATGTGGATTTTACCTATGAGGTATCCCGTTCCCTTGCATCCTGCGAGGGGGTTTTGATCCTCGTGGATGCGAGTCAAGGCGTGGAGGCGCAGACCGTGGCTAACCTCTATATGGCCATCGATCACGACCTGGCGATTATCCCGGTGATCAACAAAATCGATCTGCCGGCGGCGGACCTGGATTGGGTCAAAGAGCAAATCGACGAAGAGCTGGGGTTGGATCCCAACGAGGCGTTACTGGCTTCGGCCAAGGAGGGCACGGGAATCCACGAGATCCTGGAGGCTGTTATCAAAAAGCTCCCCGCGCCCAAGGGGAATCCAAAAACGCCTTTGCAAGCGCTGATTTTCGACTCCAGCTACGACCCTTACCGCGGCACCGTTATCCATTGTCGGGTCTTTGAAGGAACGGTGAAACCCGGCGACACCATTCGCTTTATGTCCAATAATGCCGTTTACCGGGTCGAAGAGGTGGGGTTCTTTCAGATCAAAAGGGTTCCCAGGCAAGCGCTCACGGCCGGAGAAGTGGGCTACATCATTGCCGGCGTGAAAACGGTCAGCGACACACGGTGCGGGGACACGATCACCCATCGGGATCAACCGTGCAGCGCCGCCTTGGCCGGTTTCAGGGAAATCAAGCCGGTGGTCTTTTCTTCCATTTATCCTGTGGCCTCTGATGGATATGAAGACCTGGCTGTGGCGATGGACAAGCTGAAGCTCAACGATGCATCCTTGGTCTACGAAAAGGATACCTCTGCCGCTCTGGGTTTTGGTTTCCGATGCGGATTTTTGGGGCTTCTGCATCTGGAAATTGTCCAAGAGCGGCTGGAAAGGGAATTCGACCTTTCCTTGATCATCACATCTCCGTCGGTCAAATATCATTTTATGATGAGTGACGGCACCACCGAGGTGATCGACAACCCGTCACTGTACCCTGATCCCGCCAAGATTATTGGCACCCAGGAGCCTTACATCCGGGCCGCCATCATGATTCCGGACCGGTATCTTGGAGCGGTCATCAAGCTGTGTCTTGAACGGCGGGGCGTCAACTCAAAGCATCAATACACGGGTAAGCAACGGATTGAACTGACCTGTGAACTGCCGCTGGCTGAAGTGATCTATGATTTTTACGACAGGCTGAAGACCGTCACGCAGGGATACGGATCCTTTGATTATGAGGTTATCGACTATCGTGATGCCGACTTGGTTAAGCTGGACATTCTTATCAACGGCGAAAAGGTGGATGCCCTCTCCCAGCTGGTCCACGAAGATGGGGCATACCTGCGGGCCAGACAGGTATGTGAAAAATTGAAAGGAGAAATTCCCAAGCAGATGTTCAAGATTGCCATTCAGGGGGCTATTGGAGCGAAGGTGATCGCCAGAGAGACCATCTCGGCCTATCGTAAGGACGTAACGGCCAAGTGTTACGGGGGCGACATTACCCGAAAACGTAAACTCCTGGAAAAACAAAAGAAGGGCAAGAGACGGATGAAGATGATCGGGCAGGTCATGATTCCCCAGTCGGCCTTTCTGGCTGTCCTGAAGCGCGATGCGGAATAGTCCCGTTTTGTTGGGACAGATCCATGACGTAAAACCCCAGGTCCGGATCCAACTTGCGCCGGTCCGTGAACTGGCACCCGATGGCCATATCTTTGACCCAACGTACCGCGGCGGTCCTTTCGATTTCAGAACCCTTGTGATCTTCCAGGACAAATTGGAGCAGGATCTCATCTCCAACCTTCAGGTTGTGGGCGTTCCAGGTTGTGAAGTGAGCGCCCCCGGTGGAGACATCACGGACCCGGATTCGTCCCTTTTCTTTGCCCTGGGGCAGTTTAACGTAGTTGCCTCTGAAAAAGCCTTGCTTCCGCCGTCCTGTTCTTAATCCAAGGCAGACCTTGAATTCGCCTCCGCAGGCGCATTTGACCTTCACGCCATCGGTAAGGCCCTGGAATTCAATGATATCAATGCTTACTTGCTTGCCACAGTGGGGGCATTTAAAAAAGCCCTTGCCGTTTTCGTCTATGTAGAGCTTCGGATCTTCGATCAATGAGAACCTCCGTGAGCGGTTTTCCAGGATTTTTCAGTGAACGGCTTGTCAGCCCTCTTCCATAAAACGGCATTTCGGCGAAAATACTGAAGGCGATTGTTCACACAGCGGCGGGCCTCCAAATTTTTTTATCCCGATTCATTGTCGTTCATTAAGGCAAAACAAGAGAGCCGTCTCCCATTGAGCAGATATGGCGCCGAAGGGTGCAGGGGGTCAAGGATTCGAGTGACATGCGAAAGAATACCAAAGATTTGAAAAGGTTGATTGCCGTCCTAAACAGCGAATACTCGGGCAACCGGCCTCGCCGTCATAGTCGGACTTGTTGGACCGATATGATATTGGGATGTCTCTGGAGGGTTTCCATGGCTTCCGCCGGGGCCTCTTCATCCATGCGAATAATCGCCACGGCTTTGTCTCTTTCCGGCGTGCGGCTCAGGTGCATGTTGGCGATATTTACCTTGAATTCGCCCAGAGTGGTGCCGACAAGTCCGATCACGCCCGGCTTGTCCCAATTGTGAACGATCAAATTGATCCCTTCAAGCTCTGCCTCCAGGCGGTAGTCGTTCAGCCGAATCAGTCGGGCGCCTTCTCCCGGAAATACCGTTCCGGCGGCGGAAAAGCACTGTCCTTTTTCAAAGGCCCGAACGACGATCATACCCGTATAGCCGCGTTCTTCCGATGTTTTGGACGTGATGAGTTCGACCCGCCGATCCCGCAGCAGGATCGGGGCGTTCACCAGGTTCACCCTTTCTGATAAGATGGGTTCGAGGAATCCTTTTACGGCCGTCTGGGTAATCGGTTCCAAGGGGAGTTCTTCCAGTTCCGGGCCACTGTATTCAATCTCCAAACGATCGATACGTTTGCACAACTGGCCCTGCAGCGTACCCAGTTTCTCGGCCAACACCAGGTAAGGCCGCATTTTTTTATAAGCCTTCGAGCTGATGGACGGGAAGTTGACCGCGTTTCGGATGATGCCTTTTTGAAGATAACTTACCAGCTGAGAGGCAATGGTGCGAGCCACGTTGGCCTGGGCCTGGATGCTCGATGCCCCCAGGTGAGGCGTGGTAATCACATTTTCCAGAGAGACAAGGGGATTGCCCGTCGGGGGCTCTTTGGAGAAAACATCCAGAGCCGCGCCTGCGATGCGACCGTCCTGAAGGGCCTCATAAAGCGCTTCTTCATCAATAAGACCGCCTCGGGCGCAATTGATGATTCGTACCCCGGTTCGCATCCCGGCAATCGTTTCCCGGTTGATGATGTGCGTGGTGTCCTCAGTCTGGGGGGTGTGCAGGGTGATGAAATCGCTGCGGGCAAAAAGGGCATCCAGCTCTACCCAGTGAACGCCGAGGATGGCGGCCGCTTCGGGGGTCATATAGGGATCATGTCCAATGACCTCCATGCCCATGCCGATGGCCCGGTCGGCCACAATGGTGCCGATGCGTCCAAGGCCGATGATACCCAAGGTCTGTTCGTAGAGTTCCGTGCCCATGAACCGCTTCTTGTCCCAACGGCCCTCCCGAATGGATTGGGTGGCCTGCGGGACATGGCGGGCCAGGGCGAACATCAATGCCATGGTATGCTCCGCAGCGGCCATGGCATTGGCTCCGGGCGTATTCATGACGAGAATGCCTCGGACGCTGGCGGCGGCAATGTCGATGTTGTCCACCCCGGTGCCGGCCCGACCGATCACCTTGAGTTGCCCGGCCTTGTCCATCAACGCTTTGGTAACCCTGGTCCTGCTTCGAACGACCATGGCATGGTACTGGTGAATCTGATCGGCAATCTGTTCCATGCTCCACTGGTCGGGGGCGTCAACGTCTATTCCCTCGGCGGATCGAAGCAGCTCCAGGCCGCTTTTATGAAGGCCGTCGCAAACCAATATTCTCATCATGGCATCCCATCCAATCCGGCAAAAAGTGTCAGCAAGGCGCCCTGACTGGTAGAAGTTGAAAGTGAGCTAAAGTGAGCTAAAGTGCCTAAAGTGAGCTAGAATGAACCAAAGTGCCTGAAGTTATGAAGTGCCCTTGCCGAAGGCACGAACCTCAACTTTAGCTCATTTTAGGCACTTCAAACTTTAGGCACTCTTTGTTGTCTTACGGCGCAAGTCTCCGGAGGAATCCGAAATGTCGCTTGATACGCGAATCACGGATCACACGCCTTATCCCAAGTACGCCTTCTTCACTTCGGGATCGGCAAGAAGGTCGCCCGAGGCCCCCTCCAGTGCCAGGAGCCCATTTTCCAAGACGTAGCCCCGCTGAGCGAACTGCAACGCCAATCGGGCGTTCTGTTCCACGAGGAGAATGGTCGTGCCTTCTCCGTTCAATTCCTTGAGGGCCTCAAAGACGTTCAGCATCAACAAGGGCGCCAGTCCCATGGACGGTTCGTCCAGAAGCATGACCTTTCGTCCACTCATGAACGCCCTGCCGATGGCCAACATCTGCTGTTCTCCTCCACTGAGCGTGCCGGCCTTTTGCGTTTTTCTTTCATCAAGCCTCGGGAAGATGGAAAAAATCCTGGCGAGGTCTTGATCAATCCGGTCATCTTTCTTCCTGGCAAACGTGGCCAGCTTCAGATTTTCCATCACCGTCAAGTTGCCAAACAGCCTTCTGCCCTCCGGGACATGGGACAGTCCGAGCTTGCTGACCACTTTATCGGCGGAATACTTGAGCAGATCCTTGCCCATGAAAGTCATCCTGGTTCCCGGTTTGACGGGAATGAGGCGGGAAATAGCCTTTAACGTCGTGCTCTTGCCGGCCCCGTTAGCCCCGATAATACAAACGATTTCGCCTTCGTCGATCTGAAAACTGATGCCGTGCAACGCTTTGATGTTACCGTAAGAAACGCGCAGGTTTTCCACAGACAACAACATCAGTGAACCATCTCCTTGCCCAAATAGGCTTCTATGACTTTGGGATCGCCCTGGATTTCCTCCGGAGTGCCCTCTGCGATGACCTCGCCAAAGACCAACGTCTGCACCACCCGGCAAAGCTCCATAACCATTTTCAACCGATGTTCGATAAGAAAAATGGCCAGCCCCAGCTTTTTGTGGATTTTCCTGATGATGTGCATCATCTGCACCAGCTCTTCAGGGTTCATCCCGGCAGTGGGTTCATCCAAAAAAAGCACCTTTGGGTCTGTAGCCAAGGCCCGAGCCATTTCCACCCGTCTTTGGGCGCCGTAAGGAAGATTTACCACCATGTGATCCGCAAAACGCCGAACACCGACCATATCGAGCAGTTCGTATGCCTTCTTTTCTGCTTCAGCCTCCTGTCTATTGCGTTTGGTGGAACCGAAAAAAGCGCCGAACAATCCGTAGGTAAGCTTGGAATACTGGGCCATTTTTACATGTTCCAGGACGGTCATGTGTCGCCACAACAGGAGGTTCTGAAAAGTCCTGCTGATTCCCATAGAGGCAATCTGGTAGGGCTGAAGCCCTACAATGCTTTTACCGGCAAAGGTGATGGATCCCTCTGTCGGCCTGTAAATACCGGTAATGAGGTTAAAGATAGTGGTCTTGCCCGCGCCATTGGGTCCGATCAATCCCCGAATGTCGCCGGACTCCACATGAAGGTTGTAATTGTTGACCGCCCTCAAGCCCCCGAAGTCGTGGGCCATGCCTTTCACCTGCAGCAATGCCATTGTCACACCTTTTCCTTTGCCTTGTTCCTGGCCCTCATGATGTGCTTGACGTCGAATTCCTTAAACGCGATGAGCCCGGTAGGCCTAAAGATCATAACAAGGATGAGCAGCAGAGGGATGATGATCCATTTAAAGATTTCCAGGGGTCGGAGGACCTCGCCGAGAAGGCTCAAGCTCACGGCGCCCACGATAGAGCCGTAGACCGAATTGAGCCCGCCAAAATAAACCATGGCCAGGATCTCAGCCAGCTTTTGCAGACCGAAGGTGCTGGGATTGACATATCTGAGCACATGGGCAAAAAGGCCTCCCGCCACGCCTGCCCAGAAGGCCCCAAACATGAACGCCACGATCTTTGTCCGCCTGGTGTTGACCGTCATGGCGTTGGCGGCCGTCTCGTCGTCTCGGACTGCGTTCAGCGCTTTTCCGAAAATGGAGCGGACAAAATTATTGATAATCCACACACAGGCCACGGTCCATAAAAACACCGTGGGCAGGTTGGCCCAGTTGGGGTGGCTGCTCAATCCCCGGGGGCCTCCCACGACCTCCAGGTTTTCGATCATGCTTTTGACGATGAACATGAACGCCAGAGATATAATCGCCAGATAGTCGCCTCTTGTCCTAAACGACGGGATGGCAATGACCAGGGCCCCCATGGCGGCAACAACACCCGCCAGAACCAGTCCCAAGGGGAATAAGAACGGTCCCAGTCCCGCGGGCAGGACGGCTTCGCCGAAAAACTTGTCGTCGGCAAAAAGAGTCAGGGTGAAGACCGAGGCGGCATAAGCCCCCAAAGCCATGAATCCGGGGTGGGAACAGGAAAACTCGCCCATGTATCCGTTGATCACGTTGACGCTCAGGGTGAGCATGATTGCTATAAGGGTCAGCCTGAGGGTCAGATCCCGGTATGCGCTCATATCGGACCAAAGATGCAGGATCAGATACAGCAACCCCAGGTGAATGAGCGTTGGGAAGATGGTGGGAAGGTGCAGGAGCCTTTCTGCCACCCTGTTGGTCAAGGGGGCGCTCAAACGGGCCACCATACATATGGGCAGAACGTATATGAGCAACACGAAGGCCAGGGAACCGGGCATCATCAAGGGTTTTTTGAGCATGTTGACAAACCCGAACAAGACGGGAACTCGGGACATCCCAAAGATTCCCGCCAATTCGTATCCCACGACTTGTTCCAGTGTGACGGCAACCAGGCAACCGAAGAGCCAGCCCAGAAGGGGGACCTGCCCGAATATCCGCCCTATCTTGGTTTTGACCCGGCCTTTAACTTCGTGTCCGTCTTCCATCTAATCAATTCCTATAACCTCCAACGGGCCCTATAACCGCAAACGCGCACTATAGGCCTCGCCGAAAAAGCCGTGAGGTCTGAACACCAAAATGAGTAAAATAATCGAATAGGCAATCAGGTCGCGCAACGTGGACGGGAATATCATGGCTACGAAGATTTCAATGAATCCGAGCAAAAAGCCCGCCAGGGTGGCCCCCAACACAGAGCCCCTTCCGCCCAGAATAGCCGCCACAAAGGCCTTCCATCCAAAAACGATCCCCATATAAGGGTCCAAGACCGGATAGGCCACACCAAAAAGGATGCCCGCCACCGCTGCCAGTGCCGAGCCTATGGCAAAAGTCAGGGCCGCAATGGTGTTTATGGACACACCCATCAGGGGGACGACCACATAGTCAAAAGCCATGGCGCGCATGGCCATTCCCCACCTGGTTCTCTTTATGAACTGGTGAAGGGCTATCATCATGGTCACCGAGACGATGACAATCATGATCTTTTTGTTTGTTACAAATACCCCGCCCACATTGTAGGTCACCGATTCGATCAAGGGAGGAAAGCTGATTCGCTGGGCGCCCAAAAGGGCCAGGTTGCCCGTTTCCAATATGATGCCGATCATCAGGCCTGTGATGGCGGCAGAAGCACGGGGGGCTTCACGCAAAGGCCTGTACCCGAGCCTTTCTACGGCCATACCGACAAAAGAGGTGAGGAACATGGAAATGAAAATGGTCAACACCAGGATGATCCAATTTGGAAGTGCCAGGGCGCCCATGGATGCCAGCGCTGTCAGGCCCGTTGCTACGCCGAAGCCGATGTAGGCGCCCACCATGAAGATGTCGCCATGGGCAAAATTGAACAACATGAGGATACTGTAGACCATGGAGTATCCCAGTGCGATGAGGGCGTAGAAGCTTCCCCACTGGAGGGCGTTGATCACGTTCTGGAAAAAAAATGTCATGATGGCATGGTCTCAGTAAATATCCGGGTAATAAAAACGGGCGGTCCGGCCGGCTTTGCGCCACCCGGCCCGCCCGTCTGTATGCGGAGTCTTGGCCCCTGTTTCCCGGATGGCCAAGCGCCGGCGAAGACGCCGACGCCCGGCATACGATTCCTGTATCGGCTTGTGTGCGATCGCCTATGGCAAACAGAAAAGGACTTTTTCGGCCTTAGGGACACACGGACTTGTAGAACTCAAACTCGCCCTTGTCACTGATCCTGACAATAACGGCGCACTTGATGGGATCACCGTCTTCCGTAAACGTCATTTTTCCGGTAATGCCGTCAAAGGCCTTGATCTTAGCCAGGGCATCGCGGACACATTGGCGATCTTTTTCGATATTTCCCGTCAGGTTGCCGCAGGACTCGATGGCTGTCTGGACGATCCTCAATGCGTCCCAGGTCAGTGCGCCGACGTCATCGGGCACATACCCGTATTTCTCTTTATAGCGGTCAATAAAGGTTTTGGTTGCCCCCGTGGCGCCGGCCGCCGCATAGTGGGTGCTGAAAAACAGCCCATAACAGGCTTCACCGCAAAGTTTGACCGTTTCTGCCGAACCCCAGCTATCACTTCCCACGATCGGCTTCTTCCAGCCCAGCTCATGGGCCTGTTGGACGATCAAGGCCACTTCATTATAGTATTGTGGCGTAAAAAGCACTTCAGCGCCCGACTGGTTGATCTTTGTCAACTGGGAACTGAAATCCGTATCCTTGGTGGTAAAGCTTTCAAAAGCCACTACGGAACCCTTGCCGTGCAGGTCTTCCCATGCCTGCTTAAAAAACTCGGCCAGCCCCTTGGGATAATCACTGGCCACGTCGTACAGGACGGCGGCTTTTTTAAATCCGAACTCTTCCGTGATGAAATTAGCCAACACCGGCCCCTGGAAAGGATCCAGAAAGCAGCCGCGGAACACAAAGGGTCGATCGCTGGTCGTGTCCGGATTCGTAGACCAGGGACTGATCATCGGGGTTTTGTAATTATTTGCCACATCGCCGGCAGGCACCGCCTGCTTAGAGGATTGGGGCCCCACGATGGCCAGGACCTCGTCTTCCGTGATCATCTTGGTATTGGCCTTCACGGCCGATTCCGCCTTGGATTCGTTGTCTTCGATCACCAGTTCGACATCGTAGGTTTTGTCGCCGACCTTAAGACCTCCGGCTTTCTTGATGTCTTCAAGCCACATCTGCCCTGCGAATTTGCTCCCTTCTCCTACCTTGGGAATGTCGCCGGTCATGGGGGCGTTGATCCCGATCTTGACGACGTTTTTCCTGCACAATGCAGGGGGCGCGAAAACCAGGGTTAACACGACCATCGGTACCAAGATCGCAAACAGCTTCTTCATGATGTCCTCCTCCTTTTACCTGTTGGTTGATGGTTTGAACCCATTCACATTTGTCCATCTTTCACGATGCGACGGACCGTTTATCATAAAAGAAAAACTATTTCAATCACCGGGCGAAATACGGACGCACCGTCTGTGGATTTTGCCGGAGGTTGATGGTTCGTATGGCGGCTAGGAGATCATCTTTTTTGGCTCATATCCAGATTGGTTGTGTCCATGTCTTCAAATATTGCTGAAGGGTTTGGAAGAGCGATAACCTTGCTATGTGACCAGTCGGCGACGCATTGTGTTGATGGCAAGAAAAAAGAATACAATGGAAAACACGAGCAAGTAAGCTGCATTCCACAGGAGTTTTGTCTCCAAACGACCAAAAGTCAAAGAGCGAGACAGCGTTACCAGGTGGGTAAGGGGAAAAAACGCTGCAAAGGTCCGGGCCCAGGGCGGCAGATTTTCCAGCGGGAAAAAGGTTCCGCTGAAAAGAAACATGGGGGTGACAAACAAAAAGATCGGCAGGTTGAAGGCCTCAATAGCCCGAACGGTGCCCGTGAAAAACAGACCGATGGACGCAAAGGCCATGCCGCCTAAAAAGGCCACGGGAATAATCAGCAGGCCTTGCGGGTATGCAATGAGACCAAAAAGGCTGATGACCCCCTGCATGATGACCGTGGCCAGCACGGATTTGGTGGCTCCCCAGACGATTTCTCCCGTCATGATTTCTTCCAGACAAAGGGGGGTGGCCATCATGGCGTCAAAGGTTTTTTGATAATACATCCTCACGAACGACGCATAGGTGGTTTCAAAAAAGGCGTTCTGCATGATGTTGATGGCAATAAGCGCCGGGGCGATAAACGCCGTATAGGAAACCTGCTCCCCTTGATACCCGATGCTGCCCACAAGCACGCTCAATCCTACCCCAAAGGCCGCCAGATAGAAAAGGGGTTCCAGCAAGGGCGGAAGAAAGACCGTCTTCCAGATTCTCTGGTATACAGTAAGGTTTCGTTGCCACACCCGGACAAAGCGCCTGGAAATACGCATGGAAGGGACGTCCTTTCCTCGATTCACGGTGTTTCGCATTTGTGAAGTGCGACCGTGAACTCACCAACGTTTTAGAATATCCAATATCGAATACTGAACTGCAGAATCACGAAGTGTTTCCTTCAACATTCGATATTCAGAGTTCGATATTCGACAGTTTTCATCCTCTACACCTGGATTCTCTACTCCCGAAGGCCCCTGCCGGTCAGTTTTAAAAAGACATCTTCCAGCGTGGCCGTGCGCAAAGCGCATTCTTCTTCGCAGAACGTGCCGGTTATTTTGTGAAATAGTTGGTTACTTTCCTGACCATAGATAATCAGCCGGTGTCCCAGGTCTTCGTGGGTCATCGGCTGAGACCGTATAAAGTTTCTCAAGTCATCGCTTGGCCCGGCAACTTCAATGACATCCCGGCCTACGTGTTCTTTGATCAATGCCTCCGGCTTTCCCTCTACCAGAATACGGCCATGATCCACGATGACAAGCCGATCGCAAAGGCGGGAGGCCTCGTCCATATAGTGTGTCGTCAGCAAGACCGTGAGGCCCTGTGATCGGAGCTCCTCCAGACGTTCCCAGACCTGATGCCTGGATTGGGGATCGAGGCCCGTGGTGGGTTCATCGAGAATGAGGAGATCCGGTTGGTTGATCAGGGCGCGGGCCAACACCAGCCGGCGGACCATGCCGCCGGAAAGTTCGGTGACCCGGGCGGTTTTTCGATAATCCAGGCCAAAAAAAGCCAATAAGTCTCTTGCCCTTTTTTGAGCCTGTCTTTTGTCGATATTGAAGTAACGCGCAAAGATTTCCAGATTCTGTTCAACGGACAAATCAGGATCCAGCGTGTTTTCCTGCTGACACACCCCGATCCGCGATTTGATGGTTCGCCATTCCTGATCCATGGGCAGGCCAAAGACCTTCAGGGTCCCGGCGGTTACCGGAGACAAATTGTAGATCATCCGGATGGTGGATGTCTTGCCGGCCCCGTTCGGTCCCAGAATGCCGAAACATTCGCCCGGCAATACATGAAAGGAAATGCCGTTTACGGCAACGAAGTCGCCGAATGTTTTTTTCAAATCTTTGGCTTCAATGACGTAATCCATGTTCGGTGTTTTCCACGCTTTGAGGGTGGCCGTTGTTTGCAATCCACGGGCTGGGCGGCAAACCCGGTCGACGCATCGGGTCCGGGGCCGTGCCGGGACGTTTCAACCATTGGCGCATCTCCCTTGACGGGAGAGACAGCCCGGTTTTTCTCGCCTAGATTACCTGTATTGGCTGAATTTTCAAGCAAACTTGCCGGGGCCGGCCATGGGAGTTCAGAATATCGCATAATGCATCACGAATCCTGAACGCCAAAGCACAGAATTACCCAAAACAGCTTTGAGCAAAAATGGGTAAAACAATCACGGCCTTCGAATCATCCGGGGGCAGAAAAAGCTTGGCGGACTAAAGTATATGTCGGAACGAAGAACAGGCAAACGAGCGAGGTCATGGCAAGCAAGATAACAGTCACTGCATGGAAGCGCTACCCTCGTTGAGAGGCCTGCTTGGCCCTATGGTATCTTCCAGTTCCTTGAAACAGGCCGCTTTGTTGTTTTCTGGAATGCTGAGAAACATGGATTTGTTTTTTTCGTCCAACTTGATACTGCCGCCATGTTTTTCCACGACGCACCGTACCATGTGCAAGAGCAACAGGTGTGAACCGATCTTTTCAGAAAATACAACACCGCGTTCGGGATTCATGGCAAGACCTCTTGGGATGCCTGTGGGGGGCAGACCTTTCAATGTAAGCAGCCTTCCCCGCGGTTATGGGAAACATGTCAACGCCTACACTGAAATATCGGCATATGACCGCCAAACTTGAATGCGAATCCAAAGCCGAGGTACACAGAGGTCCAAAAAAACGGTTACGGGTGCTGGGAGGCTAAAAGGCAGGGGCAAAAAAAGCCGGGGGGGAGGTATCTTTTCGTCTCCTGCAATGTTACAGAAGCCTCAAGGAATAATATACTGTTGGTTCCTGTCGGCAGAACTATCTGCAAGGTCGCTGCCGGGCGCTTCGATGCCTCGACGCTCAAGAAGAGAACCTTCCCGGCGGTAGAAATCAATGAGTGCTTTGAGGTAGTTGACTACGGCCTGAACCTCGTTGATGCGGCTGGCCAGAAGGTCTCTCTGGGCCTGGGCGACCAAAAGATTGGTAGAGCGGCCCACCCGGAATTTCTCGGTTTCAATCCGCAGTTTTTCTTCCTGAAACCTCCGGGTCGCCGTACTCGCAGCAATCTGCTCTCTGGTGCGGTTGACTTCGATATGGGCGGTTCGCACGTCCAGTTCAACCAACTGGACAAGGTTGTTCAGGGCCTTTTCAGCCATATCCCGGCTAAACAGCGCTCTTCGGTGCTCTGCCTTGGCGTACCGGTTGAAAACCGGCAATTCAACGTTCAATCCTACCGTCGCATCATAGCTGTCTTCATCCATGTTACTTACTGACCCTGAAAACGACTCCGCATATCCGGTTTTGCCCAGGCCGACAAACAGATCCATTCGGGGAAGAAGCCCATTGCGGGTGCGAACGACTTCAAGGTCTTGCTGCTGAATGTCCAGTCTTGCCTGGTTCATTTCAGGACGCATCCGAAGTGCGAGCAATACATGGGCCTCCACGTCCTCGACTTCTATTTCCGGCAGCGTGGGCGGATGCACCAAGGCGACGTTTCGTTCCCACATGTCCTCACCGGGCGGGTTCAAGAGCCGCAACAGCCGCAGGCGGGAAGACTCCAGGGCGCTCCTGGCATTGATCAGACTCTGCTGTTGAGCGGCCACCTCGGCCTGCAGCGCTGCAAGCTCTGCTTCCGCCATGACGCCCACCTGGATCATTTCTTTGGTTTCGGCGAGCTGCCGGTCGGCAATGTTGAGCGATTCCTCCACGATTTCGATCTGTCTCTGGGAAAGGGCGTGGTCCCAATAGGCGTTTTCGACCTGAGCCACCAGTGATTCGCTAAATCCGCGCAGCTCGTATCGGCTGATCCGGGTCTCCAGCCTTGCCTGTCGAAGGCGGGCCAGGTTGGCCTTTGTGCCGAACCCCCGAAGCAAGGATTGCGTCAGGGATATTCCCATGCGGGTAGACGAGAACGGCGCCCTGTATAATGATGAATCGGTCGTTGTCGTGGCGACATCCGCTTCTACGAACGTGCCTGTTGGAAAGAATTCCCGCAGAGCGATACCGCCCCGATAGATATTGCTGATGGACGTTTCGGTGGTGCTTCCCGCTCTGGCCAGGCGCTCGCTTTCGTTTCTTTCCGCTGAGACTTGCGCTCCCACGGTGGGATCGAATACCGCACGCTCCTGGTGTTCAAAAGTCTCCTGAATCAAAGGGTTGAGCTTTTCCACAACCAGCGAGCGGTTGTTTGCCAATGCCATGAACACGGCATCTTGGACGGTAATGTGCATCGAGGCTTCTTGCGGCGGATTCACGAGCCGCCCTGTCCCGGCCGGGATCTCCGTGACGATTGTTCCTGCGGTTGCCCTCCGGCCGGCCGTCGGGATAATGGCTTCTTCACCGTCAACGGTTCTGGGAAACATGCCGGTGAGCAACACGAGAAAAAAGGTCCAGGCCGGCAGTTGTGCCGATGGCTTGCAACGGTAGTAGCACAGGGCCATTATGTTAACTCCTTGCCGAAGGCTTGCGATGAGAAGGGTCCGAAATCGTGATGGCCACGGCGGCCTCTTTCTGAAACGTCTTATGCTCAAAAAGTGCGTATATGGTGGGAACCACCACCAACGTAATCAGGCTCGAGCTGAACAGGCCGCCCACAATGGCCCGTGCCATGGGAGCCTGAGCCTCACCGCCCTCGCCAAGGCCCAGGGCCAGGGGCGTCATGGCCAGAATGGTGGTCGCGGCGGTCATCAGAATCGGCCGGAGCCGTCTTCTGCCTGCCTCTTCAATGGCCTCTCTCAGCGGCAATCCGTCCCGTCGGCGCAGCAGGTTGATGTGATCCACCAGCAAGATGGCATTATTTACGACGATGCCGCCCAGCATAATGCAGCCGATGTAAGATTGAATGTTAAAGGTGGTTTGGGTCAGAAAGAGCATCCAGATGACGCCGATGGCCGCCAGGGGCACGGAGAACATGACCACAAAAGGATATCGCAGGGACTCATAGAGGGAGGCCATCACCATGTAGACAAGAACCAGGGCAAGGACGAAGCTTGTCAATAGTTCGCGAAAAGATTCCTGCTGTTCCTCATAGTCTCCCCCAAAGAGAATGCTGAAATCCCGGGGTACCGGCACCGATTGGAGGCCGGTGCGGATGTCGGCCACAATGGAGCCCAGGTCCCGGCCGCTGATATTGGCCGTCACGTAGACCACCCGCTCCTGGTCTTTGCGTTCAACAAGCACCGGCCCGCGTCTGGGGCGCACGTTTACTACATTTCGAAGCACCACCCGCTCTCCGTCCGTGTTGATGATGGGAAGGTCGAGAATGTCCCTGAGGTCTTTTTTCTCCGCCCCCTCCAGCTTTACCCGAATGGCGTACTCGTTTCCCCCGTCACGGTAGTTGCCTGCCTTAGTGCCGGAAAGCACGGTTTGCAACATTTTCGCGATTTTCGAAACCGTCAGCCGCATGTCGGCCGCTTTCTGTCGATCCACAATAATGAGCTCTTCCGGTGTTCCGGTTTCCCGGCTGATCTTGGTGTCGGTAACCCCGGCCACATTGGCGACCACGTCCTCAACCCGACGGGCCAGGGCATCGGATATCTCCAGGTCGTGCCCCCGCACTTCCACCTGGACTTGATCGTCTCCTCCGGTGCCGATACGAAGTAAAAAGAGCCCCTGGCCGGCACGGGTGCGGACTTTCACGCCGGGGATGCCACTGAGTTTGTTGCGAAGGGCTGCTGCGATCTCATCGCTGGAGCGACTCCGTTGGCTGACCGGCTTCAGGGCAATGCGCATTTCTCCGGCATTGGATCCTCGCACCCGCCAGCCGGAACCTCCGATAAAAGACACGGTGTTTTCGATTTCGGGTACCTGTGCCTCAACGACAGCCTCGATGTTTTCAAAGCTCTGATTGACCAAATCAAGGCGGGTCCCGACGGCCATCTCGGCATATACCCGTACCTCGCTTTCGTCGGCGGCAGGCATCAACTCAACGCCCACCAACGGAACGAGGCCAACGCTGGCCAAAAGCAACAGAAATGCCGAGCCCACCACCATGACCCGATGATTGAGGCAAAAGTGAAGTAGCCCCTGGTATCTGTTCTCCATGGCGGCAAAGAACCGCCCGGTCATTTGGAAAATCTTTCCGCTTTTGGCGGCGCCTTCGTCGGTTTCGACCATGACCGTGCCGCGCACCCGGGAGGCCAACATGGGCACCAGGGTCAGCGCCGCCACCAGAGAGCAACCCAACGAAAAACTCACTACGTAGGAAAGCTGCTTGAACATGATTCCGGACATGCCGCGCACAAAGATCAGGGGCAAGAAAACGGCCAGGGTGGTCAGGGTGCTTGCGATCACCGCGGCGGTCACTTCCTTGCTGCCGTTTATGGCCGCCGGTCCGGGCTTTTCGCCTGTTTCTCGAAGCCGGAAGATATTTTCCAAGACCACGATGGCATTGTCTACCAGCATGCCGATGCCGAGGGCCAGCCCTCCCAGGGTCATGAGATTGAGGGTGAACCCGCCGAAATACATGAGGGCAAAAGTGGCCACGACCGATATGGGGATTGTGGCGGCAATAATGGCGGTGTTGGGGATATTGCGCAGAAAAAGCAACAGGACCAATACCGCCAAGGCGCCACCGTAAAGGATGGACGTGCCCACGTTGGTGATGGCTCGTTGGATATAATCGGAGGTGTTGATGATGGGAACGATCTCGAGTTGGGGAATGTCCCGGTTGATCCGTTCGATTTCTTTGAGAGCCCCGGTGGCCACCTCCACGGTGTTCTTGCCGGACTGCTTGTTCACCGATAGCCGGATCCCCGGCCTGCCGTTTACCCGAACGATCCGCGTGACCTTTTCCCAGGCATCTTCCACCGTGGCGATTTTTCGTAACTGAATGGGCGCTCCTTCCCGGATGGCCACCACGGTGTTTTCCAGTTCTTCCAGGCTGGTATATACCCCCGGGGTTCGGATGGTGATATCGAGCAAGCCCTGTTCCAGGGTGCCGGCCGGAAGATTGACGTTTTCTTCCTTGAGGCGTTCCAGAAGCCGGTCAATCGGCAGCCCCAGGGCCTTGATCTTTTCTCCGTCGAGGTTGACGTGGATTTCCCGGTCCAAACCGCCTCGGATATCCAAAGAGGCCACGCCGGGGATCTGCTCGATCCGATTTTTCACCTGGTTGTCGATAATGCTTCTAACCTGGATGGGATCCAGGTTGCTGTATGCCCCAAGGATGAGGATAGGGAAGGAAGCAAGGTCGAATTTGCGCAGCCGCGGCCGGTCGGCGTCTTCCGGCAGGACCGGAATGACCCGATCCAGCCGGTCTCGGATGTCATTGGCCGCGGCATCCAGGTCTGTTCCCCACGTAAAGGTTACGCGAACACTGCTGTTGCCTTCAGCGGAAACCGAGGTGACTTCTTCCACCCCGGGCACGGCACTCATGGCCTCTTCAATGGGACGGGTAATCAGTTCCTCGACTTCCTCCGGGCTGGCATTTTCATATCCGGTGCTGATGCTCAGCGTGGGATAGGTGATGTCGGGCATCAGGTCTATGGAAAGGCGAGACAAAGACACTCCGCCCACGATGATGACAATCAAAGACACCATGACGGTCAGCACAGGTCGGTGGACGGAAAAGCCGGAAATGTTCATGATGTTCTTTCTGCTGCAGTCCTCGTGTTGTTGTCTATTGTTTTCGGAACAAAATACTAGCCGGCCGGATTCTGTTCCGGAAGGATGATGGAAGCGCCGTCTTCCAAGAGGTGGTGTCCCAGGGTCACTACCGCGCCGGACAGGGGCGGATCCAGCACTTCTGCCCGGCCGGCGCTGACGATGCCGATGGTAACCGGCACAAACCGGACTTTTCTCCGTGCAGGATCGGCCAGAAAGACCCCTTGGGCGCCGTTTCTTTTGACAAGCGCGGCCGTGGGAATGACCGTCGTGTTTTCGTGTTGTTCAAATTGGATCTGCACCCTGACAAACATTCCGGGCTTCAACAGCCCTTGCTCATTGGGAATTTGGAGTTCCACGCGGGCCTCCCGGGATTTTTCCTTCAGAAGGGGGGCGATTCGAACCACCTTCCCGGCAAAGGTACGACCCGGGAATGCGTCGGTGGAAATGACCGCCTCCAGGTTGGGCCGAATTTTTGGATAATCCCGTTCGATGACATGAATGGCGGCTATGAGCGTTTTGATATCGAGAATGGAGACAATCGGGGTGTTGGGCGCCAGCATGGCCCCTTCGTCCACAAAGCGCTCGCCCACCACCCGGTCCTCGGCGCCATGGTTTTTAGGTACGTGAATCCGCGTATAAGAAAGCCTCACCTCGGCCATTTTGTGGGCCGCCTCTTTTTGAGATACCTGGGCGGTGGCCACTTTTAATTCCGCCTGGTGGGTCTTGAATTGCGACTCTGCGGCATCCAGTTGCGATTCCGAGGCTATTTTCTTTTTTTGTAACTCTACGGTTCGCTCAAACTCCCTTTTTGCGTTTTCAAGGGTGTTGCGCCTTTCCTGAAGCGTTGCCCGGGCGACCTCCAGTTCTGCCTGCGCCTGGCTGACCTGCTGGAAATATTCATCGTCGTCCAGGATGGCCACCAACTGCCCCCCTTGGACCGTATCGCCGATATGGACCAGTATTTTTTCCAGCCGCCCGGCGATTTTCGGCGCCAGGACGAATGAAGACCGGGGATACAGGGTCCCGGTGAAGCCGCCCACTTCTTGGATCGCGGCTATTGTTACGGGCATGATCTCAACGGCCACGGGCGCGTTTTGACGCTGACGGTCCGGGCCTTGCTTGGAAGCGATATTCTGATAAGCGCGCCAGCCGAAAAACGCCAGTCCGGCCAGGATAATGATGGTGATAAAAGACTTTTTCATGGGTCTGTCGGGATCATTCCCCCTTGTTTTAGTATACATAGCCATTATAACAATCGATATCCATAGGGCCATTCTTTTTTTTGGCTTGTGTTCTTATTCCTTCGATCCGTACCATGGACGAGGGCGAACGGTAGGAGGTTTTTCTTGCCGTCATTCACAGGGCAGGACACAGGAGCAAGAAATCGGGGGCAGAAGATAAACAGGCAATAAAGATCGGGGTCCGGAGGGCCTGGTTTTTTGTTACCCCCTTAAAGGGGGCTTTCCTGGCGCCTCTGCTTAAATCCGAATGCGGTTATCCGGAAAGCTCAGGTTCATATGAAAAGGAGGCCGGCCGAAAATCCGAATATCTAATTTCGAAATTGCGGCTTGCGCCTTGAAAACGATACGTGCTGCTGGTTTTTGAAGGTGATCTCGCCGCCGTTGCGCTCGATATGATAGAAACGCACGGTTTCCTCGGGCCCGCCCCTGCGGTGGCAGTGGACCGTGTACAAGGTCCTGTTTCCCTGAAGCGATGTTTCCACATGGGAGACGAAATACACGTCCACGGTATTTTGGCTCGTCCCGAACGCCATGGTCACGGTGGTCAGTTCCAGGGTCCGGTCGGCATAACTCGGGTGGGAAGAGGTCCAAGTCCCGGCCAACCCGTCGGGAAGGTATGTGGGCTTTGCCGGAACAAAGGTAAAAAAGGCCACGAGCAGGGCGATGGCCGCGACAATCCAGTGCCGGTACCATGAAACGGTTGCCTTGACGGTTGTTGCGGTCTTTTTCATGGCGTCTGTTCCATTCCAGCCGCCGTCCGTGGCGTGATTGCCGGGGGGGTCATTGCCGGCAGAGGCGGCGGGGTTTTACGCTTGCTTTTCGCGGGGGCCTTCAAGAAGGCCCGAACGATTGCAGGGTCAAACTGGTCGCCCGCGTTTTTCTTGATGAAATCGACAACCCGCTTCTTGTCCCATCCCTTGCGGTAAGGGCGCTCCGAAGCCAGGGCGTCAAACACGTCGGCCACGGCGAGGATCCTGGCGCCCAGGCAGATGTCGTGTCCCGCCAGACCGTCGGGATAGCCGCCGCCGCCGAACTGCTCGTGGTGCTGCGCCACGATGGGAATGACGTCGGCGTAGGCCTCGATGGGTTGCAGGATGCGCTCGCCCAGGCGGGGATGGGTTTTGATGAACTCGTATTCCTCATCCGTGAGTTTTCCGGGCTTGTCGAGGATGGCGGAAGGGATGCCGATCTTTCCGATGTCATGGAGCAGGCCCGCCCGCCGCAAACGATCACGTTCCGCCTCTTCCAAACCCAGTTTCCCGGCGATGTACAGGGCTACCTTGGTGACGCGCTCGGAATGGCCCGCCGTCCAAGGCGACTTGGCGTCCACGGTCCTGGCCAAGGCGGTCAGGGCGCCCCAGTTCAGCTTTTCCAGTTGGTCCACCAGGCGGGCGTTTGAAAAAGCCACGGCCAGCTGGTCCCTCAACGGGGGGGCCTCGACCATGTCTTTGTGGATGCGATCATGCACCGGCGGGGCATCGTCGGGGTTTTGGCCGGGGTGCTCCCAATATCCCAACACGATGACGCCGCATAAGGCTTGCCTCACAAAGATGGGAAGCACGAGCAACACCTCCGCCTCCGGTTGCGCGAGCAGGCTCGCATAAACCGGCGTTATTTCCCGGGCGGGCAGGGTAAAACAATGGCGGTTTTCCAGAAGCTTTTGGGCTGTTTCGGGTTGCATGTCTATGTGCGTGCGGATCAGTTCCCCGGAATCGGATTTTTTTTCGTAAAGGCGCCACGCATCCTGCGCCTTTTTTTCCGCGACGCCGATCCTTACCGTGTCGCAACGACAAAGAAGGGGTATTCGGTCCAGCGTGGTCTCAACGATGCTTTCCGTGTCCAAAGTGGAAAGGATTGCCCGGTCGATTTCCGCCCGCGTCTTTAATGTCCTGAACTGTTTGCCCAACTGGCCGGCCATGGCGTTGAATGCCCGGGCCAGGTCTTGAAATTCGTCGTTGCTTGTCACGGTGACCCGCATGTCGAAAAGGCCCTGACCGAGCAGTTGCGCGCCCTCCTTTAATTGTTCCAGGGGCACGAGGTTTCTGCGGATCTGGATGATGCTCAAAAACAACACGACCCAGAACGAAAACAGCACTACCATAGGAAAGATTTTTTTAAAATAGCTCATGGGTGCCAATACCAACGACTTGGACTGGCTCAGCACGACGGTCCAGTTCGGGGCGGCAAACCGCGACTTTAAAAACGCGAGCCACCAGGCGGCCAGGTACCGGTGGCCGTTTTGTTCCCATTCGAATTGCCGTTTGGTCGTCCCATCGGCCTTGCCGCCCACCCGTGCTCCCAAGGGCGGTGGGACGGGCAGGGAACTGACGATGATGTTGTTGTTTTCATCCAGAACGCAGAGTTCCGTCATGGGGGGCAGCGTGTTTTCGTTGCCCACCCCAAAGAGGTAGGCCGGATCCGCCTCGCCGAGCAAAAAACCCTTGGCGGGATCATTTTTTGAGGCCGCGGCGCGGAGCATAAAGACACGCGGCGGCTCATTGCGTACACTGTGGACGAGCACCACGGTCTTTCCGCTGCGCATCTGTTCCCACTCGTTCCGGGAAACAAAGGGTGTGTGGGGCACCGTGCCGTACAGCTCCTCCGGGTCGCCTTGCTGCGGGACAAAGGCCAATCCCTGGAACCGCTTCCAGGCCGGGTCCTTTAAGGTTGTTACGCCGTCTTTCGCGCCTGTGTGCAAGGCCAGCTCGGCGTTTTTCAATTCGGTTTCCAGAAAAACAAGCCTTTCGATAATGCCCATGCCCACGGCCTTGACGGATCGTTGAAGCCGCATGTGGCCCTGCGTCTTGAGTTCCTGGGCGACCTGGCGGAACGACAACACGGCCAGGGCCGTGATCGGAATCAGGGCGCAGCAGACAAACAGGGTGAAAATCCGGCGGGCCACCTTACTGCGAAAAATTGTCGTTTCGATCTTCATAGTGAATCATCCTAAAACTGTTCGGCCAGCCCGATGAAGGCGCCGTCGCTGGCCCGTACGATGTCGTCGCGGCTTACCGGGGCCGAAAACGGCGACTGGGTGAGTCCGTCCCTGCCCTTGCTGTAGAGATCGTAGTCCGTATTCACGGGGACCAGAAAGCGATCCTTGCGCAATTGCCCCTGCGGGGTTCCCGCTACTTGAAGGTACACGTACGGATTGCCCCAGGGGTCCGACATGCCGCCTGCGCCGATGTCGTTCAGGCTGCCGGGCAGGGCATTGTTGGTATCCAGATAGACAGAGATCTGCGCCTCCAGCGAAATGATTTCCGCGATGGCCCGGTTGTTTCTGGCCTTGTGAATCTGATGGGTAAACACCGGGACGGCAATGGCCGCCAGGGTTGCGACAATGGCCACGGCCACGAGCAACTCAATGAACGTAAAGCCGCGGCACAGGTTTCCGGAGCCGTCCCGGACACGGGCCCTTGCCCGGTTTTTCCCGACATGCCGGAATGATTTGCCGCGGTTGTTGTTCACGTCTATTACCGGTTTTCCAATATTCCCTTCTCATTGAGAACGGTTCTCAGGTTTTCCACGGAAGCCGCCAGTTCCTTGAACTCGTCGCGCCTGCGCAGGCGGATGGGCGGCATGTTTTTGCCTTGGGCCAGCATGTCCACACAGGTGCGTATTCTAAAAAGAGGGCCGGCGATTCTGTGGGAAAAGACAAGCGAGGTGAGCCCTACAAACAGAAGGGCAAAGAACAGCAGCACGAATATCGCGCGTTTCGTGTCGTGCCACTCGGTCAGGGTATCCACATACGCGGTTTCCAGGGCGTTTTTCAGCGATTCCAGTTGCCCCCGGAGAACAGTCACCTTTGCGGCCGTATCCGTTGAGTACCCGTCCTTTTCCAAGGCGGCGATGGTCTGCCGGATGGCGTACACGGGCACCAGAGGTTTTTCCTTGGCCGCCCTGAGCACGACCTGCCCGCTCGCGATCAGCGAATATGTACAATAAAAAGTCATCAGCAGGGCCGGGATGATGCTGAAGGCAATATATTTGAGCTGGCTGGAAGGATGAATAAAAACCTTGGTTCTTCTGTACCGCTTTGCCATGGTCAATCGCCTCCTGTGTGCATTGTGTGTCGCAGGAACCGCCGCATTGCTCATCTCGGCAGGGCGCTGAGGCTCCTTGACTATTTGCCGAATTCGACACGGTTTCTGCCCCGGGCTTTTGCCGTGTAAAGGGCCTGATCAGCCACGTGGATAAGGGTTTCCGTATCGCCCGCCTGAGTGGTGGGATTGGTGGCGGTCACGCCGATAGACATCGTAATGGGCAACATCCGGTCCGGCAGGGTTACCGGTTTTTCGCCTACGGACGCACGGATCCTTTCCGCCGCCCTCAGGGCGTGCTTTTCGTTTGCTCCGGGAAAGACAATCAAGAACTCCTCCCCGCCGAATCTCCCGACGGCATCATAGTTTCGTGTGGCGGCCCGGAGCCTGAGCGCCACTTCCCGCAACACCGTGTCGCCGGCCATATGGCCCAAGGAATCGTTCACTTTTTTGAAGTGGTCCAGATCGGCCATGGCTACGGCGATGGGCGTTTCTTTGCGCTTGGCCCGTTCCAGTTCACGGTGGAGAATATCCTGAATCGCGGACCGGTTCCAAAGCCCCGTCAGGGTATCATGCGTGGCTTGAATCCTGAGCGCTTCCTGCGTGTCGACAAGCCGTTGTTGCAACTCTATAACGCGACGGCCGGCCCGAAGACGGGCCTGCAGTTCACTGGGATGGGGCGGTTTGATGATATAATCGTCGGCTCCGGCGTCCATGGCCAGCACCACATCTTCTTTTTCATCCCTGGCCGTCAGCAAAAGGATATAGGTATATGGTTCGTCGCCTTTTTTTCGGATCCTTCGACACAGCTCCACCCCATCGATTTCAGGCATCATCCAGTCTAAAATGGCCAGTGCGGGTGCGTCTATTTTCTGGAGCATCTCCCATGCCTCAGCGCCGTTGGCGGCGCACAGCACGTTATAGCCCCACTTGGTCAACCTGGTTTTCAGAACCTGTCGAGAGACGGGGTTGTCTTCGGCGATCAGTATTTTCATTCAATTGCCTTCAAAATCATGAGCGATAAGCCGGGCCGTGTTTTACAGCGTGGTCTTTGCTTACCGGGTTGCAATGAGGCAGACCCGCATCCAGGGCCCGACGGGTTCCTCTTGGACAGTGAAAGCACAAATTGTGCCTGATCTCGATAGGAAATAAGAAAACCAGTGTTGTCGAGTGGTTAGGCGTGTTTTTCGTAAAAAACCCCTGTGGCGAAGCACGAGACCTGAAAGTGCGGCGCCTTTGGTTGTCAAAATTCCGACGTTTGTTTGGTTCTTTTAAAACCTGGTCCTCAGGGCCAGGTCAGAATTGTTAAGGCTTTGCCGAAGTTAGGTCCAAGATAAATTCGAAAACCGAAGCACGTACTGTTTTCAAGGCGCAAGCCGCAATTTCAAAATTAGATATTCGGATTTACGGTTATCTAAAAAGTTCAAGTCGTGTCTCGGCCGGCCGATGGGCATCGATCCGCCAGCCGGCCAAAACTCGGCGTCAAGGCCGCGTAAGGCCGGCCGATAAAAGAGAAAGACCATGACATCTGTGACCCATGGTACTTGCCGTGTGCCAACCTGATTGCGTTGCGGCCGTCCAAACGCGGCCTAGACACCTCAAACACTTGCCCGGCTTACGACTCAATACCCATTCGGCCTCCTTTTCATATGAACTTGAGTGTCCGGTGGCCGGATTTTTTTGAAAGGCAGTCCGTGGTCCGGAGGCGGGCACAATTTGTTGGTTCGGTACCTTACAAAAGGCTTTCGGGTTGACACAGCCTCTTCATTGTTTCTATATAACCGCAACCATACAAAAAGGGGTGGTTTATGACCGGACCTCGCAACACAGTAGACTTGGCGGAAGCGAAACGCATTATTCGCTCCTATGAAGGGCGAAAGATCGTGTTGATCCCCCTGCTTCAGGAAATTCAGGCGCACTATGGATATGTGCCCGAAGAGGCCGTTGCGCTGATTGCCGACGCCTTCGGCATACTCTCCGTGGAGATTTACGGCGTATTGACGTTTTATGCGCAGTTTTATCTTGAACCTCGCGGCGAGCATACGATCAAGGTTTGCCAGGGTACGGCGTGTTACATTTTGGGAGGGCGGGACATCCTGGATCATGTATCCCGGCGGCTGGACATTGTCCCCGAAGAGACCACCGAGGACGGGTTTTTTACATTGGAAACCGTGGCGTGTTTGGGGTGCTGCGGCATGGGGCCCGTTGTGGCCGTCGACGGCAATCTCCACGGCAATATGACGGTGCAGGGCGTGGACCAGATCCTTGATGCGTTCAACAAACCGGAAAAGGTTGCTTAAATGGCAGGGAAAATACTTATATGTATGGGATCCAGCGGTATTTCATCCGGGGCCGAAATGGTGGCCGAGGCCTTCCGGTCCGAGCTGAAAGCGCACCGTCTTTCCGATGTATTCGAGGTGGTTCGGGTCGGTGACCGCGGTCTGTTCCGGGATGTTCTCGTTGATGTGATCGCCGAGGGCAAGGAGCGGATAATATACGAATACATCAAGGCCGAACACGTGGGCAGAATCGTTACAGAGCACCTCGTGGGCGGCGAGCCGGTAAAGGACCTGTTGGCCGGGGACGACTACCATCGGTTTTTTGAGGGACAGATGCGCGTCGTGCTGGGCCACTGTGGCGAGATCGACCCGGAAAACGTGGATGCCTACGTGGCCGCGGGCGGATACGACGCCCTGAAGAAAGTCCTGCAGATGACTCCCGAAGCGGTGATCGAGGAGGTGAAAAAATCGGGGCTCCGTGGCCGCGGCGGGGCGGGATTTCCTACAGGACTGAAATGGCAGTTCGGCCGCGGGGCGGAAGGCGACGTCAAATACGTTGTCTGCAACGCGGACGAAGGCGACCCCGGGGCCTTCATGGACCGGAGCGTGCTGGAAGGCGATCCCCATGCGGTTTTAGAAGGGATGATCATCGCCGGATATGCCATCGGAGGCCAAGAGGGCTATGTGTACTGTCGTGCGGAATATCCCCTGGCCATCAAACGCCTGGACATCGCCATCGGGCAGGCCATGGACAAGGGGTTTCTTGGAGACAACATTCAGGGCAGCGGGTTTTCTTTTCACATCCACGTGGTTCAAGGGGCCGGGGCGTTTGTCTGCGGCGAAGAAACCGCCCTGCTGGCGTCTATCGAGGGCCGCCGGGGAATGCCCAGGACCCGCCCTCCCTTTCCCGCGCAAAAAGGGCTCTTTGATAAACCGACCATCATCAACAACGTCGAGACCCTTGCCAATCTGCGTCACATCATCCTGAGAGGCGCCGATTGGTATGCGGCCATCGGAACGGAGAAGTCAAAAGGAACCAAAGTCTTTGCCATAGCCGGCAAGGTCAAAAATACCGGCCTGGTGGAAGTGCCCATGGGAACCACCATACGGGATCTCATTATGGGGCCGGGCGGCGGCATGGCCAGGAAGTTGCTGAAGCTCAAGGGCGTTCAGATGGGCGGCCCCTCGGGCGGTTGTATTCCCGAGCACTTGGCGGACCTGCCCATTGACTACGATTCGATAAATCAGACCGGCGCGATCATGGGCTCGGGCGGCATGATCATCATGGACCAGAAGACCTGCATGGTGGATTTGGCCCGGTATTTTCTTCGGTTCACCGTGGAGGAGTCCTGCGGCAAATGCGTGCCGTGCCGGGTGGGACTCAAGAGAATGCTTGAGGTGCTGGAAGAAATCACCGCAGGGCGGGGCAAGGAGGAACACCTGGTGTTCCTCGAGGCCATGGCTGATACCGTGAAAAACGCCTCCCTGTGCGGCCTCGGCAACACGGCGCCCAATCCGGTGCTGACCACGCTCAATTATTTTCGGGACGAATATGCGGCTCATATCCGAGATCGCGAGTGTCCCGCCCATGCCTGCACGGCGTTGCTCGAATTCGTCGTGGACGAATCGGCATGCACAAAATGCGGCCGCTGTTATAGTGTGTGCCCTGCCGACGCGATTACCTGGAAGAAGAAGCAGTACGCCAAGATCGACAAGGAAAAATGCATTCAATGTAAATCATGTGTGATGGCCTGCGATTTTATGGCTATTCGATGAGGCGACCTCATGGCTAGGATCAACATCGACGGCAAAGACCTGGAGGTCAGGAATGACGCCACGGTTCTCGAAGCCGCCCTGGAAAACGGCATCTATATTCCGAACCTGTGTTACCATCCGGACTTGAACCCCACCGGCGCCTGCCGGCTTTGCATTGTCGAAATTGAGGGCATGCGCGGGCTTCCGGTTTCATGCACCACGGCTGTTCAGGACGGCATGGTAGTGCGAACAAACACCAAAACGCTCCAGGAGTTGAGGAAGAACATCGTCTGGCTGCTTGTTTCCGAATGTCCCGCCGATCGGGTGGACAAAAACACCCAGTTCAGAAAGGTGGTTGATTATATCGGCGTCAGCGACCTGTTGCCCGGGTTCACCTGTGAGCCGAAAAACCTCCCCGTGGCCGAAGACGATCCGCTTTTTATTCGGGACCCCAACCTGTGTATTCTCTGTGGGCGCTGTTACCGGGCATGCAAGGAGATCCGGGGCGTGGGGGCCATCGGGGTGGTGGACCGGGGGATGATGAGTCGTGTGACGTCGTGCTACGACGCGCCCATGCGGGACACGGACTGTCGTTTTTGCGGGGCCTGTGTGGAGGTTTGTCCCACCGGCGCCCTGCGGGACAAGGTGTCCTTTTCACAGGAGGAACGAGAAGACCGGCTGATCCCTTGCGGTGCCGAATGTCCGGCGCATATCGATGTGGCCGCCTATGTGGGCCTTATTGCCCAAAAAAGATACGCCGATGCCCTTGCGGTGATCAGAGAGACGGTTCCCTTTCCGCTTACCCTGGGGTGCGTCTGCCCCCACCCGTGCGAAACGGTTTGTCGTAGAGGCGGCATCGACGAGGCGATCTGTATTCGCCAACTGAAACGCTTCGTGGCCGATCGGGATGACGGCAAGTGGCGGGAACGACTCAAGGTAGCCCCGGCCACCGGCAAAAAGGTGGCCGTCGTCGGATCAGGTCCGGCGGGCCTGACCGCGGCGTATTTTCTGCGCCTGAAGGGACATGATGTGACGGTCTACGAGGCGTGGGAAAAGCCGGGCGGGATGATGCGCGGAGGCATTCCCCGGTACCGGCTGCCTGAAGACGCGCTGGAAAGCGAGATCAAGATCATCGAGGACCTCGGGGTGGTGATCAAGACCAACTCTGCGGTGGAATCGGTGGATGTCCTTTTTGAGGCGGGTGCGGATGCCGTGTTTATGGCCGTGGGGGCTTGCGCGGGGATCAAGATGGGCATTCCGGGCGAGGACGATTCACGGGTTCTGGAAGGAATTTCCCTGCTCAAGGCGGTCAATTTCGGCCGACCCGTGGACCTGGGAAAGATTGTTGCGGTCGTCGGAGGGGGCAATGTGGCGATCGATGCGGCCCGGGTTGCCTTGCGGCTGGGCGTTGAAAAGGCCCATATACTCTATCGCCGGAGCCGGGAGGAAATGCCCGCCATGCCGGAGGAAATTGAAGGCGCCCTGGAAGAAGGCGTGGATTTCCAGTTTCTTGTTGCGCCTGTAAAAGTTATGAAGGGTGAAGCGGGACTTTCGGTCAGGTGTATTCGGATGGTCCTGGGTGAGCCGGACGACAGCGGACGACGGCGACCGGAGCCCATGCCGGGTTCTGAGTTCGTGATGGCCGTGGACCGGCTCATCGTATCCATCGGGCAACGTTCCGAGGTGCCTCAAGGCTTTTCGGTGGACCTGGACAGGGGAGGGCGTATTGCCGCAGATGAAAATACCCTGGCGTCTTCCCGAGAAGGAGTTTTCGCCGGCGGCGACGTGGTTTCCGGGCCGGCTACTGTTATTCAGGCTATCGAGGCGGGAAGGAGGGCAGCCGTAGCCATTGACAAATATCTGGGAGGCGACGGCGACATCACGCAACGTTTGTATGAACGGGAAGGACCCGACCCGCGCCTGGGAGTCATCCAAGGGTTCGGCCGCATGAGCCGGGTGAAAACGCCGGTCATTCCGGTCAAGGACCGTTTCAAACCGGGTTTTCCGGAGGTGGAAAAGTCCTTTGATGATAAGACCGCCCTGGGTGAGGCGAACCGATGCCTGCGATGCCGTTTGAGGTTTGCCATCGCCGGACCGCCGCTGCCGCCCGATTGATGAAAGGGCGGGTGATGATGGTTCGCCGATCTATTGAAGGCCGGCAGCGGTGTTCGCGTATCGCCCGAAAATGTTGGAACTATCACGAACGCGGATGACCACGCTCCGGTCGCTCAACAAGCACCGGCACGGTCAAAACGCGGAGGCTGGTGCTTTTTATAAGGCCGTGCGTTTTTCCCGCAGGACCCCATTTTCTCTCCTTTGAATCGATTCAGCGAGTGCATATACCGTGCGCAGTTTTCCTTGCGGTGACGCGAAGCTCTGCCGCCGGACGGAACATTCCCCGTGGCTTGCCGCGAGGCGTCTTCAATCCTGCGGAACGGCAAGAAAATGACAAAACCAGTCCGCTTATGCCCATAGCGGCAAATATTTGCCCATAACTTTCCGGGTTTTTTGGCCGAGCAAGCAGGATAGATCTTAAAATTCAATGATTATAAACAATAATATCTACTGGCATGTGACTTGCTGAATAAAGGAGACATGGATGTTTTACTGTCGTTTCGTCGAGACTAAGGCACACAGGCGACGCATATATGGGCAAGGCAAGAACGGAAAAACGCATCAAAGACCTGATGATCCATTTGGGAACCCTGAAGAAGCTTTCTCCACAGAAAAAGGCCATGGATGGGGTTCGGGTTCTGCAGGATCAGCGTGAAGATCCTTTTATCCCTGTCGTTTTGATAGTGGACAAAGTGGACGACAAAGAAGAAATCGTAGGGATTCTTTCCCTTGACGACATCCTTAAACGCATGGAGTCTGCAACAGAGCCCATGGAGGAGCTTCCCATTTTTTGGCACGGCCAGTTCCAGGAGGAATGTATAGCTGTTCTGGATAGACCGGCAGGCGAGGTCATGTCCCCGGTCACCCATGTCATTCACCGAAGCGGCACCCTGACCGAAGCGGTACATCTCATGAATTCAAAAGGCCTGGATTGGCTGCCGGTTGTAGAAGGGGACGTGGTAGTGGGGGTCCTGCTCAAAGAAGCCCTTTTGCAGGAAGTGCTTGCGGTGGCTCGAGGGTAGGCTTCCCGTCCATCCGGGCCGACACGGTAAGGGGCCAAATGACGTCGGCCGAATGAAAGGGCGCTACAAGACCTAACCCGTTGATATTCCCACTATCAGTTTGTCTCAATTCAGGTATTTTCTTGACAATTTAACGAGACACTGGTAGCAAGCACCCGGTACAAGATCCGGATGGCCGTTGTTTTTGGGAACGCTGTTTGCGGGAAATGGCCTGATCGGCCGGAATTTCATCTTGAAGGAGAGATTAATGACTGAAAAACAGACAATTCGAGTGCTTCTGGTGGACGATGAGGAAAACCTGATCGAATACTTATCAAAGAGACTTCTGAAGCAAGGTTTTACGGTAAAAGCCGCTTTTTCCGGAGAAGAAGCGGTCATGGTGGCAAAAGAGCAACATTTTGACGTGGCCGTAGTCGATCTGAAAATGCCCGGTATTGACGGGGTGGAAACCCAACGGAAACTCAAGGACATCCAACCGTTTCTGCAGTGTATCGTGTTGACCGGTCATGGCTCTATAGAATCGGCCCTGGAAAGCGGCCAGGAAGATGCCTTCACCTATCTTCTGAAGCCGGCGGAGCATGATGACTTGATCGCAGCCATTAAAAAGGCCTACAAAAAGAAGACTGAAATCCAGGAAAAGGAGTTCAAGGAAAAGGTGGAACAGCTTTATGCCTCGGGTCTCGGCGCCCACGGCATCAGAAAAGCCATTGCCGATCTTCGCAAAATCTATGGAATCGAATAATGCTGTAGCATCCGAACTCAAGAAGGTAACCCGAGAGCTGGAAAGCTATAAGATAGAGCTGCATCAAACCAGGGGTTACCTTCATTGCATTTTACAGAACTCTACGGACATGATCTTTGCCACAGACGTGACAGGGATTGTGATATCTTTCAGCGCCGGGGCTGAGAAGGTCCTGGGCTATTCGCTGGGCGAGGTCATAGGCCGGTCTATTAGTGATTTCGCTGAAGATCCCAATGCGTTTGAACACGTGATAAAAGGTTGTCAGGTTGATGGCTGCGCCCTGACGCTGGACTTCCACTTTCGACACAAAGAGGGACATACGGTCCACTGCCATGCTTCTTTGATGAGCCTAACCAACAGGGCGGGCAAGATTGTCGGTACCGTGGGTGTTTGCAACGACATCACCCAATGGAAAAAACTTCAGGATGATCTGGTTCAGGTGGACAGGCTCGCCGAGATCGGTCGCATTGCTGCCGGGGTGGCCCACGAAATCAACAATCCTTTGGCTGTGATCAGCGAGGCGTCCGGATGGGCGCAGGAGGTTGTTTCCGACGCGCAGGGGCTGGCCCCGGAGGACCGCCAAGAACTTTCAGATACCCTGAGCAAAATCGCGGCGCAGACCAGGCGTGGTCGCCATATCACCCATAAACTACTTGACTTTACAAGGCAAACCGACCCGACAAAAACGGAATTCGACGTCAACGAGGTTCTCCGGGAAACGGTTGATCTGCTCAGTCCGGAATTAAAACATAGTCCCATCACTGTGGATTTTCAGCTTGCCGAAGATCCGCTTGTGGTGAACTCCGATCCCCGATTGTTGCAACAGGTTTTTGTCAATGTCGTTACCAATGCCATTCATGCTGTTTTGGACAAGGGCGACCAAGACGGAAAGATTGGGATGCGCACAAAAAAGGTGGGTCCGGATGTCCGGGTGGATATTCAAGACAACGGCGTCGGCATTCCGGAAGAGGCACAAGAAAAGATGTTCCGCCTTTTCTATACCACCAAGCCTCCCGGCAGGGGCACAGGCCTGGGTCTGTCGATCTGTCAGAATATTATTCAGCGGCTTGGCGGCGCGATCACCTTTGAAAGTACCGTCGGAACGGGATCCACGTTTACTATCCGCATACCCATCGGCTAGAAGGCGCCCAGCTTCCTAGCGCAACGGTTTTCATCTACGCGCCTTTTTTATTGACTGCCTTCCTTGCCTTGGTAACGCCGCTTGGTGTCGCGAATCCGTTCTTCTTGGTCCAACTTCTTATGATAGGCTTGGTCGATTTTTGCTACCAACTCCTCCGTATCGCAAGGTTTTCTCAAATAATCGAAAGCCCCCAATTTCATCCCCTCAATGCCGGACTCCAACGAGGCATGACCGGTCAGCATGATCACTTCGCAAAGCGGTTTGTATTTGTTGATTTCCCGGAGCGTTTCGATGCCGTCAATGCCCGGCAACAGCACATCAAGGATGATGACGTCAAAATCCCCGTCCCGAATTTTCCTGAGTGCTTCCTCTCCGGTCAGGCACTTGGTCACATCGTAGCCACGGTTTATCAATCGCTTCGAGAGATACTCAACATACATCTCTTCGTCATCCACGAGTAAAAGCCGGGGCTTCATCGTGTCTCCTTCTGGCCGGTGCATTTTTTATTGCCCATATCCATGACAGCCGTTGCGCAGCAGTGCACTAAAACGACGTTTTTTTCCCTTTCTTCTTCCGTGTTCTCGGGAACACGATACCGTAGTCGCTCATTTTCTGTCGCAACGTTCTGGCTTTTATGTCAAGCAGTTCCGCCGCCTTTGCTCTCCGGCCGCCCGTGGTTTCCAGCGCCCGCAATATCAGCGTTTTTTCAACCCGCTTTCGGGCTTTTCGGAGCGGTTCGATGCCGCCGGCGACGACACGGTTGCTCATTGCAGTGGCTGTTTCCGGCGCTGCAGGCTCCGTCCGCGATACCTCGCCTGAATGCGTGAAAACAAAATCTTCCGGAAAATCTTCTTTGGAAATCACCGGTCCCCGAACCGTCAAGGCCAATCTTTCCATGAGATTTTTCAGCTCTCTGATATTGCCCGGCCAGTCGCAAGAGACCAGATATCGAAGGGCTTCCGGTTCCACCGAGAGTCTTGGGCTCTGATAAATGGTTGAAAAGCGTTTCAAAAAATAATCTACCAGATGCGGAATGGCCTCCCTGCGCTTCCTCAGTGGTAGCAGATTGATGGGGATGACCTGAAGACGATAGTAGAGATCTTGCCGAAAGCGATGGGCCTGTACCTCTGCGGCAAGGTCCTTGTTGGTGGCCGCAATGATGCGTACATCCACCTTGGTGGAAACCTCACCCCCGATTCTGCGGAAACACCCATCTTCCAAGACCCGAAGAAAATTGACCTGGTTTCGTTGCGAAACCTCTGAAACCTCATCGAGAAACAAGGTTCCATGGTTGGCCTGTTCAAAACGGCCCTTGGTTTTTCTAGTGGCCCCGGTAAAAGCTCCGACTTCATGGCCAAAAAGCTTGCTTTCAAAAAGCTCCCCCGACAGGGTGCCGCAATTTACAGGGACAAACGGCTTGTCCTTGCGATTGCTTTTTTGGTGCATGATGCGTGCCAGCAGCTCCTTGCCTGTTCCCGACTCTCCATGGATCAATACATTGGCGTCGAACCGTGCGACTTGGTGCACCGTTTTCATAACAGCACGCATGTGTTGGCTAACCACTACAAACTCCGGGAATAAATCCGGCTCGATGTGGCCGTGCAAAGCAACACGATTGGGGCTCATGGAGATACTCCTTCCGCTTTTCCAGACCCATAAAACACCCGGGCATCGAAAATCACAAACAAGATTCGGCAATCCGACCCGGCAATGGCGAACAGGATAGCAAACCGGCAAAAACATGTCAATTTTACTAAAAGCGCCTATGTATCGGCAAAAAAATGCCGATAATGTTTCGTGGGCGCTTGCGCGGCACATCTCGTAAAATATTATGAAACCAATATGTTATTGAGTCTGCGATGCGAGGTATACAGCTTGGCACATGCCTTGCTCGTTTGCTGATGACATTTACGGACTTCGAACCGCCCCGGTAATAATGCAAGGTTCTTCGTTGCAAGGAGGAGGCAATACGTGGGTCATGCAATGCGAAAAGATTCGGCCGCCGTTACTTCCGGTAAAAACCGTTCGGATTCTAAGAGCGCTCGACGCAATACCTTCCATTTCTTTCCCTTTATCATGACCTTTATCATCATGGCAGGCGTTTGGGTTTTGCTTTCGGGACAGTTTGATGCTTTTCATCTGAGCCTCGGGGTCATTTCCTGTGCGATCGTTGCGTATCTTTCCGGCGACCTTTTGTTTCCCGCCAAGCCAAAAGGGCTTTTGGGTCAGTGGGTTCGCTTTGTCTTATACCTGCCGTGGCTGCTTGTCCAGATAGGCAAGGCAAGTCTTCACGTGACCTATCTGGTGTTTCATCCCAGAATGATGGACCTGATTGACCCCAGGATCATCAAATTTCGAAGCTCATTAAAAAGCGAGTTGTCCCTGGTGACCTTTGCCAACTCCATGACGCTCACCCCCGGGACCATTACGGTGTATGTGACGGTAGACGGTGATTTCAAGGTGCACGCCATTGATAAGGTTTCCGGTGATCCTTTGCCCGGCGAAATGGAGGCAAGGGTTTCCAGAACATTTAGTGAGGACTAATGGATACGTTTTTTTTGTACACAGGGCTATATTTGGCTTTTCTCATGGTTCTTTCGTTGTATCGAGGCCTCTTCGGGCCGACGGTGGTGGACCGGATGATCGGGGTGAATGCCATTGGAAGCAAAACGGCCGTACTGCTCATCCTTATCGGCCTTATCTACCAACGGGTGGAAATGTTCGTGGACATCGCCCTGGCCTATGCCATGCTGAACTTCATCGCCGTATTGGCGGCGTCGAGGTATTTTCAGAAGCGCAAAGGGCTGTTTGATGAAAGTACGTGATTGGGATTCGGTTATTGCTCACCGAGAAAAAGCCGCATTCAGGAGATAGGACACTATGGATATCATCGTGGTATTGCTGGTTGTTGGGGGCCTATTTTTCTTTACCGGTGGTGCTGTCGGGATATTGCGGATGCCCGACTTTTATTCGAGGCTCCATCCGGCCGGTAAGCTGGATACGGTAGGCTCGTTATTGGCCTTGTTGGGCCTGGCCCTTTTTAATCTCCACCATTTTTCCCTCTTGGCATTGCTGACGAGCGTTAAGATCCTTATGATTTCGGTTTTCGTTTTTCTCTCCAGCCCGACAGCCACCCATGCCATTGTGGACGCCGGGGTCCGGGCGGGCCTGGAACCCTGGGTCAAGGGAGACGAAAGGAGGTAGTTTCATGGTCTGGCAGCTCGATTTGGCCATTCTGACGCTGGTCGTCGTGTGTGGCATCGGCGCTCTCATGGTCAAGGATTTATTGGGGGCCGCCATCCTGTTTGGGGCCTACAGTTTCATGATGTGCTTGCTGTGGACTATTATGGGCGCGGTGGACGTGGCTTTCACCGAAGCCTCTGTGGGAGCGGGCGTAAGCACGGTCTTTTTCGTCGGCGCGGTGTTTCGTACCACAAGGAGGACCAAAGATTGAAAATCATAGGTTTGATCATAGCGGCTATCACAGGGGCCCTTCTTGTCTATGCCGCCGCTGATTTTCCCGGGTGGGCGGACCCGGCTTCGCCTGCCAGTACCTATCTATCCCCACGCTATATCGAAAAGACTTTGGAGGAAACGTCCGTTCCCAATATTGTGACTGCGGTGCTTGGAGACTATCGGGGATTTGACACCATGTTCGAGACGGCGGTGATCTTTTCCGCCGCCGTGGTCTGCTTTTTCCTGTTGCGCGTCTCCTTAAGGGAGGATCCGGGTGAAAGGCTGTACCGTCACGTCCTGACCGGTGTGACTATCCGACTGAAAGAGGGCAAGATTCCCTCGTCGGACGACTTCGAAAGGATCGATGCCTCCTGGACGCCGCATGATTTGATCATCAAGACCATTTGTCGATTGCTTGTTCCGTTCATACAACTGTTTGCCCTTTACGTGATTGCCCACGGACATCACAGCCCCGGCGGCGGATTTCAGGGAGGGGTGATTTTTGGTGCAAGCATTATTCTTTTTGCCATTTCCAATGATTTGAGAACGGCGGTGGGCAGGATAGCGGAAAAAACCGTGGGCGTTCTTTGTGCGGTCGGCGTTCTCATCTTTGCAGGCACGGGGGCCTTGTGTCTGCTTTTGGGGCTCAACTTTCTCGACTACGCCGCCCTGGCATCGATCCTCCATGTGGATCCCATAACCGCCAGGTCTCACGGCATTCTCCTTGTAGAGATCGGGGTGGGGGTGGCCGTCTTGACCGCCATGATTTGGATTTACAACGTTGTCGCATCGCGGGGCAGATACGACGAAGGGCTCTAGACTATGGAAGATTTCATTCAGGCCGTGGTTGCCAAGTACAATTACTGGATCTACATCACATTGATGATGATCGGCCTGTGGGCCATTATCGCCAAAAACAATCTGGTAAAAAAGATTATTGGCGTCAATATCTTTCAGACGGCCATCATCTTGTTTTATGTGTCTATCGGCGCAAAAAGAGGGGCCACCATTCCTATCCTGGAGCACGCCCACGGCGATGCCCACGGAACGGTTGCTCATGCCTTTCATGCCGTGGACTATATGAATCCCTTGCCCCATGTGTTGATGCTTACCGCCATCGTGGTGGGGGTGGCCACTCTGGGGGTGGCCCTTGCATTGGCCATTAAGGTCTACAGGCGATTCGGGACGTTGGAAGAAGACGAAATCCTAGCCAAATTAAGGAAAAAATGAGCCAACAATACCCTGCACTCCTCATTGTTGTTCCGCTCTTGTCGGCCCTTGTTATCAGTGCTGCCGGCTGGGCCAATAGAAGGCTGTGTTTTCCCATTGCGGTGGCCGCGCTGAGCGTGTCCGCCTACTGTTCTATCGGCTTGCTGCGGCAAGTCGTGGATCATGGGGTTATCGTCTACCGTTTAGGCGGATGGCCTCCCCCGTGGGGTATCGCCTATTACGTGGACCACTTGAACGCTTTGGTGCTGGCCGTGGTATCCATCGTGGCCCTGGTGAATCTTGTGGCCGGCAAGAGGAGCATCGAAGAAGAGTTTTCAGAAAAAGCGGGATCCTTTTACACCCTGTATGTGCTCATGGTCACCGGCCTTTTGGGTATCTCGGCTACGGGGGACGCCTTCAATCTCTACGTGTTGCTCGAGGTTGCCGCATTAACCGGCTACGGCATGCTCGCCATGGGGCACAAAGACCGGGCGGCGCTTGCAACCCTCAACTATTTGTACATGGGCACCATCGGCGCGTGTTTTTATCTTCTGGGGGTGGGATACCTGTACATCGTCACAGGCTCATTGAATATGGCAGATATTGCGAGGCTCCTCCCCGATCTGTATCAGTCGAAGGCTGTTTTCGCGGCTTTTCTCATTTGCATGGTGGGCGTGTGGCTTAAGATGGCGTTTTTCCCGCTTCACGCCTGGTTGCCCAATGCTTACACCTATGCGCCTTCGGCAGCAAGCAGCTTGATCGCCCCCCTCGTCACCAAGGTCATGATATACGTGATGATCCGCCTGATATTGACGGTCTTCACCCCGGCGTTCGCGTTTGAAGCCATTGCGGTGAGCGAGGCCGTGGTCTGGCTTGCCGTGCTTGCCATATTTATAGGCGCCATCATGGCATTGGCAGAGCGAAATCTGAAAAAGATGCTGACCTATATCATTATCGCAGAAGTGGGTTACATGGTTGGCGGGGCCTGGCTGGGAAACCGTGCCGGAATGACCGGCGCCATCCTCCACATTGCAAACGATGCCATCATGACGCTATGTGCGTTTCTTGCCGTGGGCTGTATTGTTTATAAAACAAAAGGTGCAGACTTTGAGGACCTCAAGGGGTTGTTCAGAAAAATGCCTTTTACCATGGGAGCCTTTGTCCTTGCGGCCATGTCCATCATCGGGGTTCCTCCCACCTGTGGTTTTTTCAGTAAATGGTATCTGATCACCGGGGCCATCCAGGCCGGACATTACGGTTTTATGGTTGCCCTGATCTTCAGCAGTCTGGTTTGCGTGGTTTTGTTCTTCAGGATCATCGAGATCGGTTACTACGAACCTTTTGCCGATCACCACGGGCATGGACATGATCATCATTCTAAACCCCCCGCGCCTATGGATGAAGCGCCCCTGAGCATGCTGGTTCCGCTGTTAATCGTGGCTGCGGGCTTGGTCGTGGTTGGTTTGTATACCGGCGACATCGTAGAGCACATTGTCCATTTCGCTATACCAAAGGGCCTGGTTTGACAAAGATGGAATAGGGTATCTATGGAAACGATCACATCAATTAAGCCTTTGTTGGCGGTATTGGCATCTCTTTTGGTCACCCCCATGCTGGTGTCCAGCCGGGCCCCCAATGTTCGCGAGACATGGACCTTTGTGGCCGCGGTTGCAAAGTTCCTCATTGTGGCCTCCATGGTACCGCTCGTTTTACAGGGAACGGAAATCGTCTATACGGTGGCCGAGGTTATACCGGGGGTGGCCATCAAGTTCCGGGTCGACGCCCTGGGAATGATCTTTGCCCTGGTAGCCTCATCCTTGTGGATTATTACCTCGGCCTATTCCATAGGCTATATGCGAGGCCTGGACGAGCACAGCCAGACCCGCTATTTTTGTTTCTTTGCCTTTGCTCTTTCCGCCACCATCGGCGTGGCCTTTTCAGGAAACCTCCTGACCTTGTATCTGTTTTATGAGATGCTTTCCTTTGCCACGTATCCTCTGGTCACGCACCATCAGGACCATGAAGCGCGAAGCTCGGGGCGAAAATATTTGCTCTACATTGTGGGAACCTCTATCGGGCTCTTGTTGCCGGCCATGCTGATATCATACAGTTTGACCGGAACCCTTGAATTCGGCAAGCAGGGATTTCTAGCCGGAGCCGGGGCTTCTAAGGGCTTGATCGGGCTGCTTTTGTTCATGTTCATTTTTGGGTTTGCCAAAGCCGGAATCATGCCGTTTCACTCGTGGCTTCCGGCAGCCATGGTGGCGCCTACCCCGGTGAGCGCATTGCTGCATGCCGTGGCTGTTGTCAAGGTGGGGGTGTTCAGTATTGTTCGCGTTCTGACCGGGGTGTTTGGGACGGACCTGTTGTCTTCTCTGAACCTGGGTGTTCCCATCGTTTATGTGGCATCCGTGACCATTTTGGTTGGGTCTTTCATTGCCCTTTCTCAGGACAACCTGAAGCGACTCCTTGCTTTTTCCACCATTGCCCAGCTTTCCTACATTGTGTTGGGTGTCGGGTTGCTTTCGCCCAAAGGCATGACCGGCGGCATGATGCACATTGCCATGCACGCCTTCGGCAAGATCACGCTCTTTTTCTGCGCCGGTGCAATCTTTGTGGCTACCGGAAAAAAGAACATCAGCGAGATGGTCGGGATCGGCAGGAGAATGCCCGTGACGCTGACGGCTTTTTTTATCGCCGCATTGAGTATTATCGGCATGCCCCCGTGCGGGGGGTTTTTGAGTAAGTGGTATCTTGTGCTGGGCTCCCTTCAGGCCGACCAGATGCCTATTCTATTTGTATTGCTCGCCAGCTCTTTGCTCAATGCAGCCTATTTCATGCCTTTTGTCTACAAGGCTTTCTTTTGTACGCCGAAAGAGGCCATGTTTGAAAACACGGTGAAAGAGGCGCCTGTATTTTGCGTGGTGCCCCTGGTGATTACCGCCCTGATTTCCATGATAATGCTCTTTTATCCGGAACCTTTTCTCGAATTGGCCAGTATGGTCGTGAGCAACATAACGGGGACGTAAGCATGATGAGCAACGACAGAAGCGATGAGATAGAGGGCAAGATGGTGCTTGGCCATGACCCTGTTCCGCCCTATAGGGCCGTATTTTTCATAGCCATTACCATCGGCTGTTTGTATCTTGGCCTGATTCTTTTGAAGACCCTCTAGATCTTAGGGGGAAAGGACTTGACATGCACGCAAAACCTACAGACGAAAAAGAATATCTTTTTGACAACCCCAAAAATGTAACCAGGCTTCTCGGGATCTTTTTTTCGTCGTTGGTTGTCCTTTTAATCATAGAAGTGTTTGTTCATAAGCATGCCCATTTTCCCTGGGAAGAGTGGCCCGAGTTCTATTGTGTGTACGGATTCGTGGCCTGCGTGGTTCTTGTTGTCGTAGCAAAATACATCCTGCGGCCCCTGGTTATGAGACGAGAGGATTACTATGATTGATATTGTTCCGCCGGCCCTGATATTCATTGTCGGAGGGTTGTTGGTTCCCCTCATCAAGGGAAAGTGGAAAAGTGGGTTCATGCTGCTGATCCCGGTGGTCGGTTTTGTGAACTTGATTCATATTCCCCACGGGACGCATTGGGTTGTCGAGTTTTTAGGCTTTGAGATCGTTTTTGGAAAAGTGGACAGGCTGAGCCTGCTTTTTGGTTACATCTTTCATCTCATATCCTTTATCGCTATTATGTACGCCCTGCACGTGAAAGATGACGTCCAACATGTGGCCGGCCTTATTTATGCGGGAGCAGCGCTGGGGGTCGTCTTTGCGGGGGATCTTTTTTCATTCTTCGTCTTCTGGGAGATGCTCACGGTAGCATCCATATTTCTTATCTGGGCTCGAAGGACAAAGGCCGCCCAGGGCGCGGGGTTCCGGTATCTTCTGGTTCATGCTGCCGGGGGGCTGTGTCTGCTCACGGGCATCGTGTTGCTGGCACATCAAACGGGCTCTATTGAGTTCGGTTATATCGGATTGAGCGGGCCTGCGGCCTACTTCATATTCATCGGTTTCGGCTTGAACTGTGCCTGGCCGGTGCTGCATCCATGGTTGACCGACGCCTATCCCGAGGCAACCATTACGGGAACCATCTTCTTGAGCGCCTTTACGACCAAGTGTGCGGTGTATGCCCTGGCGAGGGCCTTTCCCGGAACGGAGGCCCTGATATGGATTGGGGCGATTATGACCGGATTTCCTATCTTCTATGCGGTCATTGAGAATGACCTCAGAAGAGTGCTTGCCTACAGTTTGATTAACCAGGTGGGGTTTATGGTGGTCGGCATAGGGATAGGCACCCATCTGGGCATCAATGGCGCAGTGTGCCATGCCTTTAACGATATTTTATTTAAGGCGCTGCTTTTCATGTCCATGGGCGCCGTGATGTACCGAACGGGAAAAATCAACGGCACCGCCCTTGGGGGGTTGTACAGGACCATGCCGCTTACGTGCATATTTTGCATGGTAGGCGCCGCATCCATTTCCGCGTTTCCCCTTTTCAGCGGCTTTGTGAGCAAGTCCATGGTTATGGATGCGGCCGGACAGGGCCATCTTAGGATTGTATGGTTTATCTTGTTATTTGCCTCAGCCGGCGTATTTCACCACGCAGGCATCAAGATCCCCTTCTTTGCCTTTTTTGGACACGATTCCGGCATGAGGCCCAAGGAGGCTCCGCTGAACATGCTCATCGCCATGGGGATCGCCGCCTTTTTGTGCATCTTTATTGGGTCGAATCCGGGCCCGCTTTATAGTCTGCTTCCATATCCTGTTGAGTATGAACCTTATACCATGCCTCATGTTGTGGCCCAGACGCAAATACTGTTCTTCTCCGCCCTGGCATTTACCTTGCTTTTGCTGGCGGGGATTTATCCGCCGGAGATGCGCTGTGTCAATCTGGATGCCGACTGGTTCTACCGAATGGGCGGTAGATTCTTTTACTCGGTAGTGGACAGGGTGTTTAATACCGTCAACAGGGCCTCGGATCGATTCATCGCAAAGGGGCTGCCTCGATTTCTTGGCTGGGTCTCAAGGCGTATGCCCGAGATGCTTGTCCTTGGAACGATGGTCCCTTTGTGGACTGCGGGCGGCGCCAAAGGCGAAAACCTTGAGGCAAAAATCACCAGAACCCGTGCAGCCCTCAAGACCGGCACAGTACCGGTAGGAATAAGCGCTGCCGTAGCCACTGTTTTTTTGGTAGTTGTTTTTCTTTTAATGTGATAAGACCTTGTCCTGAAAAGGCGCAAGAAACGCCTTGCCGGGGTAGGGTGTTGTCCATTTCCTGCCGGCAAATGGAGAGGAGACACAAATGGTTTCTCTACAGGACCTCAGAGGCATTGTGCTTTTTGAAGATCTGACGGATGAAATGCTTGAAAGGCTGTGTCCTATTTCTGAAAAGGAGTCCATGGACGACAGACACATCGTTTACGAAGCAGGCGGTTCGCCCGACCATTTCTATTCCCTCAAAAGGGGAAAGGTGTTGTTGGAGGCAGAGCTTGCCCCGGAATTTATCATCTCTGTGGGAGCTATCAAGCCGGGATATTCTTTTGGTTGGTCCGCCCTGTTCCCAGCCACAATCCACAGCTCGTATGCGGTTTGTGCGGAGCCAAGCGAAGTCATTATCATGCCGGCGGCCAAGTTCTCCGAAGTCCTTTCCGGCGATCATACCATGGGTTTTTTTGTGATGAAGAAGGCAGCCAGGATACTGGAAAACCGCGTGGAACGACGCACCGCGCAATTTTTGAAGGTTATTTCCAAACATCCGGAAATCAGCATGCTTCTCGGCATGTAGCCATTTTGAACTTTCGTTTTGGGGATGGGATTTCTTGCCGGGCATAACATATTTTTCAGATTATTTGATTTGCAACAAACCACAGGTCCCTTGCGACAACAGGCATAAGGAGGCTTAGATGTCGAAGCAAGTTCTCATTATCGACGATGAACCGGATATCGTTACCTTCCTCAGCGCGATTCTCGAAGAAAACGGATACGCTACTGTGAGCGCGAAGGACGGCGTTGAAGGGCTGGAAGCCCTTCGCAGGGAGAAGCCTGATTTGGTGCTTTTAGACCTGATGATGCCGAAAAAAAGTGGCATTACCATGTTTCAGGAATTGCGGAAAGATCCGGAGTTGAGTCAAATTCCTGTGGTGGTGGTGACGGGCGTGTCCGAAGTGACCGGTGTTGATTTCAGGAATTTCATGTATAAGCAACCACTGAAAGATGAAAAGAAGTTCGTGGAAACAACGGGTCTGACTAAATATACGATTCCGGACGGCTATGTTGAAAAACCGATCGATCCTGACGAATTGATGAAAGCCATCAAACGTGCGTTAAAAGAATAGCTTCCGGAGGTCTTTAAGGGGCACGATCGCCGTATCGTCATCTTTTCGCCCGCTTTTCCGGAGGGAAAAGTGACGAAAAACAGGTCCTGTGTCAAGGGTGATGCTGGAAGGCTTTTTGTCGGCGCCCATTCGTTTACTGTGTGCAATGCCGAGCCGTGATTGCGGCTAGGAAATAATTTGCCGGGCGTGGCCCCGGGTAACTCCCCGTTGGGCGGGGAGTTTTGTTTTTGAAAATGCTTTCCCAACGTTTTCCTTCTTCTTTGTGCTTTTCGGTTTAAACGGGGTGTGTGGTATTTTCCATGCGTTCACTTTAGGGGCCTTTACGTTTTGGAAACAGGAAGCCATGGACTTGAATAAGCTTCTGATTATCGACGATGAGCCACCGATCCGCGAAATGCTGGAGATGTCTCTGTCCAGTGAGGGATACGAGGTGCGCACCGCGGAAAACGGCAGAGAAGCGCTGAAGGTATTTGCCGAGCAAAGGCCTAAGCTGGTCCTGACGGATATTAAAATGCCGGGAATGGACGGTATTGAGGTGCTCAAACAGATCAAGGCCCTTGACAGCGAGACGGAGGTCATTGTCATTACGGGCCACGGAGATATGGATTCAGCCATTTCAGCGATTCGGAGCGGGGCCTCGGACTTTATTACCAAACCCATTCGGGACGAGATCTTGATGTTGTCCATTGAGAGGGCCAAGAAGAAGATATCCCTCAATCAGCAACTGAAAGATTACACGGACAACCTGGAGCAGAAGGTCGATGCCTGTACGCTGGAATTAAAACAGGCACAGGCGGAACTGATCAAGAACGAAAGGCTGGCCACTATCGGGGAGACCGTGGCAGGCCTGGCGCACTATATTAAGAATATATTGACCGGATTGCGGGGAGGCACCTACATGGTCAACCGCGGCATGGCCGGAGACAAACCCCAGATGTTGCGGGAAGGCTGGTCCATGGTCCAACGCAATATCGAAAAAGTTTCGGAGCTGGTGCTGGATCTGCTTCGCTATTCCAAGGACAGGACCCCGGAGCCCAACCCGTGCAGCCCCAATGACATAGTCCGGGATGCTGCAGAGCTGTTCAAGGAAAAGGCAAGGGAGCACGGGGTTACAATCAAAACGGTCTTAGACGAAAATCTCAAGCAAGCCTACACGGATCGCGATGGTATTTACCGCGTGCTGCTCAATCTGCTCTCCAATGCCATTGATGCGTGCATCTTCGATCCTGATACGACGAAATCCTGGGAGGTGGTTTTGCGCACCAGGCTGGAAAAAAACGGGGGGTCGGGGGACACATTTCTGCTGGAAGTCACGGATAACGGCGTTGGTATGACGAATGAACAAAAGGCAAAACTTTTCAGTCGGTTTTTCAGCACAAAAGGCGGACGGGGCACCGGTCTGGGTCTGTTGGTTACCCAGAAGATCGTCCATGAACTCGGCGGAGAGATTCAGGTGAAAACGCAGCCCGGCAAGGGCACGATTTTTTCCGTTCGACTCAAGGTGAAAACGCCCGTACCGCAATCCGCCAACGACCCTGCCGAATAATAGTTTCAAATATCCCTGTCAAAGAAAGGAGAAAAAGATGGATCTTGCCGCCCTGATCGAGGCTGTTAGAGCCCATCCGGATTTTTCGGGCGTGGGCATGATCCTGTGCCATGTGGGGGTGGTACGAGGCACTTCCAGAGACGGGCGCCCTGTTTCCGGCCTGGACCTTACCGTAGACTCCCATGCCCTGGAAACCATCCTTGTCGAACAGCGGGGCAAGCCCGGTATTGTGGAAGTGCTTGTCGAAATTCAAGAAGGCCGCTTGCAAGCAGGTGATGTGGTCATGCACCTGGTGGTGGCCGGAGATATCCGGGATCGCGTCATCCCGGTGTTGGAAGATACCCTCAATGCCGTCAAGAAACAGGTTACTCACAAGACCGAACATTTTATCGTGTGAAAAAAAAGAAAGGAAACCCCGTGGTAGAGTTCAGCCATCTTGACAGCGAAGGAAAGGTTCGCATGGTCGATGTCTCTGATAAGCCCGTCACACTGCGGGAAGCCATAGCGCAAGGACGCATCGCCATGAAGACTGAAACTTTTGAGCTTATAAGAAGCCAAAAGGTAAAGAAAGGAAACGTCTTGGAAACTGCCCGTGTCGCAGGCATTATGGCTGCAAAGAACACGTCGGCGCTCATTCCCATGTGTCATCCCCTGGCGATCAGTCATGCCCGGGTGGATTTTTTCCCGGAAGATGAAACGCACAGTTTCCGGATTGAAGCGACCGTTCGGCTTGCCGGGCAGACAGGCGTAGAAATGGAAGCCCTGACGGCCGTGTCGGTTGCCGCCCTGACCATGTATGACATGTGCAAATCTCATGACCGTGCCATGACCATTTCAGATATTTGTCTTTTGAAAAAATCAGGAGGCAAAAGCGGCACGTTCGTCAGGCGATAGCCATGGAAAAAGACTTCTTCAAAGTAACCTCATTGCAAGAAGTGTTGACGTTGATTCATGCGTTTCCGGCCGTGGGAACGCAAGCCCACCCCCTGGATCGATGCGTGGGCCGCGTTCTGGCTGAGGATATTGTTTCGGACATCAATCTTCCCGAGTTCAACCGGGCCACCATGGACGGATATGCCGTTCAGGCACGCTCCACGTTCGGTGCTTCAGAAGGTACCCCTGCCTTGTTTTCCATCGTGGGGTCCGTGGAGATGGGAGAGGTGCCGACAGTTTCCGTCAAGGCCGGCGAGGCTGTCCAGATTCCCACCGGCGGGATGCTTCCGCCGGGAGCAGACAGCGTTGTCATGGTGGAATATTGCCAGAAGATCGACGAAACGACCCTTGAGGTCTGTAAGAGCGCTTCACCCCTGCAGCATGTCATGGAGGCAGGAGAAGACTTGCGCAAAGGCCGACCCGTCCTTTTAAGGGGTAGCTTGGTTCGACCCCAAGAATTGGGCGTATTGGCGGCCCTCGGCAAGACCTGCGTATCGGTTTATAAAAGACCCCTGGTGGCTATTGTCTCGTCTGGAGATGAGATCGTGCCTGTTGAAAAGACCCCTGGTCCGTGCCAACTCAGGGACGTAAATGCCCATACATTGGGGGGCTTTGTCCGGATGAACGGCGGGATACCTATTTTTGTCGGCATTGCCAAGGACACCTTCGAGGATTTGAATCGGTTGTGTCGACAGGCCTTGGCCGTGGCCGATATGGTGCTGATATCCGGAGGGAGTTCGGTTGGCGCCCGGGATTTTACCTTGGAGGTGCTTCTGGGACTTCCCGAATCGGAAATCCTGGTCCAAGGGGTATCCATTAGCCCCGGTAAACCGACGATATTGGCTCGAAGCGAACAAAAGATTCTGTGGGGGCTTCCCGGCCAGGTGACTTCCGCCATGATTGTCTTTCATGTCATGGTGGGTCCCGCGTTGCGGACAATAGGAGGCTGTTCGCTAAACGCTTCGCAGGGCGCCCGGGCGGTCGGTGCCACATTAAGCCGGAACCTTTCTTCCGTTCAGGGCAGAGAGGACTATGTCCGCGTCAGATTGGTTCGGCGCGAAAAAGGCCTGGTGGCTGAGCCGGTTTTGGGCAAGTCCGGCCTTTTGCACACCATGGTGAAAGCCGACGGGCTCGTCAGGATCGACAAGAATTCAGAGGGCCTGGACGAAGGCACGCAGGTCGGAGTCATGTTGTTTTGAGACAACGGTAGACGTCTTCCATGATTTTCTTGGAAAGTTTTGCCATGGCGCGGCTCATCGCTTCTGCCAAGGCCTGGGGGTTTTTTCGTTGGCAGGTTTCTTTGATGTGGTAGTTGTTCTGGAGCAAGATTCTTTTTCTTACATCCGGTTCGTCTTCGGCCATGAGGGTGATGCCAAGCGATAGTATTGCCTGCCAGTGGCCATCCTTATCCCACTCAAAAAACTCATCTACCGAGCCATCCAAGACATAAGAGGCGTCAAAACCGCTAGTGTAAGGCAATACCGCTTTACACAAACCGGATTGCCTGATGTCCCGGTACAGGAAATAGCTCACCAGGTCCGCCGGGTTGGCCCGCCATTGGTGATAGACATACATATTCCTTTTGAACGATTTGTCTCGAAATACCACATGGTTTGTGTTGTAGGTCGGAGCGATGGTGAAACGTTCCATCCTCAGAACCAAAGGAAGCGGTTCGGACACCGACAGGCTTGGGGGATCATATTCCAAGGTATAATAATCGATCTTGCGACTTGGTTGTTTCAAATTCATGCATCCGTTTAATAAACAGAGCAAAGTGAAGAGTAAAACCGCCTTGCTGCGTGGCCGATTCATGGCGAACCTCCGTTTACCTTTCATCCACTTCCGGATCGATCCTTCTTGGCTCCGGTGGCTGTCCAAATACGAGTTGTGAGGGTTGGTCGGCCAACAGGTCGATAAGCCGTTGCAGATTCTCGCTTGCCTTTTCAAGGTTTTGGGCGACGATCAACATATGGCGCCGAAGCTGGGCTTGGGATTTGTCCGTGCCACTGACCAAGGATGTCCCTTTTTCCAGGAATACGGTCGCCGTTTCCATGGCCTTTTGGAAATTTCCAATCGCTGCGTCGACCGCCCCTTCGTTTCTGCTGACGAGTCCTTCCACGCGGCCCAGTCCTCGGCTGGCATTTTGGAGCAGGGCATTAAGCGATTCTCCGGCTTGTTCCACCTCCGCTATGACTGCGTCCCATCGGTCATTGTCGAATACGCGACCCACGCGGGCCAGCGAAGACCGCATGTTTTTTGAGAGACCCGGCACATCGGCATCGTGGATGGCCCGGTTGATGTCGTCCAGGTTGAGCTTGATTTTGTCGGAAATTCCTTTCAAGTCCAGGGATCGAATCTGATCAAGGACATCATCAAGGCCCCTGACCAGTTTGCTGATTTCAGATGGTTTTGAGGCCACAATGGGATATTCTGAGGGAAAACTCAAAGCAGGGGATCGATCCGCCTCTCCGGGTCGTTTTCTGTCGAGTTCGACAAACATACTTCCGGTGATGCCCACGGATTTCAGCTGGGCCACGACATCCTTATCCAGAGCGTGGGAAGAGTCAGTCTTGAAGACCACCTCGATGAGTTTGGAATCGGGGGCCACGCCGATGGTTTCCACCCGGCCAATGGAAACCCCGCGGTATTTGACCGGCGACTCGGTGCCGAGCCCCTGGACGGACTCATTGAAGTACGTGGCGTAGTGCTGCCCCTTTGCAAAAAAACGCGACATGCCCAGCCAGATGACGGCGGACAAAGCAACGATCACCCCGCTGACTACAAAAAGTCCTACTGTAAATTTGGTTTTTCGGGACGCCACTGCGAATTATCCTTCCTCTGGAATTGCCGCGCTGCGGGTGAAAAACTTTTTTACAAAAGGGTTTCGGCTGTGATCCCGCAAATACGCGGGATCGCCTTCGGCAATAATTGTCCTGCTGCGTTTGTCCAGCATAATGACCCGTTGTGCCACGGCGAAAATGCTTTCAAGTTCATGGGTAACAATGACCATCGTGGTTCCCAGGCTTTTGTTTAAATGAATGATCAGGTTGTCCAACTCAACCGAGGTCACCGGGTCGAGACCTGCAGAAGGTTCGTCAAAAAAAAGAATCCGGGGGTTTAGCGCCATGGCCCTGGCAAGGCCGGCCCTCTTTTTCATTCCCCCGCTGAGTTCCGAGGGCAGATGGTTTTCGTACCCGCTCAGGTCTACCAGACTCAGCTTGATCTTGACCAGGGTATTCACCGAGTCTTCCGGCAAATCCGTATACTCTTTGACGGGCAAGGCCACATTCTCTGCCAGGGTCATGGAACCCAGCAAGGCGCCGCCTTGATAGAGCACACCAATTTTTTTCAGCATTTTTCGGTATGTTTTTTCACTACAAGCAGAAATGTCGTCACCGTCAACAACAATCCGCCCGGAATGGGGGCGGATGAGTCCGATCAGGTGCTTTAGCAGTGTGCTCTTTCCGCTTCCGCTTCCGCCCAGAATGCCGAATATTTCCCCTTCGTAGACATCGAAAGAGACACGATCAACAATGGTATCGTCTCCGTACTTGGCCACCAAATCCCTGACTTCTATGATCGGTTGTCTGCCCATGAGGTCTTTTTACTCCCAATACCGAAGGATGACGGAAAAGGCCGAATTGAACAGGATGATCAAGAATATGCCGCTTACAACCGCAGACGTCGTGGCTTGACCCACTGAGGAGGCGCCGCCTTTAACCTGGAAGCCCCGAAGACACCCCACCCAGGAAACAAGGAGTGCAAAAACAATGCTTTTGAAAAATCCCAGAAACACATCGAAAAGGCTGAGCGTTTTTAACGTTTGGGTGATGTAGGCATTAGCCGTCAGGTCAAGGGTAAAAACGCCGACGATTAAGCCTCCCATAATGGCAAACAGATCGGAAAACAAGGTCAGAAGGGGCACTACGATGACCGACGCAATAATCTTTGGAATTACCAAAAACCGTGTGGGATCAAAGCCCATGGTAAACAGGGCGTCAACCTCTTCATTGATTTTCATGGTTCCTATCTCGGCCGCAAAGGCGGATCCTGATCTGCCGGCCACAATAATGGCTGTCATGATAGGACCAAGCTCTCGTGTCATTGCCAGGCTCACCAGGGAGGCCACGTAGATGTTGGCGCCGAATTGTTGAAGTTGTACGGAAGACATAAAGGCCATGATGAGACCCATGAGAAAGCTGATCAAGCCGACGATAGGCAAGGCATCCACGCCGGCTTTTTGCATGCACACGAAGGTATCATCTTTTCGCAGCGACCCGGGGTGCAGACAGACGTAAATCAATGACAGGCAGACGGATCCTACAAAAGAAATCATGTATTTCAGGTCTGATGCAAGGTCGATAGTCCCTTCCCCAAGGCGGACCAAAATGTTGGGAAGCCTTTTCTTTTGACGGATCTCCCTTTTTCCCAAGATGTCGAAATTCAGTACCGCCAACACGCTGCCGGCCGCCGGACTCACATTTTTTAATGAAAAATGTTTCTTGCCGTCAGGGACCATTTTTTTGGCTTCCACAAGCACCAGGGCGCCAAAATCATCAAGGTAGGTGACCTTGCCAAGGTCGATCGTCAAGGCGCGAGGCAATCGAGACTGCAGAAACTCTTGAAGCTCCTTGATAAGTCGGCCTGCGTTGGAAGCCTCTATTCTTCCCTGGAAGTGAAGGGTAATGCTTCCTTCGCCGTTTTCCGAGATATCGTATTTGCAGGATTCCTGTCGGTCGGTTGTCTGCATAGATCAGGATTCTTTAAAGTAAAATCGTTGAAGAGCGTTTTCGTCGAGTTTATAGATTTTTGCCAGCTTGTCGACGTCCATCTGGAATACAAGCCAGCCCAGCAGTTGGTTACCCCACGGCAGCTCGAAGGCGATTTCCAACCCTTTGGAGCCCATGGGATGGTCTGTGGTCGCTCGGTAAAGGATGAGTACTTTGTGAATGGACTTCTCCGGACCCCGAAATGCAATGCCGGCATAGCTGTCCCCTATGATGCCGTCCGGCTGCTGTTTGTTCGTGGAATAGGCATTAAAGACTTTTTTGTCTTTGTCCAGCAGGACAAGGCCCTTATAGGGAACAGAGGCAATATCCTGAATATGGAAGAATTCCTTCATTAACCGGCGCGTTTTGGACACATCGCCTGCGGCAAAGTGATTGCTGAGCAATGACTTGAGTAAAACATAGTCCTTGGCCAATTGATTGTGCAATGTCGGGTTTATTGCGTCCATATTCACGGGACGGCCAAAGAAAGCGACCGTGGCGCCAAGGACCAGAACCATGAATAACGGGATCATCCAGTTGCGAATTCTGCGATATCTTTTTTCCAGTTTTTGGACCGCCGTTACATCCCGACCCAACGACAGGACGCCCTTAAAATTGTGATGCCCATCATAAAGGAGCGTCGTGCTTGTGGACACAAACCGAATCCCGTTTTCGGGGTGGCGAATCCTAAGGACTTTTTCCCGGACTGAATACTGCTTTTTTACTTCCTCAACAAGCGCCTGGTAGATCTGTGGATCTTCGCAGATGTCTTCCACGGATCTGTCCGTGGTATGATCCCAGTCTCGACCGTACAGAGTCTTTGCCGCCGTATTCCAGGCCAGGATCCGGCCGTTTTCGTCCGTGAGCAAAACAGCGTCCGGCAATTGGTCGCAAAACTCCTTAAGCCCGTGAATGACTTGGGTGGCCTCTCCGAGCCGTTTTGCCAGGAGCTTAGCGATTTCTTCGGTCACGTCCGGAAATCGGCGCAGAAAAGAAGGGACCTCTTCTTTAGGAACACGAACGGCCCGCACGTCTGTTTTCGCTTTGACTGTGGCTGTCCTCTTGGTTCCCAAAAGAAATGACATTTCTCCAAAGACGACGCCCTTTTCGGTCATCTCATAGATCTTTTTGTTTCCCTTGAAAATATCCAGATGTCCCGACGCGAGAATGAACAGGTCCTGAGAGTCATCGCCTTCCACCATGAGGGTATGTCCGGGTTTATAGGCGATAACGTATCGGTGTAGGTCCGGATTGGCGATCACTTCGTCAAGCATGGCTCTTGTTCTTTACTGGGTGCTTGGGACGGCAACAGTAACGTTGTGTTCCCTCAAAGCCGAAGACGGTCGTGCTGCTGCGCGCTTCCATTCGAATGGGGGGTGTAGCCTCCCGTTGGGCCATTTTCCGACTTGACTGCAAGCATGAATCATGCCGTCAGAGGTTTTGAATTCGACAAAGGCCTGCTGGATTGGGCATGCCTAAACGATCACCCTGCGCTTGATCGTCTTGACCACCTCATCAGGGTCGTCCAAAATGGTTACCAATTCAAGATCTTCGGGAGAAACCAGTTTTTCATTCAGGGCATGATTTTTGACCCATTCCCAAAGCGGTCCCCAGAAGTCGGATCCGACCAGGATTACGGGAAAAGGTTTGATGCGTTTGGTCTGGATGAGGGTGATGGCCTCGAATATCTCGTCCAGTGTTCCAAAACCGCCGGGCATGCCTATATATGCCTGGGCGTATTTGACGAGCATAACTTTTCTGACAAAAAAGTATTTGAATTCAAGGGTAATATCCGCATAAGTATTTGGCGCCTGTTCAAAGGGCAGGTGAATGTTGAGCCCGACGGACTTCGCCCCGCCTTCTCTTGCCCCCTTGTTGGCGGCCTCCATAATGCCGGGGCCTCCTCCGGTGGTGATGTTGTAACCGTTCTCCGCGAGTTTTTTTGCAATGATCACGGTCTTCTCGTAGAGTTTTTCGCCGGGGGCAATGCGGGCCGAGCCAAAAATCGAAACGCAAGGATAAATGTCCCCCAGGGTTTCAAATCCGTCGACAAACTCGGCAAGAATCTTGAAAAGCCGCCAGGACTCGTTTACCGTGATGGCATCAATCACATATTGTTTTTCAGGCATGTGCGATTTCCTTATATCCATACATTCGAGGACAAGATGCTACAACATGACAAGAAAATGTCTTATGTATCTTGCATCCAGGTCTTCCGGTGATACCGATCCATATTCTTTTTCAAGTTCATCCAGAAGGCCGAAGAGCGTTTTTTCGAGATAGGATGATACCTTTAGGGGCGCTATGCCTGCCCTGGCCGTGATCCAACGGATGAACCCTTCCTTCATGGTTGGTTTAATGACATAGGGTTTGATTCCTCCGGCCCACAGGTCTTTGAAAAACGACCGCAGCCGGGCATTGGTCAAAGGCGGGTCCTCCCGCGTCAACTCCAGGTGGTGCCCGGCCCAATGTGTCAGCAGCAGGTTTTTATAGGTTACCGTTTGGTCGATGCCATCGGATTGCTTTGGCGGGCGATCGGCAAAAACCAGGGACAGCAGATGATCCACGGCCATGATTTCATTCAGGCTTTCGCCGCATTGTCTGATTTCATCCGGATTTCTAAAGTCGCGGTACGGCTCACTGCTATCGGAGACGTCGGTATACATAACAGGTCGTTTCCGTAACAATCCTTCCAGCATGGCCTCCCATTCTTCCTCCCAGAAATCGAGGCCGAATCCTATATTCGTGAACCAGCTGGTCCCCATCCATTTTTCGGCTTTCCACTTCAGCCGGAGGACAACACCGTAGCCTACGCGAAAAACATCTTTCAGGGCAAACCTCTCCAACAAGGCAACCGTTTTTTGAGGATCTGCTCCTGCCAGCTCCCCAAGAGCGATGTCTAAATAGCCACAGGCCTTTTTCACAATAGCTGCAAGGTCCGTTTTGTCTCTGACAACAAGGCTGTCTGCAGAAAGTATTTGGTTGCAAAGGGCGGCAAATTCGATCCTGATCTGCTCCAAGGCGAGGTCATTGTCTATGTGCTTCAGTGCCCCCGAAAACAGACCATGATCATTGATGTAAAGCGCACTGGAGACCGGCACAACCTGATGCATATCACTGGGTCTTATGTGTTTTACACTCTGGAAATCCTTGCCGAGAAGTTGTTGAGGGCTCACGTACTGATAGATACCGACAGCCTCTTCAAAGGGGAAGAAGCCTTTTTCGGCCAACCGTGTATTTCTGAGTCGATACAAGCTCTCTTCTGTTTCCGCCGGAAGCACCCCTCCCATTTCAAGCAGGATGTGATGGTATTTTTCCAGGTCGTGGGCGGCAAGACCTTCCAGAAACTGTCTTATGGCAATATCGTTTTTGTCATCCTTTATCCGCACGAAAAAAATGTTATCCAGCGAAAAAAAGCCTTCTCCAAAATCCTCAGCCGAACCTTCTTCTTCCCTGATTCGTACTTCCAGGTTTTTGAAAAGGTGAAGTTGAATCAGGTCCAGGTTGTTGTGGATTCCCCACGTAACAAATCTCTCGCGATCGGCTTTGAGAAGGAGATCGAGCCAACGACTTACCGCCTCGTTGGCCAAGCGGTCCTTGTGCCACAGCTCGATATCCAAGAGATACTGCCATTGATCGTTGGTGGCCCGGGCAAGGATGGGAAGAGCATCCTCCGGGCCGATGTCCTGCACAAGCCAGAAAAAGTCCTCTTCAGCCAGGGATTGGATCAGACGAGCCGGCATGGGTGATTCAAGGATGACATCAAGCGCCTTTTTACCTGGAAGGGCCATCAGCTCCTGCGGATCGAGGGCGGGAATCGACAGGTGTTTTTCGGATTCGGTCAAATCAGACATGTCTTAACGGTTCGGTGTCTTTTCAAAAAAAAACGGTTATCAGGAAAAAAATAATGGTGAACGGACGCGTTATTTTCAGCCCGCATCGCCGAGATCGATTCTCTTGGCATCTGACCAGAGGCCTTCCAGGTCGTAAAAGACCCGAACAGGCTCGTAAAAGATGTGAATAATCACGTCTCCATAGTCCATAAGAATCCAATGGCCCTCGCGAAGTCCCTCCATGCCGAGGAGCCTTATCCCTTGAGCCTTAAGGTCCTGTTCAATATGTTCGGCCATGGCGGTGACCTGCCGATGGGAACGACCGCTGCAAATGATGAAGCCGTCGGCAAAGGAAGCCACTTTGCGAACGTCCAGGACCACGACGTCCAGGGCTTTCATGCCTTGAACAGCCTTGACGTATGAGGCAACATCCAGCTCGTCGCCTTTGGTCATCGGTAAAGTCCTTTCCTTGTAATGAAGTGTTCGACAGCACGGGGAACCAGGAATCGGATGGAACGGCCTTTGCGGATGCGTTTTCTGGTTTCTGTGGCGGAAATGTCCAGGCGGGTGATGTCGATATAGAAAATCGAGCACCACCTTGGGTGTCTGAAGGCATTGGTCGAACCGTCGAGTCGGTACTCCTTGGAGAGGTGTTCAAGGATGAAACTTTCCAGGCTTTTTGCCGTGGCTCCCGGACGGGCCATCACAATGAAATGGGCTGTGGAAAAAAGGCCTTCAAATGATTTCCATGTGGTGATTTCTAAAAAAGCGTCGATCCCCACGATGAAGTGGATGACCGATTGGGCGCCGTATTGTTTTTGAAAGTATTTCAGCGTTTCTATGGTGTAGGAAGGACCGGAACGTGCAATCTCCACATCAGAGGGTTCAAAAAAAGATGTCCCCTCGATAGCCAGCCCCACCATTTCAAGGCGGTCCTGAGGGCTGGCAAGCGCGTCGGCGCTCTTGTGGGGCGGGTGGGCTGAAGGAATCCATATGACCTTATCCAGGGCAAAAGTCTCCCAGACTTCCACCGCCGCTCTAAGGTGTCCGATGTGTATAGGATTAAAAGTCCCGCCGAAGAGGCCTAGGCGCACAAGCACTTCCTTGTTATTGTTAACCGACCCAACGATGATACGAGGCGTTCAATTACGGCGCGGAAATGTCTAGGTTCTGATCTGTCCGGCGCCAAAGACCATGAATTTGGTGGTGGTCAACTCTTCCAGTCCCATGGGACCATATGCATGGAGCTTGGTCGTACTGATCCCGATTTCAGCGCCGAGACCGAGTTCTCCACCATCATTGAACCGTGTGGAGGCGTTTACCAGAACTACGGACGCGTCTACTTCTCGCACGAATTTCCTGGCCTTGTCATAGTCCGAGGTGACGATGGCTTCCGTGTGATTGGAGCCGTATTCGGCGATATGTTTCGTGGCCTCATCCATGCCGGAAACGACCTTCACGGCAAGAATCAGGTCAAGGTACTCAGCCGGCCAGTCTTGTTCAACGGCTCCTTTGGCTTCGGCCACCATTCGGCAGGTTTCAGGACATCCTCGAAGTTCCACCCCGGCATCGACAAACCGTTTCGCCATGTTGGGCAAAAAATCTTTGGCTACGGCCCGGTGCACCAGCAGGGTCTCCATGGCATTGCATACCCCGGGCCGTTGCACCTTGGCGTTGAATGCGATCTCTTCGGCCATGCCCAGATCCGCCCTGTCATCTACATATACGTGGCACACCCCTTTGTAATGCTTGAGAACCGGGATTTTCGAATTTTCAGCCACAAACCGGATCAGCCCTTCGCCGCCCCTGGGGATGATCAAATCAACAGCATCTTCTTGAACCAGTAATGCATTGACAGCTTCCCTCTCTCTGACGGGAACCACCTGGGCCGCCTTTTCCGGAATTCCGGTTCGCCCCAGTGCTTGTTGGATAATGTGTGCCAACACCGTGTTGGAATGAAAGGCCTCCGAGCCCCCTCGCAGAATCACTGCATTGCCTGCTTTCAGACAGAGTCCGGCGGCATCCACGGTGGCGTTCGGCCTGGCTTCGTAGATCATCCCAATGACGCCGAGAGGAATTCTTATCCGACCGACCTGCAGCCCATTGGGTCTCAGCCACATACCGGTCACTTCTCCCACGGGATCCCGAAGGGCCGCCACATCACGCAACCCTTTTGCCATGGATTCGATGACCGCATCACTGACCGTGAGCCGGTCAATCATGGCTGCTGAAAGCCCCTTTTCTTTTCCTTCGGCCAAATCCTTTTGGTTTTCTTTTTTGATGACTTCCGCTTCGTCGACAAGCCCCTGGGCGATCCGCTCCAGGGCCTGGTTCTTTGTGTTGGTGTTCAGGATTGATACGACCTTGGCAGCCTCCTTGGCCTTTTGGGCCATTTTCCGAATTGTTTGTTCTATTGACATGCCAATGCCTCCATTTCGTCTGTGGTCATGACAAGATTATCTCGGTGGATGATTTCATCATAGGGTTTGTATCCCAGGCATTTTTCAATTTCACTGGTTTTCAGTCCCGCCAGTTTTCTGATTTCAGCCGCCTTGTAATTGACCAGTCCCTTGGCAAAGGCAACGCCGTCGGGATCGACACAATTGACCATGGCCCCTTTGCGAAAATCTCCTTCCACGTCCGTAATACCGATGGGCAGAAGGCTTTTGCCCTGATTGCAGATGGCCTTGGCAGCGCCCCGGTCCACTTTAATAACACCCTTCTCTTTTAGGGTAAAGGCTATCCAACACTTTCTGCATGTCATTTTCTCCGGTTGAGGCAAAAAAAGGGTCCCTCTGTCTTTTCCCTCGAAAAGTTCCTTCACGATGTTGGACTTCAGACCATTGGCAATAATCATGGGGATACCACTTTTGGTGACCTTTTTTGCCGTTTCTATTTTGCTCAATATGCCTCCGGTTCCCAGGGCCCCGGGACTGTGATGGGCGGCGAGCTCGAGGGAGCGATTGATCTTGGCGACCAAAGGCAACAGGGCGGCATCATCATGATCTCTGGGGTCCTTGTCGTAGAGACCGTCTGTATCGGTCAAGCTGATGAGAACCTGGGCCTCCATCAGATGCGTGATCATGGCGGAAAGATTGTCGTTGTCTCCAAATTTCAGTTCATCCACGACAACGGTGTCATTCTCGTTGATGATGGGCAGAATGCCCCAGTCCAACAACACGTTCAAGGTATTGCGCGCATTCAGATAGCGTTTTCGATTGCACAGATCGTCTCGCGTCAGAAGTATCTGGCCTACTTGCCTTTTGTGCCGGCCGAAAGCCCTTTCATAAGCTTGCATGAGACTGGGTTGTCCTACGGCGGCAGCGGCCTGTTTTTCCGGGATTCTGACAGGTTTTTCTTTCAGCCCCAATTTTTTGATTCCTGAGCCGATAGCGCCTGAGCTGACCAGAATCACCTCGCAGCCTTCGCTCATAAGCCATGATATCTGGCGGGCCAGGGCGCTGATAACCCTTAGGTTCAGGTCCTTTTCCCCGGTCAGTACCCCGGTGCCGACCTTGATAACCGCGCGCTGCACATGGTTAAACAAATTTTGTCGCATTTGCACACGTTTCTTTTTTTCGGTCATTACGTCATCCCATCCTTCCGTTCGTCTCGGACTCCGCGGCCTTCTTCCACAAGCTTGCCGAGATGCACCATCAAATCATCCACGCCTTCTGCCGTAAGCGCGGAAATGATCCAGACGTCCGCATGGAAAGGTTTGAGCGCTTCCACGGTTTTTTGTGCAAGGGCGCGGCCTTCCGCGATGTCCGCCTTGTTCAGGGCGATTACCTGGTATTTATTGGCCAGCTTGGGGCTGAAGCGTTCCAATTCCCGGTTGATGATATGGTAGGAGCCGACCAGATCAGCTTCTGCCGATTCTGCAAGGGCGATCATATGGAGCAGAATTTGGGTTCGCTCCACATGCCTGAGAAACCGTGTGCCCAGCCCGACGCCCCGATGGGCGCCTTCAATGAGACCTGGAATATCTGCAACGACAAAAGGTTCGCTTTTCTCTTGTTCCACCACTCCCAGAACAGGGTTCAGGGTCGTGAAGGGATAGTCGGCGATTTTGGGCCGGGCAGAGGAAACTCTTGAAATAAAAGTTGATTTACCCGCATTGGGAAGGCCTATAACACCGACATCGGCAAGAAGTTTCAGCTCCAGCTTGAGGGCCCGGCTTTGTCCAGGCTCGCCTTGCCCGGCATGTCTCGGGGCCCTGTTTGTGGAAGAGACAAACCGGGCGTTTCCCAAACCTCCGCGGCCACCGCGGGCCACGCGGCATGACTGGTCCGGGGTGGCCAGGTCCTTGAGAAGATCGCCGGTTTCAGCATCTTGGACCAAGGTACCTGGAGGCACGGCGATGATCAGGTCTTTGCCGCCTTTTCCCGCCTGTTTTTTCCCCCGACCATGGGCTCCTTTTTGAGCCTTGAAGTGCCTTTTGAATTGGAAGTCCCGGAGTGTGTTTTTGCGGGACGATGCTTTAAGGATGACATCGCCCCCCCTTCCCCCGTCGCCCCCATCCGGGCCGCCTTTGGGCACATATTTCTCCCGTCGAAAGCTTATGCAGCCATTGCCGCCGTGCCCGGCCTCTACGGTGATGAGCGCTTCGTCTATGAATTTCATCAGAACCACTCGCAATGGTTTTCGGGTGTTCTCTGGAACGGTAAAAAGGGAGGGACAGCTTTAGAAAATGTCAGGCGGAATACATTCAAACCGGTTTTTTCCGAACAACTTTGGGCAGGAAGGGCTTCTTGATAGAATGTGTTCAAGGACAAATATTGCGGGACTGATAGGGTCGATTTTTTTGACTCGGACCCCCGGATATGACGGCCCGGGCCTTGACGTTTTCAAGCACCTACACCGTTGCCGCGGGATATACGCTCACCCTTTTTCTGCTGCGTCCCATGCGTTCATACGTGACGACACCGTCTTTTTTGGCGAAAAGTGTATAGTCTTTGCCTGTGCCGACGTTGTCTCCGGCATGAACCTTGGTGCCAAGTTGTCGAACCAGAATGCTTCCGGCGGAAACGGTCTGTCCGCCAAAACACTTTCCCCCCCGCCTCTGACCGGCACTATCCCTGCCATTCCTTGAACTGCCGCCTGCTTTTTTATGTGCCATGGTCTCTTGACTCCTCTGTAAAGTGATCTACCCCGCCAAAATCTTGTCGATCTTCAGGGCGGTAAAGTGTTGCCTATGACCACGCTTTTTTCGGTAGCGTTTTCGCCGTTTGAATTTAAAAACGATGATTTTTTTGGCCTTGCCTTGTTCTACAATGCGGCCACTGACCGATGCTCCCTGAACGATCGGCTGTCCAACTTTCACCACCTGCCCATCGGAAAGCATAAGGACTCGGTCAAAAGACACCGACGTGCCTACATCACCAGGGACTTTTTCCACCCTAACCGTTTGCCCCTCGGCCACCCGGTATTGTTTTCCCCCTGTAGATATTACCGCGTACATGATATCGCCTTTCTACAACGCAGGACTTCCCCTTGAAACGGACTTTCAACGTCGCTTTCCGCGTTGTACTCAAATCCCAGCCCCGAGAAACTATTTCACTATTTCTGCGGTTACAATGTCGGCATGCCTTGATTTGGGCCGAAAAAACCTGATTATTGAGGCACTCCGAATGCAAACATACCCACGAGCCGGGGCGGAACCTTGCGCCATTTTCTCTCGCAGGATAAACTATTTCTTATAAAGGTTCAATAACAGGATTGTCAACCATTTTTTTTGTACTTTTCGTACCACTCCCACTGCTCGAGATGAAACTGGGGGTCGGGACGGATGATGATTTCTTTTTTTAACCATCGTTCCAGAGACTCTACAACCCCCCGCTCTTCTCCCAAAAGGAGCTCTGCGGTTTCCGGGTGGACCTTCAGGGTAACGCTGTGTCCCATCATCTCACCGGACTCTCTGCGCATTTCCCGATAGATATTGTAACAAATAGTTCTCTTGGACTGCAGGTAGCCCTCTCCCTCACAGTAAAAACACGGCTCGCAAAGCATGCGCTTGAGGGTCTCCCTAGTCCTTTTTCTGGTCATTTCGATGAGCCCGAGTTCCGACATGGGCAATACGTTGGTCTTGCTGCGATCCATCTTGACGGCATCCTTGAGCGCATTGGACACCCTTTCCCGATTGGACTTTTTCTCCATATCAATAAAATCGATGATAATCAGTCCACCGATGTCGCGCAATCTCATCTGATAGGCGATTTCCTTGACAGCTTCCAAATTGGTTTTGAGAATGGTCTCTTCCAGATTGTGTTTACCCACGAATCTGCCGGTGTTCACGTCTACTGCGACCAGGGCTTCGGTGTGCTCAATAACGATATATCCGCCCGACTTGAGCCAAACCTTTTTCTTCAAGGCGCGGGAGATCTCCGATTCGAGATTGCAGGCATCAAAGATGGGTTCGGGGTCCTCATACAACTCCACAGAGTCCTTAAGCTTCGGCATAAAGGTGTCCAGGAATTGGAGGATCTCGTTATACCCGGCCTTCGAATCGATGACCAGTTTATCCACTTCCTGGGTGAATAGGTCTCGTACGGCCCGCAAAGTTACATTCAGCTCTTTATGCAAAAGGCTGGGTACTGGAGCGTGGGCGTTTTTCTTTTGGATTTCCTCCCATAAAGACACCAGGAAGTCCATTTCACTGGCCAGCTTTTCCGTACTGGCCCCCTCGCTAACGGTCCGTGCGATGAAGCCGTAGTTGTCCGGCCTGATACTCGCCAGGGCTTCTTTCAGCCGCCTGCGTTCGTTCTCATCCTCAATGCGCCGCGACACGCCGATGTGGCTTGTCGTGGGCATCAGAACCAAAAGGCGACCGGGCAGGGATATTCTGGAGGTAATCCTGGCGCCCTTGTTGCCGATGGGGGCCTTGGAGGCCTGGGCCATGATTTCCTGGCCCTCGTGGAGAAGTTCTTCGATCAAAAAACCCATATCCAGGGGAGGAGGCTTTCCATTTTCGTGCATTTCGTCGGGCGCCGCTTCTTCTTCATCGCCGGACGACTGCATGAGCTTTTCGAATTCATGGTAGTTGTTCAAGACATCGGCCACATAAATAAACGCGGCTTGATCCAGGCCGATATCCACAAAAGCCGCTTGCATGCCGGGAAGAACCCGCAGCACCCGTCCCTTAAAGATATCCCCGGCGATGTCGATTTCCGTTGGCCTTTCAATGAACAGCTCTTGGAGCACGCTGTTTTCCACGAAGGCCACACGCGTTTCATGGTCAGTGGCATTAATAATTAATTCTTTCGGCATATTATATGGTTAACATATTTGATGGATGATATCAACGCAATATTCATCTATGTGCAGATTTCGCCTTTGTGTGCTTGGTTTTCATAAAAACAACGGTTGGCGGAACCGAGCCCAAGGTGTCAAAAATAACTCCTGTGTGGTCAGCCGTCTTTGCAGGAAATCACGGACTTGCCGCCGAATTTATGGCATCAACGGAATGCCTACACCCCAATCGATGTGCCGACATGTCCCGCCCAAGCTTTGGAGAAGAGGCTCCATTCAGGAGTCGGCGAGAAACAGCCGAATTTGAGACAATCCGATGACATGTCACAAGGGACCATATTTCCTTGACATGTCGAGGGCTTTTTCTTATGGTTTTTTACATCTGGGAATGTACGGATGAAATTGGAAGGTGTGCATTTCATATCTGTTGGCGGATGCAAAGGCCGGTTTGCGCTCCGGGATAAAGCGCCGCGATGATAAAAGGACAATCAGAAGCACTTTAGTGCCTTGATGGTCTCGCGATATTGGGGAAAAAGATACCGCCTGGTTGCTCCGGGCGGTTATTTGCCGAAGGGGTAGTAGCATGGCTATCGAACAAACACTCGTTCTTATCAAGCCTGATGGGCTGAAGAAATCGCTTACCGGAAACATTCTCACCCGCCTTTCCGAGACCCACTTGGAAATTGCGGGCGCCAGAATGGTGCGCGTCACCAGAGAGCTGGCGGAAAAACACTATGCGGGATTAAAAGATAAGCCTTTTTTTGAGGATCTTGTTGCCTATATCATGGGGAAATTTCACGAACGAAAGAAAGTCATGGCCTTGGTGTACCATGGCGAAGATGCCATTCAGAAAGTTCGCACCATCTGTGGGGCTACCAATCCTGAAGAAGCCATCCCCACGTCCATTCGGGGCGCATACGGCAGGATTACCACCAAAGGGGTCTATGAAAACGTGATTCATTCCTCAGCAAATCCGGAGGAAGCAGAGATAGAGATTAAGCTCTGGTTTACGCCGGATGAGATTGTCTACGGAATCTACCCGGTCAAAGAAGTGGAACTGGAACGCGTCACGCAAAGCGTTTGGGCGTAAGGCGTCGCTTTGTTTTTTCTTTTGTGCTTTCCAACCCCTTGCTTTCACCCGTCGTGATAAACGCTCAACGCTGTCTCCTTGGCTATGGTCACCCCGTCGTTGGTGATGGCGGAAGACCCAAGGACGTGTCCGGCGTTCCTGGAGGTTGAAGATCCGCGCATGTTATCCCGCGATCCGCTGTAATAAGGTAGATTTCCCCGTTTGCCGTGCTCCGAAGAGCAAGCGGACCTTACCCACCGACGTCTCGGCCTGTAAAACGCTTTCGAGTAATCTCGGATAACTTTTCATGACATGTATAATATGCCGGATATTTTACATATCAACGCAAAATCTTCATTTATTGCCAGCCAAGCCCTGGTCCAAGACGGGATTTTACACAATGCCCCGCAACAGCCTTCCAAGAATATCGCCGCCGGTGATGATCCGCCGGGTTTCGTTCCAGAGCAGGATGACGTCATGATCCACCACATCGTCCTGAAAGACCCTTTTGTCTTTCGCTTATTAATAAAAAGTTGCCGCCGTCGTCCTAACCCAGACCGGAGTTGACGAAATCCCAATTGACGAGGTTCTTGATAAAGGCATCAAAATAATCGCCGCGCCTGTTCTGATAGTCGAGATAGTAGGCATGCTCCCACACATCCACTGTCAGCAGCGGCTTAATTCCGTGGGCGAGGGGGGTATCTGCATTCGAGGTCTTCATGATTTCCGACTTGCCGTCCCGCAGTACCAGCCAGGCCCAGCCGCTGCCG
>CAYSGJ010000177.1:0-27974 GCA_964430705.1 uncultured Desulfobacterales bacterium | reverse complement strand
ACAGGCCCATAGTGGGTATGTCAAGTAATTTTTTACGTACATGCCCGGAAATCTATAAAATGCTGTAATAGTAAGTTTTCCTGATCGCCCCACTGCTTGTCGCAGGTACGTACTGCAACATGGGACGTCTGGCAAGGCAGAGCGAGAGAACTTTGGACTGTCGAGTTCCAATATGGACTCAGAAAAAGCATTTGACAATGGTAATAGATAGGTATAAGTTAAAATCCGACGGAAGCGGGCATAGCTCAGTTGGTAGAGTACAAGCTTCCCAAGCTTGGTGTCGCGGGTTCGAACCCCGTTGCCCGCTCCAGCTTTTGTGAAAGAAATTGTGCCCTTTCCCTTTTTGAGGCGATGCCTATGTTGGTTAGGCGGCTTGGCATTGGCTTTGATGAGTGGATTCAGCGATAATTTGTGCCTTCGACTTTCTCTATGAAGACTCAGTAAGGCTTTATCGAGACGAATTGGTGGTGCGGGAAACGGGCAAAAGCCCGTTTTTTTATTTTTTGCCGCGGCTCTTTTGGGGATGGGTTGGGGCTTTTGCGCTGCGCTGTAATGTGCGGGTTACCGAGATGGGCTGATCTTATGCGATCTCGAAACGTGTCCAACGATAAAATGGGCTTCATTGAAGAAGTTGAAGGTTTGGCGGAGCCTCTGTTGGAATCGGAAGGGATGGTTTTGATTGCCGTGGAGTGTGTTGGTGAAAGCACCAGGAAAACGTTGCGTGTGATTATCGATAAGGGTGGAGGGATTAGTCTGGAGGACTGCGCCAATGTGAGCAGCCAACTTTCAGACTTGCTGGATGCGAAGACGGATATCCTCGGGCTATACGGCATAGAGGTTTCTTCTCCCGGGCTCGATTGTCCTTTGACAAAAAAGAAACATTTTGACTATTTCGCAGGACGACGGGTGGTTGTCAGGACAAGGTCTCCCGTTGAGGGGAATCGGGTCGTGCGAGGAATTCTGAAAGGCATGTCTGAGGATTCCGTGGTGTTGGAAATGAAAGACCAGCGTTTCAGCGTTTCTTGCAGCGATATTGTAGAGGCTCGGTTAGACTTTTAAAAGCAGATATTTCGGTGCGTCATCAGAAATTCATGACAAGGTGTAAGAGATGATAGAGTCCGATATTAAAAGGGTCATAGAACAGGTGAGCCGCGATCGCGGCATTGATCGAGAGGTGCTCATCAAGACGATGGAGGAGGCCCTCAAGTCGGCCGCCAGGAAGAAGTTCGGTGTGAATGTGGACATTGAGGTTCACTATAACCAGGAACTCGGAGAACTGGAGGTTTTTCAATTCAAAGATGTTGTCGAAAACGTTACCGAGCCTGACCTTCAAATCAGTCTTGAGGAGGGCCGTAAGCTTGATCCTGATTGTGAGGAAGGCGATAGCCTGGGTACCAAAATGGACGCAACCACGTTTGGCAGAATTGCCGCCCAGTCCGCCAAGCAAGTGATTATTCAAAAGATGAAAGATGCTGAGCGGGATGTGGTGTTCGAGGGTTTTGTCGACAGAAAAGGTGAAATAATCAACGGCATCGTGCAGAGGATGCACCGAGGGGACATGATTGTCAACCTTGGCCGAACAGAAGGGGTTCTTCCCGCCCAGGAGCAGGTTCCCAGGGAGAGCTATCGAAGAGGAGAGCGTGTTCGTGCTTATGTTCTGGATGTGCTTCGCGACACGCGGGGGCCTCAGATCATTTTGTCCCGTACTCATCGGCAGTTTCTCATCAATCTTTTTAAGACGGAAGTTCCTGAAATAGCGGAAGGTATCGTAGAGATCAGGGCTGCTGCCCGGGAGCCCGGAAGCCGTGCGAAAATAGCGGTTTCGTCAAATGCCTCGGATGTTGATCCCGTGGGGGCCTGTGTTGGGATGAAGGGTAGCCGTGTCCAAAGCGTTGTACAGGAGTTGAAGGGTGAAAAAATCGACATTATCCCCTGGCACAGCGATCCCGCCAGATTTGTATGCAGCGCATTGGCGCCTGCGGAGATTTCTCGTGTCGTTATGGATGAGACCTCAAGATCTATGGAAGTGATCGTTCCCGATGATCATCTGTCCGTGGCTATCGGAAAGCGAGGCCAAAACGTCAGGCTTGCATCAAAGTTGACGGGTTGGGGCATAGATGTAAAGAGCGAAAGTCAATATAGCCACGCCATGAAATCAGGCTATGAGTCGCTTTTGGCCCTTCCCGGCATGGGGGCCGGCACGGCCGATGTACTCTGTGAGTACGGCGTATATTCGGTAGAGGATCTTGCGAATACGTCGGTAGATGAGCTGGTGCAAATTAAGGGAATTGGCGGCACCAAGGCTGTGGCGTTGTTGGAAGCCGCCCAAAAGGCGTTGACGGAAGTTGAAGAGGAAAGCGACGATAGTCGCAACGTGGCTGAAAAGAAGTCTTTTTCAGCTTCTGAAGGTGAAAAAGAGGCGCAGGCGGTCGATGAGGCGGAGGATCGGGCGGCGGTTTCGTCAGAGGATTTGGAGGTTTCAGGCGATACGGAAACCTTATCCGAAAATCAATAGGTTAAAAGAATTGTGTTGGGTTTGTGGGGGTGTGAATGGCAAAAATTCGGGTATATGAGCTAGCCAGACAGCTCAATACAACGAACAAGGACCTGCTTGAAAAGTTGGAAGGGTTGAATGTCCCTGTTAAGAACCACATGAGTGTCGTGGACGAACAGGTCGTGGCCCAAGTCAAAGAGGTCTTGTACGGTGAGAAATCCGAAGTCGTTTTTGAAAAACGGGTCAAGGATACGGTGATCAGAAGGCGCAGGAAGGTCGTGAAACCGGCGTTGGAAGCCGAAGAACCCGCGCCGGGCGTGGACGAAACCGTTGTCGAATCAGGTGCTGTTCAGGCAGAAGGAGCGGTGGGGCTTGAGAGCGATCAGGAAGCGATTATTCCTGCTGCAACTGAAAAGTTTTTAGGAGAGCACGAGGCCGTCGGTTTGGTTGAATCCGGGGAAGCGGCCCCGGATAACGGCGGGGAAGGGCCTGGGATGACTTCTGTTGAATCTGAGGCGGTCCGGGAAGTATCCGAGGCGGCAGAACCCACTAAGAAGACAAGGGCCAAGAAAAAGTCCAGGATAAAAAAAGAACAGCCGGCCAAGATCATCAAATTGCCGGAGCCAAGGCCTGAGGTTATCCCCGAAGTCGATTCATCTTCCGAGGTCGGTCCCTCCGAAGCGGAGGCAAGGCGGACATCTGTTGATATGGAAGTGGTTCCTGGGGAGCCTGAAGCGGCGCCCGATGTGGCCAAAGGTAAGAAAAAGAAAAGAAGCAAGGCGGAGCCGGGAGAAGCCGTTGCTGAAGACAAACGGTTCAGCAAAAAGAAAACAACTTTTCGTAAGAAAGAGATTCTGGACAGATCCGACCTTTACGACAGCAAGCTGCTTCGGGGTCATAAAACAAAGAAAGGCCGTCGGGGCAAAGTGGCCCTGAGGGGCGAGAAGACGGCGATTACAACTCCGAAGGCCATCAAGCGCCGGATCAAGGTCGATGACGCGATTATGGTGTCGGATCTGGCCAAGCGGATGGGCGTCAAGGCCAACGAAGTCATTAAACAGCTTATGACTCTGGGTGTCATGGCTACCATGAATCACGCCATCGATTTTGAAACGGCGGTAGTTGTGGCCGGAGAGTTTAATTACGAAGTGGAAAGAGCGGCTTTCGAAGAAGACACCGTGATTCATATCGAAGAAGACGCGCCGGAAAATTTACGACCCAGACCACCTGTTGTCACCATTATGGGACATGTGGATCATGGAAAAACCTCCCTTTTGGATGCTATTCGGCAAACCAATGTCATTGAGGGGGAGGCCGGCGGCATCACGCAACATATTGGCGCGTATTACGTTACTGTGGAAGACAGGCAGATTGTCTTCCTTGACACACCCGGACATGAGGCCTTTACTGCCATGCGGGCCCGAGGCGCAGAGGTAACGGATTTGGTGGTATTGGTGGTGGCTGCAGATGATGGCGTGATGCCGCAAACGATCGAAGCCATCAATCATGCCAAGGCAGCCGATGTCCCCATTCTTGCTGCGGTGAACAAGATCGACAAGCCGGGAGCAGAGCCCGATCGGGTGAAACGAGAATTGGCCGAACATGGGCTTAGTCCCGAAGAATGGGGTGGAGATACTGTTTTTGTGAACGTATCAGCCAAACAACGCATTGGCCTTGATGAGCTTCTTGACATGATTTTGCTCCAAGCGGATGTTTTGGAGCTGAAAGCAAACCCTGATAAGCCGGCCAGCGGTCGTGTCGTAGAAGCTCAGCTGGATATTGGAAGAGGTCCGATAGCCACCGTTCTCGTTCAAAAAGGAACGCTGCACGCGGGAGATTCGCTCGTTTGCGGCCTTCACTACGGCAAGATACGGGGCATGGTTGACGACCGCGGGCAGCGCCTGGACGACGCCGGCCCTTCTATTCCTGTCGAGATTCAAGGCCTATCCGGGGTTCCTATGGCCGGGGACGAATTCGTTGTTGTGACAGACGAGAAGATTGCTAAACAAGTTAGCATGCACCGCACACAGAAGCAACGAATCAAGGACTTGGCCAAGACCGGTACGCTCACGCTGGAGAAGTATTATGAACAGATGCAGGACGGTTTGGTCAAAGACCTGAATTTGATCATTCGGGCGGATGTGCAGGGGTCTATTGAAGCCTTGAGCGAGGCCGTACATAAGATCCCTTCCACTGAGGTAAAAGTCAAAATCGTCCATTCGGCCACCGGCGCAATGACTGAGTCGGATGTGATGCTTGCAACAGTTTCCAATGCGATTATTGTTGGGTTTAATGTGAGGCCCAATCCGAAAGTGAGGGATCTTGCCGGTGAACACAATGTGGATGTGCGATTCTATGACGTCATTTACAATGTGGTCAATGATATTAAAAAGGCCATGGTGGGGCTCATGGAACCCACTTTCGAAGAGCATTTCGTCGGACGTGCTGAAGTCAGACAGACATTCCATGTGGCCAAGGTCGGAATGATCGCGGGCAGCTATGTCACCGAAGGCAGGATCGCAAGGGGCCAATTGGCGCGCTTGATTCGAGATGGCGTTGTGGTACACGATGGGAAAATAGGGTCTTTGCGCCGTTTCAAAGATGATGCAAAAGAGGTTCAGGCGGGATATGAATGCGGCATCGGCATTGAAAACTTCAATGATGTGAAGGCAAACGACGTCATAGAGTGTTACAGAGTCGAAGAGGTCGAACCCGTGCTGGCGTAACAGCCTGTCAAACTCGGACCGGCGGCGACAGCCATTGCGGCTGATCTTTCTACGTGTTTTTTAAAAGACATAGTATACCAAGACAATGGTCGTAGGCATTGGAACAATCGTCCTGAGGCTTCATGGTAATGACTCTTTAAAGGGCAAGCGAAAAATTGTAAAAGGAATTGCCGGACGTCTTCAGAATACGTTTAACGCTTCTGTGGCCGAGGTGGGGGCCAATGATAACCATCACCGGGCAGAGATAGGAATAGCTTTTGTGGGCAATGATCGTCGGGTGATTAACGCAAAGCTGGACAAAGCGATCAATCTCGTTGACGACATGCAAACGGCCGAAATCATTGATACGCAAATGGAGATTATGAATCTTTGATGGGTGTTAAACGAGCTGACAGGGTGGGAGGTTTGATTCAAAGGGAGTTGTCTAGTCTTCTTGTCAGGAAGATCAAAGATCCCCGTTTGGATCTGGTGACCATCACGCAAGTCAAGATAACGAATGACTTGCGATCGGCTCGCATTTTTGTGAGTGTGGTTGAAGGAAAAGAAAGAATGGAGAGTGTTCTTGCTGGATTTGACAGTGCCGGCGGGTTTTTGAAAAGCGAGTTGAGTCGGCGCCTCGGACTCAGGTACACCCCCACGTTGAAATTCATTTATGACGAATCCTTTGACAAAGCGGCTTCCCTGAACAGGCTCTTGAAAACCTTGCCCGAGAACCTTGGATGATGCGATCTAGGCAACGACCGATAAATTGTTTCGAGATCAGCCGTTTCGCGCCATGGATATCGTGTATTTTCCGGGACTACAGTGTGCTGCGCGTCTTTTTTTGGGGCCGGGTTCGTTGTTGTGTGGAAAGGGCTCCATGAACGGCATTGTGGCTGTGAATAAACCGGCGGATGTGACCTCCGCCCAGGTGGTGGCCAGGGTTAAGAAGGCACTGAAAGCCAAGAAGGCCGGACATACGGGAACACTCGACCCTTTTGCTACAGGCGTTTTGATTTGCTGTCTCGATCAGGCCACGCGGCTTGCGCAGTTTCTTTCCAAAAGCAGGAAGTCCTATGAAGCCGTCCTGCGCCTTGGCGTGCGAACGGATACTCAGGACCTTACGGGCCGCGTTATGTCCGAGGCCTCCATTTCGGCAATAACCGACAAGGAAATCAAGTCGGTTTTTCAACGCTTTATCAAAGTAAAGGAACAGGTTCCCCCGGCCTTTTCGGCTCTCAAGCATCGGGGAGAGCCGCTCTACAAACTGGCTCGCAAAGGGGTTTTTGTGAAAAAACCACCAAGGCGGATCGCTATTTATCACCTAGAATTGCTTGATGTGAGCCTGCCGTTCGTTCGTTTTGAGGTGGTGTGTAGTTCCGGGACATACATCAGAACGCTTAGCGACGACCTGGGGATGGCGCTGGGGTGTGGCGCCCATCTGGTCGAATTGTGTCGGACGGATTGTGGGGGGGTTACCTTGGCCGAGACTATTGGATTGTCAACGCTGGAGGACCTTGCAGCAAAAGGTCAAGGTTCGCGGTGTATTCTTCCCATGAACGAAGCATTGAAGGGAGTTCCGGAAGTCCGGGCTGATGAGAGCCTGGTCCGGAAGGTTGGGTGCGGAGTGCCCATTTCAGAATGTGAACTCGGGGGTGTTGCCGGCCGACAAGGAACGTCCTGGATCAAGGTTACCGATGCAGACAGGAACCTTATCGCTGTACTGGGGTCTGAAGTCAAAAACGGCGTTGTGCCCTATATGTGTGTATTCGCTTAGCGGACCGCAAACGGCGCCGGCCGGCAATGGCCGTTGGGCGAATCGAGACGGTTGTGTTGTTATCAATTTTTTAGGCCTGGTGGTTTTCACGGGGTGGTGAACCTGAGCAATCGGCACGGGTGTGCCTTCTTTGTTTTTCCCGCTTGGCGGGTGATTACATACTGACGAGAAGAGGAGGTCGCAAAAGTGGTCTTAGCAGTGGAAGACAAGAAAGAATTGATTGATCGTTTTAAACTCCATGATTCGGATACCGGGTCACCTGAGATTCAGATCGCCTTGTTGACTCACAGGATTACTTATTTGAACGAGCATTTTAAGGTCCATAAGAAGGATCATCATTCCAGGCGGGGTCTATTGAAACTGGTAGGGCAACGCCGAAGATTGCTGAACTATTTGAAAACAAAAGACATTAACCGTTATCGGGTGCTCATACAGGCCTTGGGTCTTCGCAAATAAACCTCCAAAGTCGGCCACTGGAGTTCCTTGGACGTCCAGGCGTGGGTCTTTGTTGTAATCTCATTGTGGAGACTTGATGACGCAGTATGCATTTTAAGGAGAATTGAGATGGAAATATCATTAAATGGTGAAGTGGATGGTAAGACAATTACCTTGGAAACGGGGAAGCTTGCCAAGCAGGCCGGTGGCGCTGTTATCGTAAGGCAAGGAGAAACATTGGTGTTGGTCACGGTTGTTGCCTCCAATGAAGTGCGTGCGGGCATCGACTTTGTCCCCCTGACGGTTGAGTATCAGGAAAAAGGATATGCGGCCGGTAAAATTCCCGGAAACTATTTCCGCAGGGAGATCGGGCGGCCCGGGGAAAAAGCTACGCTGACGGCCCGAATCATAGATCGTCCTATACGGCCTTTATTTCCCAAAGATTATCGGTATGAAACACAGGTCATTGCTGCTGTTTTGTCAGTGGATAACGAAAATGATCCTGACGTGCTTGCCGTTATTGGTGCGTCGGCGGCCTTGGAGATTTCCGATATTCCCTTTGCCGGGCCTATTGCGTGTGTAAGGGTCGGCCGTATAGCCGGCAAACTGGCGGCCAATCCGACAAGACAGGAATTGGAAGAAAGTGATATTAATCTGATTGTGGCCGGCAGCAAGGACGCGGTGGTCATGGTAGAAGGGGGCGGGCTTTTCGTGAAAGAGGAAGACATGCTGGAGGCCATCTTTTTCGGTCACGAAGCATTGCAGCCGATTATAGACTTACAAGGTAAACTGAAAGAATCCGTCGGTGCGGCCAAGCGTTCGGTGCCGTCGGTGGAGCAGGACCAGGGTCTGCAGGATCGGATTCAGGCCCTGGCAGGCGAACGGATCCGCCAGGCCGTTGTCATTCCCAAGAAGGTTGAACGCCAAGGCACGCTGCAACAGATTACGGCTGACGTTTTCGATGCGTTGGGAGATGAGTTTGCGGAACGGCGAAGCGAGGTGCACAATATTCTCCATGGCCTTGAACGACAGGTCATTCGAACCCTGGCTCTTGAACAAGGGCGGCGAATCGATGGTCGCGGTTTTGATGAAATCCGTTCCATTACCTGTGAAACAGGGGTTCTTCCCAGAACCCATGGTTCGGCCCTTTTTACCAGGGGAGAAACCCAGGCCCTGGCCGTCGTCACCCTCGGATCCACGGGTGATGAGCAACGGGTTGAGACCTTGGATGGGAATGAGTTCAGGCCGTTCATGTTGCACTACAACTTTCCTCCTTTTTGCGTGGGTGAGGTCAGGCGAATCATGGGCCCCAGCCGTCGAGACATCGGCCACGGGGGATTGTCAACGCGGGCCTTGGAAAAGGTCCTTCCCGACAAAGAGACCTTCGATTATACGACGCGTATCGTATCGGAGATCCTGGAGTCCAATGGATCGTCGTCCATGGCCACCGTGTGTGCGAGCAGCCTTGCGCTCATGGATGCCGGCGTGCCTATCCGTGCGGCGGTGGCCGGCATTGCCATGGGTCTTGTGAAAGAGGAGGACAAGGTCCTGATTCTTTCCGACATCTTGGGCGATGAAGACCACATGGGTGATATGGACTTTAAGGTGGCTGGCACACGGGAAGGCATCACGGCTCTTCAGATGGATATCAAGATCCAGGGGCTGACCAAGCCCGTTTTGCAAAAGGCCCTTGAGCAGGCAAGGGAAGGCCGTCTGTTTATCCTGGGAAAAATGGAAGAGGTCATCAAGGAACCGAGGCCCGAGCTTTCTCCCTATGCCCCTATGATTTTTACGATGCAGATCCATCCGGACAAAATCCGGGATATTATCGGACCCGGGGGAAAAGTCGTCAGGGCTATTCAGGCAGAGACCAATACTCGGGTGGAAATTGAAGAGGACGGTCTTGTCAAGATTGTGGCCGATAACGAGGAGGAAGGCGCAAAAGCCAAAAAGATGGTGGAAGACATCGTCCAAGAAGCCAAGGTCGGAGCTGTCTATGAAGGTACTGTTCGCAAGATCGTAGATTTCGGGGCTTTTGTTGAGATATTTCCGGGCACGGACGGTTTGGTGCATATATCCCAACTCGATTCGAAACGTGTCGCCACGGTACGCGATGTGCTGAAGGAGGGAGAAAAGGTTATGGTGAAGGTCCTGGAAGTGGATCGTGACGGTAAGATTCGTCTGAGCCGAAAGGCTGTTTTAGAGGAGCAATAAGGTGCACAACGGGTTCAATAAGGCTGTTTTGGACAATGGGATTCGGGTTGTTACCAAACGGATTCCCCATGCCCGCTCGGTAACCATGGGTGTGTGGGTCAATGTGGGCGCCCGTGACGAGAGGCCCGAAGAAGGAGGCCTTTCTCATTTTATTGAGCACATGATTTTTAAAGGCACGCAAAAGCGAACAGCCGTCGAGATTGCCAAAGAGTTTGATGCCATAGGCGGTCAGTGTAACGCGTTTACAAGCAAGGAGAACACCTGCTACCATGCCAAGGTCATGGATAGTTGCCTGGATACCATGGTGGACCTATTGTCGGATATCTTCATGAATTCGATCTTTGATCCTCTGGAGGTCGAAAGGGAACGCCAAGTTATTCTCCAGGAAATCCGTATGGTTGAGGATGCCCCAGACGAACATGTGCATGTGCTTTTAGCAAAGGCTGCTTGGGGGAACCATCCTTTGGGACGTTCCATCCTGGGGAGTCCCCAAACGGTGGCGGGCTTCGATGCGGAAACGGTCCGAGACTATTTTGTGCGGGCCTATCAGCCGGAACGGATTGTGGTGGCTGCTGCAGGAAACCTGGAGCATGCGCACTTTTCGGAATTAATCAGCCGCGCTTTTGATGTTGTCCGCAAAGAAAACGATTTTCCGAAGCGCAATGTCCCGTCTCTGAAACGCATTGTTGAATCCCACCGCAAAGATCTGGAGCAAGTCCATATTTGTCTTGGAGCCAAAGGGGTTCATGTCGCCGATCCCAGGCGGTACGATTGCGCGGTTTTGAATGTGATTTTGGGGGGAAATATGAGTTCTCGACTTTTTCAGGAGATTCGAGAACGCCGCGGTCTTGCCTATTCGGTGTTTTCTTTTCTATCCCTTTACTCTGATACGGGCACATGGGGCGCATACGTGGGTGTTGACAAAACCAATACCGAGAAGGTCTTGGATATTTTAACGTATGAATTAAGACGCATCAGGGAAACGACCGTCGACATTTCCGAACTTGAGAACGCCGTTCAGTACCTTAAGGGCGGTCTTTATCTCGCTGCTGAAAGCACTGAAAATCAGATGACCCGCATTGCCCAGAACGAAATCAACTTTGGTCGTCACATTCCCTTGAAAGAGGTGGAGGCCGGTATTGACAAGGTGACGGCGGAGAGCATCTTGGAAGTTGCCCGGGACATATTTCAAGATGATGCCATGGCCCTGACCCTGCTCGGGCCCGTGGATGAAGGGATGTCCTATGATGCAAAACTTACCTTTTAGTCAACAGCGTTTTCCCCTCCTATTTTTCTCCCAATTGTTTCTTCAATCCCTTTGCCTGATTTTTTCGGCTGCGACTTCATGAAAAAAGAACCGGTGATTCGTGTTTGTCGACTCCATCCGGACAAGGATTCCGATCTTCCCCTTCCAGGCTATATGACTTCCCAGGCATCCGGTATGGATATCTGCGCCGCCGTGGAAGAGGCGCACGTGATCCCTGTGGGCGCCATTGCGGTTATTCCTACCGGCATTGCCATTGCGCTGCCTGAAGGGTTTGAGGCGCAAATTCGCCCACGGAGCGGTCTGGCTTTCAAACATGGCATCGGCATCATTAATAGTCCGGGTACGATTGACGCGGACTACCGAGGGGAGATCCGGATTGCGTTGATCAACCTGGGCCCTGAGTCGTATGCCGTACGCCGAGGCGACCGCATTGCCCAAATGGTCGTTCAGCGGGTGCAACAAGTCCGAATAGAAGTGGTGGATAGGCTTGAAAAGACCGATCGCAACGACGGCGGCTTTGGACATACCGGCGTCTAGCGGCGGGGCAAATGTCGAGATTGCCTGATTATCATCGGAAAAACCGGGGTAGTCAAACATTTGAAGGCCCGGGAACCGTTATAGGCGGCATCGGGCGGGCGGGCGGCGTTCACTGAAAAGGCACAAAGCATTCCCTGACTTTTTTCAAGGGGCCTACGGCGTCTTTCAGCTCTCGGAAACACTCTGTCTTTTGTTCTTCCGGGATGGTCACCGTGAAGGTCTCGTTGTTGTCGTCAATATGCAGGTGTCCACCGTGTTTTTCCACGATCAGACGGACAAGGCACAGGAACAATAAATGGCGCCTGGTGGTTCCGGGATTCTCGCTCACAGGGTTATCGTCCTTACTTTCCAATTTTGGCAAGATGTTTTTAGCATCGGAACAAATCCAAAAAACATTAAGGGGAATGAAGGTCTGCGGTGGTTGTGTGCACAGGCGGGAAAAACAGGGTGGCATGCTCTGCCGTGGATTTTTGATAAACGGGGGCCGGAAAGAAGACGCTAAGCTGCGTTCATGATGTTCTCGTAGATAATACGCAAGCCTTCCAGAGACAGATAAGGCTCAACGGATTCAATGGATTGTGCCACGCCCGACATGAGCTCGGCCAGGCCGCCGGTGGCAATAACCTTGGGTGTGGAAGGCATTTCTTTTTTAATACGTTCCACCATGCCGTCCACGAGTCCGGCATACCCGTAAAGAATGCCGGCATTCATGCTGGAAATCGTGTTTTTGGCGATGACATTTTCCGGCAGGCCGAATATTTCAACCCGCGGAAGCTTGGATGCGTTTTGAAAAAGGGCTTCACAGGAAATCAAAAGTCCGGGGCTGATGGCCCCTCCCAGATAGGCGCCTTCCTTGGAGATACAATCAAAGGTTGTCGCTGTGCCGAAGTCGATCACCACCAGGGCGGTCCTGTATTTGTCGAAAGCCGCCACCGCATTGACAATGCGATCCGCTCCCACTTCATTGGGATTGTCATAGAGAATCGGCATGCCTTTATACACGGACCCATCGATCCAAACAGGGGGGCCATGCAGATGCTTGACGCAAAAACGGTGCAGGTTTTGCGTCATGGGAGGGACCACGCAGGAAATGGCCGTGCCGTCAATGGCTTCAAGCGTGGCTCCCTCGGCCGCAAAAAGACTTCGCAGCATGACGTGGAATTCGTCCTCCGTGGCGTTTCTTTCAGTGCGCAGACGCCAGTCGTGGAGAAGATTTTTGCCTTGATAGACTCCCACGACTATGTTCGTATTGCCGACATCGATGACCAACAGCATGGTTTGTGTCCTCACTTCATCGGGGCGCCTCCGGCGCTGCCGGTGGTGGTTGATTCGAATATCTCAACGACAAATTCTTCCGGTTTGGCCTCTGCCAGCGACGTATTCAGAGGCGGTTCAATGACCGCGGGCCGTACATGCCTGCCCGGATCAAGCCCGTGAAGATCAACGTGGACCCGGATGCCATCGTTTTTAGCCAGGTCTTTGAGCGTGTTTTCCGGTCCTCTTAAGACAAGTTCGATGTGATCGGGTGTGATGGTGTGGCTGTGGGTCGTCCCCATCCCTTTCACTTGAGCGGTCAGAGCGACTTGCACGATTTTTTCTTTAATGTCGACTGCAATGTTGATGAGGCTTTCTTCTAAGGGTTGGACGTGGGGGCTGTGATTCAGGTTCAGTGCCACCCGTTTCCGGGTTGTTTCCTTCAGGCCCATCAGATCAACCGGGGTGGTGCGAACAGCGGTAATTTTCTCCAGCATGCTTGCCGGCCCGGAAAGCGTTATGGTTGCCGGTGATGCGGTCACGGCCGATACTTCATATCCCGATGCTGGTTCATTGCGCAAGTCGAGCACGACGGGAACCGGTTTTTCAATCCGATGGTCGACACGGACCCAAAAAGAATCCGGGTTGATTTTCAGCACCGACGTGCTTTGAGGGGTTTTGATCCTGTCCGGGGAGATTTTGAAGTGATGTTTTCCGGGTTGGGTTGAGGCCAGGGAAATAGCGTACGTCAATGTTGTGCCTTTAAAGACCTTCAGCAGTCCGGAAGGTCCCAGTACGTGGGCTTCCATTGCGGGCTGTCGGCCTATAACAATCAAATGTTCCGGAAGGTCCGAGAATTCCACAGACAAAGGCAGCGTAACCTCGGCGCTTCTTCCGAAAAAGAAAATGCCGCCGGTCAAGACGACAACACCAAGTACGACGACGACCAGTATTTTGCGAGAAGCCTTTTTGGGTGGTGTGTCAGGCATTATTCTGGGACCGCATTCCTTATGGCCTCAATGGTTTTAAGGGTGTCTTTGGACCGTTTCACATCGTGGACCCGAACGATGTGAACGCCCTGAAGGGCTGCCGCGGCTACGGTCGCCTGCGTGCCGACTTCGCGACGTTCCATGTCTTCTCCCAACAGATTGGCGATGAAGGATTTTCTTGAAGTTCCTATCAAAACCGGAACCTTAAGGCTATGCAAGGCGGAAAGATGTTTCAAAAGGAGCAAGTTGTGGTTGACTGTTTTGCCGAAACCGATCCCTGGGTCCACAATGATCTTGTTCCGGTCAATACCTGCCAGGGTGGCCCGGTCAATAGCATCGGCCAGAAAATGCCTTACATCCGCCACCACATCGTCATAGGAAGGATTCACCTGCATGTTTTTGGGCAATCCCTGCATATGCATCAAGATGATCGGCAGGTTCGCATGAGCCACAACTGTTGCCATGGCCGGATCGAATCTGAGGGCTCCAATGTCGTTGACCATGGCAGCTCCTGCGTCGATGGCGTGTTCGGCCACGTCGGCTTTGCAGGTGTCAATGGATATGGGGATTGAAACGCATCCGGCCAGTTCCTCAATGACAGGCGCTATCCGGCGAATTTCTTCGTCTGTCGGGACCGGCTTTGAAAACGGTCGGCTGGACTCGCCTCCCACATCAATGATGTCGGCGCCCGCATCCGCCAACGCTTTTCCATGATCCACGGCGCTTTTTTTGTCAAAAAAAAGACCTCCGTCTGAAAAAGAATCGGGGGTTACATTGATTATGCCCATAATCAATGTGCGCGTTCCCAACCTGAGTTGAAAGGGTCCGCACTGCAACGCATAAACCGGGGCTGTGTCCATATGAAGGAAAATTCGTGCTTCGACGCGCAATGACGGCGACGTATCGGCACACGGCCAACCCCCGTGAAACAATTGCTCGGGACCAGGTTCTGAGCAAATACATTCGTCATCGAATTGATACGTCGATCGACTTAGCTGGGAAGTGGTCGGAGTTGTGCCGCTGTCTCGCCTTTGCCTTTGTCCGTCCGTTCGTCCGATCCGGATGGTTCCTCTCCCTGAAACGTTTCTTTTCCGGTCGGGGCGGCGCCCGCAATGATGGACTCCACGTCGCTTTCCACAAGAGTTTCTCTTTCGAGCAGGGCGTGGGCCAGGGCGTGGAGCGTATCCATATTGTCTTCGAGAATTTTCTTGGCCGTATTGTAGGCTCGCAAGACCAGTTGGGTTATTTCCTTGTCTATCTGAACAGCGGTTTCTTCACTATAGTCTCTGTGCTGGGCAAATTCCCTGCCCAGAAAAATCTGCTCTTCTTTTTGACCAAAGGTAAGCGGCCCCAGCTCTTCACTCATGCCCCATTCGCATACCATCTTTCGGGCAGTGTCTGTGGCCCGCTCGATATCGTTGCCTGCTCCCGTGGTGGTTTCGTTCAGAACCAATTCTTCTGCGGCGCGTCCCCCCATGAGTACCACCAGATTGTTGATCAGGTATTTTTTAGGATACGTATGCTTTTCATCCACAGGAAGTTGTTGAGTCAGTCCCATGGCTCTTCCCCGGGGAATAATGGTCACCTTGTGGATCGGATCCGTGCCCGGGAGCTTTTTTGCAACCAAGGTGTGACCTGCTTCGTGATACGCGGTGTTTCTTTTTTCTTCATCGCTTATGATCATGCTCTTTCGAGCCGCCCCCATGAGCACCTTGTCTTTGGCTTCTTCGAAATCGCTCATCTCGAGGACATCCTTGTCGGACCGGGCGGCCAACAGTGCGGCTTCGTTGACCATATTCTCGATGTCGGCGCCTGAAAAACCGGGGGTTCCCCGGGCCAGGACAGATAAGTTCACGTCTTGAGCCAAAGGCGATTTCCGGCAGTGCACTTCCAGAATGCCTTCACGTCCGCGCACATCGGGGACGGGAACCACCACCTGGCGATCAAAACGTCCCGGTCGTGTGAGGGCCGGATCAAGAATGTCGGGTCTATTCGTTGCGGCAATCAGGATAACCCCTTCATTTGATTCGAATCCGTCCATTTCCACCAAAAGTTGGTTCAGGGTCTGCTCTCTTTCGTCATGTCCGCCCCCGAGACCCGCGCCTCTGTGTCGGCCCACTGCGTCAATTTCATCAATAAAAATGATGCAGGGCGCATTCTTTTTCCCCTGGACAAAAAGATCTCTGACCCGGGATGCGCCGACACCCACGAACATTTCTACGAAATCGGACCCGCTAATGCTGAAAAAAGGCACTCCCGCCTCTCCTGCAATGGCCCTTGCCAAAAGGGTTTTGCCCGTCCCCGGCGATCCCATCAGAAGGACGCCCTTAGGGATTCTGCCTCCGAGGCGGGTAAATTTTTTCGGGTCTTTCAAAAAATCGATGATTTCGTTCAGTTCCTCTTTGGCTTCATCAATGCCCGCCACATCCTCGAAGGTGACCCTGGCGGACTGATCTGAGAGCAACGTGGCGCGGCTCTTTCCAAAAGACAGCGCTTTGCCGCCGCCGCCTTGCATCTGACGCATGAAAAAGATCCATACGGCGATAAGCAGTATCATCGGGAACCACGAGACCAGCACAGTCATATACCAAGGCGATTCGGTCGGAGGCTTGGCCTTAATCGCCACCCCGTGTTGTCGCAAGGTCTTTATCAGGTCTGCATCTTGTGGGGCAAAACTTCTAAAACGCATGCCATTAACATCTGAGCCGGAGATCTCTTGTCCCTGGATGACAACGGCGGCCACAAGCCCTTTTTCCACTTGGGTCATGAATTCGGTGTAACTGATTTCTCTGTCCTGAATCCTCGACTGGTTGAACACATTAAAGAGCAAAATCATCACAAGACTGATAACCAGCCACAGTGCGAGGTTTTTATAAAAAGGATTCAACGATTAACCTCCTTGGCTTTGAATCAACATTTCGGCGAGAACATAAAAAACATAATACAATATCTGAACCTTTTCAATCTTTTTGATTTTTTTAACATTCTGATCATTCCGGCAGGAGTTCCGCTTGAAGAACGCGGCGAGTGGTTTCCGTCACCTTGACGGAATCGTCGATGCGCCTGCCGCCTACCCAAATGATTTTGCCTTTGCTCAACAGCAGGGGATATGTATGTCTTTTGAAGCGAGGGACTTTTTGGTTTATGAAAAAATCCTTCACCTTTTGTGATCCGGTTATTCCAAGAGGGGTGAATCGGTCCCCGGGCCTGAAGTTTCTTACTACCAGGGGGAAAGACAGGGCATCAAGATCAAAAAAAGCCTTTTCAAGAGGATATTTCCTAAATGCGGCGGGCAAGCCGTTGAAGCCGGTCTCCATGAGTCGAAGCGTTTTTCCGATTTCCGGAATGCGGGTCGTCCCGGTGCCCGAAATACGGTATTCGAATTGGGGTCTTATTGCTTGAGGTCCTATGGCAAAGCAGATCTCATCACCATCCCGAGTCACTCCGATGGCTTGGGGCAAATCCAATTGCTTGGCAGGGCCTCTATGGGCGATGAGTCGAGCCACGGCTTCCACGTGATTGTGGTCTAATCGGTTCAGGCTGCCTGTCAGGGCCAAGACGGAATGCCGTATGACACGACGCAATAAGGCTCGGTGAAGACGCGCCAGTTGAACTGCCGATAAGACGATCCGATCGTCCTTGTACTCAATGGCGACACCTTCGAAGGCTTTTTCCACCATGGCGTCCCAAAAATCTTCTTCATCCCGTGCAATAGAGGCCAGCCGGGTCAATCGCCGGAGACTGTTGGCATTAAAACGGCCGTCGAGAAAGGGGACGAGTTCGTGCCGGACCCTGTTTCGGAGGTACTTGTCATCCAGGTTGGATCGATCCAGCATATATTCCAGACCATGCCGTTTCAGAAACCGGAGAATCTGTTTCCTGCCGACGTCCAATAGGGGCCGGATAATGCGGTTTTGGCGGATCGGCGGGATTCCCGCCAGGCCCTTTGGCCCGGTGCCCCGAATGAGATGCATGAGAACCGACTCTGCATTGTCGTTTTTTTGATGTCCCAGGGCGATCTTCTTGGCGTTATAAGCCTCTGCCGTCTCTTCGAAAAAAGCATAGCGGGCCTTTCTGGCGGCTTCCTGTATCGACAGGCGGTTGTCGACGCTGATGGACCTGACGTCTTTTGAGCCGATCACGCAAGGCAGTTGCAGGTGAGACCCCAATGTCTCGACAAACGCGGCTTCTTTGTCGGCAATGGGGCCTCGTAGTCGGTGATTAAGGTGGGCGATGATAAGGCACAGAGACCATGCAGGGCCTAAGCTTACGAGGGCGTGAAGCAGGGCCACCGAGTCCGGCCCTCCTGACACACCGACTAAGACGGTATCGCCTGGTTCAAGCATGCCGTGGCGACGAATAGTTGCGCCGACCGTCGCCAGGAAGCCGTTTTCTTGGCTTTGCACTTGCCTTTCCATCAGTTGATTTCAGTCCATCTTTTTTTGTCTTACCCGGAACCCCTGCTGGTTGCCGCGGCGATGAAAGGCGACGCAAAACGCCTTGCTTTTTTTGAGGAGACAGGCAGGTTCGATTTTCTTTGCTAAAAAGTGTTTTACCTCAAACCCTCCATGGAAACCCGAAGGCTTGGCATAACGCTATGTTTTTTAAAGAGGTTAAGTCAAGGCAAAAAGGGTCCCCAGATCCACCGGCTGCCGAGTTTGCCGGTTGACACCAAAACACCCGACTTCGTGGAGGATTGAAGAAGTGCGCTTTAACCGGATGAAACAAAAAATACCTCTGCCTACACGCAAGTGAAGTGAATGATGTCAACCAAGACTTTCTTGGCTAACACGCTGTAATCAACAAAAATAGACTCGTTCTTCGTTTTTCTGGCGGTGGATTTGGGGGTCCGGGCCTTTATCTGAGAGTTTGGCGTTGAAATCGCGCCTTGTTTGCGCTATACATAGGTGGCTTGGTTGTGCTAGGCGGGAAGTTAGCGGTGTCCTGTAACCCGAAATCCGCTTACGCGGGGCTGAATCCCCTTTTTAGGGTCCACGGTTACACGTGCCTTGTGGGGTACCCGGTCGGGCGCCACGCAACAGGAGGTTACGAACTCCGTCAGGTCCGGAAGGAAGCAGCGGTAAGTAAATCTGCCTGTGTCGTGGTATGACTTCGGCCAAATGATGACCACACGGGGCGTCGTGGACAGGACCCAAGGAAGGGTGCGCAGCCAAGTCATTTCAACGAAAGTGTTCCTGACTTTTATCCTGTTGTTTTGCTGCGTGTCTACGCCCGGCCTTCCAAAAATTGGAACAACTGTTTCAGAACATGACGAAACGGTACCATGATTTCAGCAGTTACCTGCACAGGATATTTGGGTGCAGGGTTCAGAAGATCATTATCGACGCAGGCTTTTCATGCCCGAATCGTGATGGCGCTCTTTCCACGGCCGGGTGCCTGTATTGCAACGGCAAGGGGGCTGGTTCCGGCGCGGCCCAAAGGGGCGAGTCCATTTCAGAACAGATTTCCCGGGGTAAGGAAAGACTTGAGAGGCGCTACAAGGCAAAGAAGTTTTTTGCTTATTTTCAAGCATTTACAAATACATATGGCCCGCCGCACATCCTTCGAAAAACATACGATCAGGCTATTTCGGATCGAGATATCGTCGGCTTGGCCATCGGGACAAGACCCGATTGTATCGATGGTGAAAAGCTGGATCTGGTTGAGCGATACACAGAAACCCACATGGTATGGATAGAATATGGGCTTCAGTCCATGCACGACAGGACGTTGCAAGCTATCAACCGTGGGCATAGCTTCCAGGACTTTGTTCGTGCCGTTTCCATGACCCAAGGCCGAGACATCTTGATTTGCGCCCATGTTATTCTGGGCCTTCCCGGTGAATCCAAACAAGATATTCTGGATACGGCCTCCGCGGTGGCGGATTTGGGAATTCATGGGATCAAAATCCATAGTCTGTACGTCGAGAACCATTCTCCTTTGGCCGGCCTCTACCGTGCCGGCGTTTTCAAGAGTATCGACCAATCCGTCTATGTGGATTGGGTGGTCGCTTTTTTGGAGCGCCTTCCCCCCAATATGGTTATTCAGCGTCTTACCGGTGATCCTGACCCCGGTTCCGTGTTGGCGCCTGCGTGGGCGATGAACAAGCAGCAAACGTTGTCTCTGATTCAAAGGGCCCTGGAACGCCGAGACACTTGTCAGGGGCGATACTACAAGCAACAATGACGAACCTCTGTTGCCGGGCGCCGGTTGCCCGGTCGGGCAAGAAAGTCGGGCGGGGTTGCTTTGCGGATTATCAATCACGGTCTGGTGGGCCTTTGCATGGCGGCCCCTTGACAAATCCGGGGGTGGTTCTTATGTTTGGGAAGATTTTGTCTGCATAAAATCCAACAAGATCAAATAGATGTTAGGAGGGGGCCTTGACGGCTAAAAAAAGTCAGCCTGAGTCTGTAAATTCGACCCGGTCGCATGTGCCGGAAAAACAAAGTGGGCGGAACGAAGATACCCGGAAAAGAATGGAAAAGACAACCCACCCCGAAAAAGAAGACGTCCTTTTGAAAAAGTTGGAGGCAGCGGAATCAAAAGCGGATGAGTATTACGATCGCCTTTTGCGGCTTACCGCAGAATTCGAGAACTACAAAAAGCGTTCTGAAAGGGAGATGAACGATTTCAGAAAATTTGCCAACGAATCCCTGATGAAAGAGATACTGCCTGTGGTGGACAACCTGGAGCGGGCCGCTCTGGCCATGGACTACCGGCCGGAAGAGAACACCTTAAAGGGGTTGCGAGACGGCGTGGAAATGACGTTGAAAGGACTTACCGACAGCCTTGCGCGATTTGGGGTTACACCGGTTGAGGCTTTGGGGCAGCCGTTTGATCCCAATTTTCATCAGGCGGTTTCTCAGGAGGAGTCTGATGCTTACCCTGACGGCACTGTTTGCCGTGAACTTCAAAAGGGGTACCTGCTCAAAGACCGGCTTCTCAGGCCTGCCATGGTTATCGTTTCACGAAGTCCCAACAAGACAAAAACCGCCGACTCAAAGGATTCTGGAGCGCAATCCCTGGATGGGTCTGAGGGAGAACCGGCGGAGAGTCGAGAAGGCGGAAAAAAGATAAAAGTTACAGTTCATTAGTTCATAAAAAGTTGTTTTGATCAAGGAGGCTAGCGATGAGCAAGGTAATTGGAATCGATCTGGGAACCACCAATTCATGCGTGGCGATCATGGAGGGGAAAGACCCTAAAGTGATTACGAATCCTGAGGGAGGCAGGACAACGCCTTCCATGGTGGCCTGGACCAGTGGGGGAGAGCGTTTGGTAGGCCAAGCGGCCAAGCGACAAGCCGTGACAAATCCGGAAAACACGGTTTTTGCGGTTAAGCGGCTTATTGGACGGAAGTTCGGCACACCGGAGGTCCAGAAGGACAAACAGACCTGTTCTTACAAGATCGTCCAGGCGAGCAATGGGGATGCGCATGTGGAAATCCAAGGGAAATCCCTGAGTCCGGCGGAGATTTCATCGTATATATTGCAGGGCATGAAGAAAACGGCGGAGGAATACCTGGGAGAGAAGGTCACGGAAGCGGTTATTACCGTGCCTGCGTATTTCGATGACAACCAGCGGCAGGCCACCAAGGATGCCGGCAAGATCGCTGGGCTGAATGTGCAGCGGATCATCAACGAGCCCACGGCAGCGTCCCTGGCCTATGGTTTGGACAAGAAAAAAGATGAAAAAATCGCGGTGTTTGATTTGGGCGGCGGGACTTTCGATATTTCCATCCTGGAAATTGGAGAAGGGGTCTTTGAAGTAAAAGCCACAAACGGCGACACCCATCTGGGCGGCGAAGATTTTGACCAAAGGATCATGGAATTTCTTGCCCAGGAGTTTAAAAAGGACCAAGGCATTGATGTTCGAAACGATAAAATGGCTTTGCAGCGCTTAAAAGAGGCCGCGGAAAAGGCCAAGATGGAACTATCCACCTCCATGGAAACGGAGGTGAACCTGCCGTTTATTACCGCCGATGCCAGCGGTCCCAAGCATCTGAATATCAAGCTGACACGGGCCAAATTGGAATCCTTGGTCGATGATTTGCTGGGTCAACTTGTCGGACCGTGCCGGATAGCGATGAAAGACGCCGGGCTGAGCAACTCGGAGATCAATGAAGTCATTCTGGTGGGGGGCATGACGCGCATGCCTGCGGTACAGGAAAAGGTAAAAACAATCTTTGGCAAGGATCCGCACAAAGGCGTCAACCCGGACGAGGTTGTTGCCGTAGGGGCGGCCATTCAGGCCGGCGTGCTCCAGGGGGACGTACAGGATGTTCTCTTGCTGGACGTGACCCCCTTGTCTCTTGGCATAGAGACCCTTGGCGGTGTGGCAACCAAGCTGATCGAAAAGAACACCACCATCCCCACGAAGAAGAGCCAAATTTTCTCTACTGCTGCAGACAACCAGCCTGCTGTTTCGATTCACGTCCTGCAGGGCGAAAGGGAAATGGCCGAGTACAATAAGACCCTCGGTCGGTTCGAACTCGTTGGAATTCCTCCGGCGCCTCGCGGTGTTCCGCAGATCGAGGTCACTTTTGATATCGATGCCAACGGGATTGTTCATGTTTCAGCCAAGGATTTGGGGACGGGAAAGGAACAATCCATTCAGATTACCGCCTCGAGCGGCCTGTCGAAAGAAGAAATTGAAAAACTGGTCAAAGAGGCAGAGGTGCACGCTGAAGAGGATAAAAAGAAAAAAGAACTGGTTGAAGCCAGGAATCAGGCGGACAATTTGATCTACCAGACGGAAAAGTCCGTCAAGGAACTAGGAGATAAAGTTGATTCGGCTACCAAGTCCAACGTGGAAAACATGATTGAAAAGCTGAAAAAGACCATGGAGGGCAATGACGCGCAAGAGATCAAGAAAGTCAGTGAAGAGCTTATGCAGACCTCTCATAAGTTGGCGGAGGCTATGTATGCCAAGGCGTCCGGTGGTGGCGCCGGCCAGGATGCCGGCGCCGGCGATGCGGCCGGAGCGGCTGGAGCATCGGCCGGGGCGCAATCCGGTGCTTCACAAGACGACGATGTGGTAGACGCCGATTTTGAGGAGGTCAAGGACGATAAGTAATCAATGCGTGTGCATTTTTTTGATCCTGACACAGCCCGCGCCGCTGCCTGGTGACGCGGGCTTTTTCACCTCTTCCTTCCTTATGCCGCGATGTCTCGCTGGGTTTTTTCTTTATTGAAAGGGCAAGGTATGGTAGGAAAATCCAGTGCCTGTCCTGGATCAAAGATCGGATTGTTATGAGACAGTATCTTGTCGATGAGCTGCGTCCCATAGATTTCGAAAAACTAGAGGCCTATATGGACAAATACCATGGTCCATGTCAGGTCAAAGGCCTCTATTGGGTGGCCCTGGAAGAAGATCTCCTGGATGATGTCCAGAAGGTCCATAAAGATTGTCGACCTTTTTGTTTTGCCGTTGAACTTCGGCCCACGGCGATTGTCTTTGAGTTATTGATCAGAACGAGAAATCGGATGCGATGCGACTGCATTCGTTATGCCAATTCGGCGCAAAGAGAACGCATTTTTCAGTTTGCTGATTCTATCTTTAAGACAGTGAAGATCCTGACCTGACGATGATCTATTCCGTTTTTGCCGTCATAGTGGCTGTTCCGGCGACTGTTTTTTTTGCCTTCTTAGCGATCCTTCTGTCCTTGTGGAAAGATGATGGCGATTACTCCCATGTGGCGGGAAGAATCTGGGCAAGATTGATTCTTTTGGTAAGCAGGGTCCGGGTCTCCGTTCAGGGCTTACATCGCCTTGATCCCGGGGTCGCCTGCATTTACATGGTGAATCATCAGAGCATGTTCGACATTTTGGTTCTCCAGGGCTATGTCTTGGTGCAATTTCGCTGGTTGGCCAAGCAAGAGCTTTTTCGCATTCCGGTATTTGGTCCTGCCATGGCCAGAGCGGGCTATGTGAGCATTGACCGTTCCAATCGAAGGTCCGCCCATAAAAGCCTGTCGGAGGCGGCTCGAAAAATTGCTCAAGGGGTGTCCGTGGTCGTTTTTCCGGAGGGAAGCCGAAGCCCGCAGGGCAAAATCATGCCTTTTAAACCCGGGGGCTTTCACCTGGCCATGCGTGCCGGAAGGCCCATCGTTCCCGTGGTGATCTGGGGGACCCACAACATCATGCCCAAAGGGAGTCTGCGGATATCTCCGGGCCGCGTTGTTATCAGCATTAATGCCCCCATTGAGACGGCTTCCTATGCCAAAGGCGATAAGAACCTTCTTATGGAAAGAGTCCGTTTTGTCATGAATCAAGACCTTGAAAGGATTCGAGCGACCCAATCCTGCGGCCTCGCGTAAGTCTGAATATGAGCAAAGCCTTAAAAATCATTCCGCTGGGCGGTCTTGGAGAAATCGGCCTCAATATGATGGTTGTGGAATACCGGGATGCGCTCATGGTCATCGATGCCGGCCTGATGTTTCCTGAATACTACATGTTGGGTGTGGATATCGTGATTCCAGATACGACATATCTTAAAGGCAAGGAGGACATGATTAAGGGGATTGTTTTGACCCATGGCCATGAAGACCACATCGGGGCTCTTCCCTACCTGGTCAGGAGCGTGAAGGCGCCTATTTACGGTACTTCCTTTACGCTGGGATTGGTAAAAAATAAGTTTCGTTCACACAATATCTCCGGGGCCGTTTCCTTGGTGGAGATTAGGCCCAGGGAAAAGCGAATCGTGGGGCCTTTTGAGTTGGAGTTTATTCGGGTAAGTCATAGCGTGGTAGACGGCGTCGGGTTGGCCATCAACACCCCTGTGGGTCTCATCGTTCACTCCGGAGACTTCAAGATCAACCAGGTTCCCGTGCAAGGGGAACTTACGGACATAAACCGTTTTGCGGCGTACGGTGAAAAGGGGGTTTTGGCCCTGATGTCCGACTCTACGAACGTGGAGCGTGAAGGGTATACCCTGTCCGAAAAAGAAATCGGAAAAAAACTTCATGGCATATTCAAGGATTGCCCGGGCCGTATTATCATTGCCTTGTTTGCCTCCAATATTTCCCGAATCCAGCAGATTGTGCATGCGGCTCGGATCGAAGACAGGAAGATCGTCTTTTGCGGCCGCAGCATGGAGGTTGGTGTGGCGACTGCCAAGGACCTGGGATTCCTTGACGTGCCGGATAATATGGAAATCCATGTGGGCAACATCAAAGATGTTCCCGATGCAGGTGTTGTCATTGTTACCACGGGAAGCCAGGGCGAACCCATGTCTGTGTTGAATCGTATTGCCATGGGCACCCACAAGCAGATCAAGATCAAGGAGGGGGACACCGTTATTTTGTCTTCGAGATTCATTCCTGGAAACGAACGTGCCATCACAAGTATTATCAATCGACTCTATAAGAACGGTGCGGAAGTCATTTACGAAAAGGTTTCCGACATCCACGTATCGGGGCACGCCTTTCAGGAAGAACTCAAATTGATGATCAATCTCACCAAGCCAAAGTACTTTATTCCAATCCATGGGGAGCTGCGACATCTGATTCGGCATACCCGACTGGCAACAGAGGTGGGGATTTCAAAAGACCACCTTTTGCTTGCCGAAAATGGCCGGGTGATCGTTTTTGATGAAAGCGGCGGGCACCTGGAAGGCCATGTGCCTTCCGGCCGTGTCTTGGTGGATGGAAAAGGGGTGGGGGACGTGGAAAAGACGATCCTCCGGGAGCGTCAGTTTCTTTCGAGCGAGGGACTGGTCATCACGGTTGTGGTGCTTGACCGCAAAACCGGAGCCGTCGTCTATGGTCCGGATGTGGTGTCCCACGGCTTTCAGGCCGAAGGATACGACGAAGATATCCTGGAAAATGCCAGGTCCATCGTCCTGAAAAATGTTGAGCAATATGGTGTGGATGCCAAGGACCGAGGGGCTGCAATACAAACGGGTGTCAAGAAGGCCCTGCGCAAATATTTCCATTTTGTCATACACAGAAAACCGGTCGTTTTTCCCATTGTCTTGGAGATATAAAGATACGCCATGCGAAAGGAGATCATAGGGGTCATTCTGACGTTCGTTTTGATTTTTGTAACCGTTAGCCTATTTTCCTACCATCCGTCAGACCCGTCAATCAATCGCGTTCAGGGATCCGGACAGGTACACAATGTCTTTGGCCCTGCGGGGGCCCACGTGGCGGGTTTTCTTGTGGCTGCCTTTGGTCTGGGTGCATTTTGGCTGCCCGTGGTGTTGCTGATTACCACGGTGCATGTTTTCAAAGGGTCTTCTAAAGGAATCCTCTTGGTTGCGGTTTTTGGCGGCTTGTTGCTGATGGTGACCACGGGCGGGCTTTTTTCCATGCATCAGAGCCATTATTTTCTGCTGGGAAAAAGGTTCTCCAGCGGCGGTATCACAGGCATTCCTTTGGCCAGAGTCGCGGCGCGTTATATTGGCACAACGGGTGGTCTCGTCTTTTTGTTTGCCGTATGGATCATTGCTTTCATTATGACGACGCGGGTGTCTCTCTTGGCCCTTATGGCGTGGCTGGGAAGGTTGAGCAAAAATGCAATGGAGCGGGCCAAGGCGGCCTGGATCATTTGGAAAGAGCGCCGGCAAAAGGCTAAGAGACGAATCAAGACAAACGAAAAGCTTTTTCAAAAAAAAGACAGGCCGGTTAAGATAGTGGAAAGACCCCGCCGCCCGGTGAAAGACGTCCCCGCCCAACGACAGGAAACCTTTGAGTTTATGACGGGCGATCATGGTTTCAGGCTTCCTTCCTTAAAGCTTCTGGAGGGATCGGAATCCGATGTCAAGGCGATGGACCATGAAAGCCTTAAGATGCAATCCCGGTTGCTGGAAAAAAAATTAAGTGATTTCGATGTCACGGGAAAAGTAGTTGCCGTTTCTCCGGGGCCGGTGGTAACCATGTATGAGTACGAACCGGCGCCAGGGGTTAAGATTAATAAGATCGTCAATCTTACGGACGACTTGGCCCTGGCGTTGCGGTCCGGCAGTGTTCGCATTGTAGCGCCCATCCCCGGCAAGGCCGCTGTCGGCATCGAAGTGCCGAATGTGGAAAGGGAAACAGTCAGGCTGAAAGACATTATCGCCTCGGAGCCTTTCCAACGTGCCAAATCAAGGCTGACGTTGGCCCTGGGAAAAGACATTATGGGAGAACCGCTGGTGACCGACTTGGCAAAAATGCCTCATCTGTTAATTGCCGGGGCTACCGGGGCGGGTAAAAGCGTGGGCCTGAATGCTATGATATGCAGCATTTTGTACAAGGCGACTCCTGAGGACGTGAAGCTATTGTTGGTTGACCCGAAACGCATTGAGCTGTCCGGATATGACGGCATTCCCCACCTGATTGTCCCTGTGGTTACTGAGGCAAAAAAAGCAACGCGGGGCCTTCTTTGGGCGGTCCAGGAGATGGAAAGACGTTATGTGTTGTTGGCCGAAAAGGGGGTCCGGGATATTTACCAATATAACAAAAAAGTGGACGCATCCAAAGGGGGGGGGGACGTTGCTGTTCAACGGTCGGCGTCCGAATTGGAAGAAAAGCCGCCCCCGGAAGAAAAACTTCCCCTTGTGCTTATTGTTATCGACGAGCTTGCGGACCTGATGCTGGTGGCTTCAAGGGATGTGGAACTGGCCCTTACAAGGTTGGCGCAGATGGCTCGCGCCGCAGGCATTCATTTGCTTATCGCAACCCAGAGACCTTCTGTAGATGTTCTGACCGGCACTATCAAAGCAAACTTTCCTGCAAGAATCTCCTTTCAGGTGTCGTCCCGGACGGACTCGAGAACGATTCTGGATTCCAATGGAGCGGAGAATCTTTTGGGAAGCGGAGACATGCTTTTATTGCCTCCCGGCACGTCAAAGCTGCAGCGCATTCATGGGGCGTACGTGTCCGAACCGGAGATCCAAAAGATCATTACGTTTCTTAAAAAACAGAGTAAACCCGTCTATCAGGAGGAGATCCTGGAAACCGGCGCGGGAGACACGAATGACGACGGCGATACAGAGTACGACGAAAAATATGACGAAGCCGTGGCTCTTGTCACGGAGACGGGCCAGGCATCCATTTCCATGATCCAGCGCCGCCTCAGGGTGGGTTACAATCGTGCGGCCCGCATGATTGAGGTAATGGAACACGAAGGCGTCGTCGGGCCCAGTGACGGGAGCAAACCCAGAGAAGTACTGGTAAGGGGCTACGGCGAATAGCGAATCACCGGGGAAAAACCCGAATATTATCCCTAATGTTGTAAAAGTCGAGGATGTTGCAGATGCAAGGCGTTAAGGGTGAGGCTGTAGTCGGCTACGCCGAACCCTTAACAACACAGCAGATGCAGC
>CAYSGJ010000176.1:0-48740 GCA_964430705.1 uncultured Desulfobacterales bacterium | reverse complement strand
ATGCCGCTCAGCATGTGGATTGCCACAGTGCGGACTCCGGAACCATTATTTTTCGCCCCGGGGCCGTTATTTCTTGCCGATGATGTCCGGAACCGCGGCCAGGGCTTCCGACAACTTTTCCGGTTTGCTTCCCCCCGCCTGGGCCATGTCGGAGCGGCCCCCGCCACCCCCACCAACCATAGCGGCCAATTCTTTAATAATGTCACCCGCATGATACCGTTGCAACAGGTCGTCCGTCACCACGGCGATAAGCATGACCTTTTTGTCGGCCTTGCTTCCCAAAACAATGATGCCGGATTTGAGTTTGCCTTTGTGTTGATCCGCCAGATCTCTTAACTGAGCGGGTTTTTCCGCGGGAACTTCCTGAACCAGCACCTTAACGCCGTTGACATCCTTTGGTTGGACCAATGCTTCCGGCGCCGACGATTGGGACAAAAGTCGGGCCTTCAGATCCGCCACCTTCTTTTCTTGGGCCTTGCCGTCTGAAAGAAGCTTCTCGATCTTTTCGACCAGATGTTCCGGTTTGGCCTTCACCATGTCGGCCAATGTGATAAGCGTGTGAAAAGCCTGCTGGGTTCGGTTGACCGCCCCTTCACCGGTCAATGCCTCAATGCGCCGGACACCCGCGGCAACACTGCTTTCGCTGATGATTTTAAAAAACCCGATATCCCCCGTGCGCTCCGTGTGGGTCCCTCCGCACAGCTCCTTGCTGAAATCTCCAATGCCTACAACCCGGACGCGATCGCCGTATTTTTCCTCAAACAAGGCCATCGCCCCGGAATTGAACGCCTTTTCAGCGTCCATCTCTTCTACTTCAAGGACGGCATTTTCACGGATCTTTTTGTTAACCTGGTTTTCGATATGCTCAAGGGTCTCTGCATCAAGAGCGGAAAAATGGGTGAAATCGAAACGAAGACGATCAGGCGCTACCAATGAACCAGACTGCTTCACATGATCGCCGACCACTTCCCGAAGCACGGCGTGGAGCAAATGGGTGGCCGTGTGGTTTCTGGCAATGGCCGCACGTCTTGCCGTATCCACCTTTAGCGTCACCGTATCGTCTGTGGACACGCTGCCCCGCAACACGTTGCCTTTGCTGACAACAATGTCTGCAGGCGTTTTGATCGTATCGACAACCTCCATCTCGAAATCCGTTCCCGTAATCCAACCACGATCCCCCGCCTGTCCGCCGGCCTCCCCGTAAAACGGTGTCCTGTTTGTTACCATCTCGATGGACTCGCCTTCAAACGCCTTTTTAACCGCCTTGCCATCGCGTACGAGCAAAAGAACCTGCCCGTCCGTTTCCGAGGCATCATAACCGACAAACTCCGACCGGACGCCGCGTCCCGCCAGTTCCCTGTAAGCTGCTTCCATTTCCTCAGCGCCTGAGCCTTTCCAGGCGCTGCGTGAACGCACGCGTTGTTCATCCATGGACGCCTCAAATCCTGCCAAGTCCAGGGTCAGCCCGTCCTCCCGAACAACGTCCTGAATGATGTCAATGGGAAAGCCATACGTATCGTACATTTTGAAAATCAAATCGCCCGGAACCAAAGAGGCCCCGTTCGCCCGCAATTCGCTGAGAGCCTCTTCCAACACGCCGAGTCCGGTCTCCAGGGTTCCGAGAAACCGCTCTTCCTCTCCTTTGATCATGTTTTTGATGAAAGCCTCCGCCTCCAGCAATTCCGGATAGGCCTCTTCCATCACCTGCGCCACCTTCCCGGCGGTATGAAACAAAAAAGGCTGCGTCAAACCCAGGTTGCGGCCGTAACGCATCGCACGCCTCAAAATGCGCCGCAAAACGTAACCGCGCCCCTCGTTGGAAGGCAGGACCCCATCGCCCACAAGAAATGCGGCCGCACGGCTATGATCTGCGACGACCTTTATGGAAACATCTTGCTTTTCCGACCGGCCGAATGTTGTTCCTGACAGGGTTTCAATCTCTTTGATAATGGGCATAAATAAATCTGTCCCGTAATTGGTGGGCGCGCCCTGCAAGACCGCCGCAATGCGCTCCAACCCCATGCCCGTGTCAATACTGGGTTTGGGTAAAGGCGTCATGGCGCCTGACGCATCTCGATTGAATTCCATAAAGACCAGATTCCACAACTCCAAATATCGGTCGCAATCACAGCCTACCTTGCAGTCCGGTCGATCGCAACCCACGGCCTCACCCTGGTCGATAAGGATCTCGGAACAAGGCCCGCAAGGACCCGTGTCTCCCATGGACCAAAAGTTGTCCTTCTTTCCCAGACGCACAATCCTGTCTTCAGAAATCTCCGTATTTTTTTCCCAAAGCCTATGGGCATCATCGTCTTCCAGGTACACCGACACCCAAAGTCTGTCCGCCGGTAGGCCGTAGACCCTGGTCATCAGGTCCCACGCAAAATCAATGGCCAGGTCCTTGAAATAATCCCCAAATGAAAAGTTGCCGAGCATCTCAAAAAAGGTGTGATGGCGACCCGTATAACCCACGTTTTCCAGATCGTTGTGCTTGCCGCCTGCACGCACGCACTTCTGGGACGTGGCGGCACGAACGAAGTCTCTTTTTTCTTCCCCCAGAAAAGTCCGCTTGAATTGCACCATACCCGCGTTGGTGAACAGAAGTGTGGGGTCGTCGCGCGGGATCAAGGATGAACTCTTGACAACCGTATGGCCCCTTTCCTTGAAATAGGCCAAGAATTTTCGCCGCAGCTCATTGGATGTCATCATGGTCAATCGTCAGTTGTCGGTTGTCGGTTGTCAGTCACCAGTTGCCGGTTGCACGACCAGGCTTGGGGCCAGGGGCTAGAGGGCAAGGGGCCGGTTCATGAGACTTTCTATCGCCTCGCGCCTATAGCCTCATCTTGCATCATCCATCACAGATCATGCATCCGACATCAAACCAATGGCCTTTCACTGTTCACTGCTCACTGCTCACCGGCTTACTTTTTTCCAGCCTTTTTGGATTCCTCGGACTCGTCTTGGGAATCGTCCACCGTCTTTTTGACCAACCCAAGGGCATCCCGGACTTTTTCCCTGATCCGACCGGCAATATCCGGATGGTCCTTAAAAAAAACCTTTGCGTTTTCCCTGCCCTGCCCGATTCTTTCTTTTTCAAAAGAATACCAGGCGCCGCTTTTGTCCACGATCTGTGTTTCAACCCCCATGTCGAGAAGGTCGCCCGCGGATGAAATGCCTTCACCGTACATGATATCGAACTGGGCCTCCTTGAAGGGCGGAGCGACCTTGTTCTTCACGACCCGCACCCGGGTACGATTCCCGGTCACCTCTTGGCCGTCCTTGATGGCGCCAATCCTGCGGATGTCCATCCGTACAGAGGAATAGAATTTCAAGGCGTTCCCGCCCGGGGTTGTCTCAGGATTGCCGAACATCACGCCGATCTTCATACGGATCTGGTTAATAAAAACGACTGTCGTTTTAGATCTACTGATAGTGCCCGTGAGTTTTCTCAACGCCTGCGACATAAGTCGTGCCTGAAGCCCGACATGGGTATCTCCCATCTCGCCTTCGATTTCCGCCCTTGGCACAAGCGCCGCGACGGAATCTATGACGACAATATCCAAGGCGCCGCTGCGCACAAGAACCTCGGTGATTTCCAGGGCCTGTTCGCCGGTATCCGGTTGGGATACCAACAGATCATCGCAATTCACGCCGAGCTTTTTGGCATAAATGACATCCAGGGCATGTTCCGCATCAATAAACGCGGCAATACCGTCCTGCTTCTGGGCTTCAGCGACAAGATGCAGGGCCAGCGTGGTCTTGCCGGAAGACTCCGGTCCAAATAGCTCGACAACCCGCCCACGGGGAATTCCCCCCACTCCCAACGCGTGATCCAAGGCAAGGGAGCTTGTCGGGATGACAGGCACATCCACAATGACCTGACTGCCCAACTTCATGATAGCCCCCTTACCAAATTGGCGTTCGATCTGGCCCATGGCCACATCGACGGCCTTTTCCTTATCGGCGGAAACATTACCCATAAACGTACCTCCCAAACAAGCGCTGCGTCCTAAGAATAACTTTCATAAACACATGTGCAGGTCATGCACGGTCCTTGCACAAAAATCAAAATGGGCGCTTTGTGTATCGTAACGTCCTAATGACTCGACACGGAAATCCTGTCGGCTTTTGCTTTTGCAAGTCAGCCCCGGAATAAGCTGCCGACTCTTTTGACGATACCGGTCTGACGCACCTGCGCTGCGCAGGAGCCCGCATGGTCAAAATGGCCGGTCCTGTAACAAGACCTCGGCAAGTCTGGTATGGATAGCGCCTTGGGGGCGCAGCGTACTTTGAAACAGGCTTACTGAATCAACGGAAAACGATTCCGTTTCAAATGCTCTAAATTTTTCCAGCGCCTTTTGCAGCTTATTTTGTTCCACAAGGCCTTTGGCGCGTCCCAATGTAAGATGCCCTTTAAAACGGCGCGTTTCCCTTGCAAAGCCCTGGGCTTCGAGGCACGCTTCCAACCGGCTTTGTAACAAAGACAACACCTCCACATCCCCGGATACGCCGATCCATACCACCCGGGGGCGCTTTAAACCCGGAAAAACTCCGATCCCTTTTGCCCTAAGGACAAAGGGTGCGACGCCCTTTGCACTTTCCTCCAAAGCCGAGCGGATAACATCGACCATACCTTTGTCAACGTTTCCCAGGAACTTCAGCGTCAAATGCATGCCTTCCATGCGAACCCATCTGATGCTGAACCCGGATTTTCGCAACTGATCCTGAACCTTGCCAATACCACGAAGCACCGTTTCGGGCAAACGGATTGCTATGAACGTGCGAATCTTTTCATCCATGTTGCCTCTTCCGACAGTAATCGCGCAACCTTGCCAACGCCTGCTCCGACGTCTGGATCTTGATATCTTCTCTGCTCCCTTTGAACCAAAACCTCCAGGACTGTGTCCCTTCCGGGTCGGCCAAAGCCATGAAAACCGTACCCACAGGCTTTTCAGGAGTGCCGCCCGTGGGGCCGGCAATACCGCTGACGGCAATCCCCAGCTCCGTGTCGGCAAGCCTTTTCACCCCGGCGGCCATGGCCCGGACACACGCATCACTGACCGCCCCGTGCTCTTCTATGATGTCGTGCGACACCCCAAGACATGCCGTCTTGGATCGGTTGCTGTAAGTGACAACGCCCATTTCAAAGTAGTCTGAACTCCCGGAAATGTTGGTCAACCGATGGCTGATCAAACCGCCGGTGCACGATTCGGCCACCGCCACCGTGACACGCAAAGAAATAAAGAGCCCGGCAACTTCGTGTTCAAGAGAACCGCACCCCATGTTCTAATCCTCACAAAAAAGTGAACAGTGAACAGCAAGCAGTGAACAGGGCCGCCACCGATGGACAGCGGACCGTACGGTTCACAGTTCACTGCTAACCATAGGCTAAAAAAAATGCATAGCCGCCCTTAGGACAACATTGGCATAGACGCCGGCAAGCACATCGTCTCCTACCACACCCCATCCGCCGGGCAGCGCCGTTTCCAGTCTTCTGATGGGAAACGGCTTGGCGATATCCATCAATCTGAAAAGCAAAAAACCCACTGCCAGACTTGTAAAGGTCAATGGGATCCAAAAAAGGGTTACCAGGTAACCCGCCATTTCATCAATAACGATCAACCTACTGTCTTTTTTATGGAATATCTTTTCGGCCTTTCCGGCTATCCAGACTGCAAAACCCAGAAATCCCGCCAAAAAAACAATTCCCTCCAGCGGCCCCAGGAAGGAACAAAAATAACATAACGGCACGCCCATCACTGTGCCGAACGTACCAGGAGCTACGGGGATGTAGCCGGAATACAGGCCCGTCGCCAAGGCGACCACCATTTCTTTTCGCATACCTCGCAAGATACAGCCAAACCTTACCCGGAAATCTCCCTGTTGATAGTCTCATAGACCACCTTCAGGGGCAAATTTTTCTCCAACGCAATCCGCTTACAGGCTTCATATTCCGGCACCATACGCACTCCTCCTCCAGGGCCGATCACTTCCTTGATCTGCACCTTGCCCAACGTGGTCGACACGGTTTTGCGTTTTCGAGGCAGCTTTGTACGCTCAGTGCGGTAGTGCCTCACCCCTATTGCCGTAGTTTCGGACAATAACCGACGGACGACCCTGTCTTTGTCCCTGTCATTACAAATGACCTGAATCATGGTCCCGGGCCGGTTTTTCTTCATAAAAACAGGCAGCCAGATCACATCCAGGGCCCCATCTTCAAAAAGTCTTTCCATAACAAAACCGAAAATCTCCGGATTCATGTCATCGATGTTCGTCTCGATGACCGTTACATAATCTTTGACCAGGACAGGCTCGGTCTCTCCCAAGACGATTCTGAGCATATTGGGCATCTCTTCGAGCCTGCGGGCGCCGGCGCCATAGCCGATTTCGTCGATTTTCATGTTCGGCAGCGGGCCGAATGCATCAGCAAAAGTTGTGACAATGGCCGCCCCGGTAGGCGTAACCAGCTCGTGAGGGACACCCGTTCCATAAACGGGAACACCTTTCAACAGTGCCATGGTCGCCGGCGCCGGCAGGGGCAGCTTCCCATGGGCGCAGGTGACAAATCCATTTCCCAGAGGTATCTCAGACGCCAGAGCTTTTTTCACCTGAAGCCATTCCAGCCCTATAGCCGCACCCACGATATCAACAATGGCGTCCAGACCGCCCAACTCGTGGAAATGGACGTCCTCCAAGGAACACTGATGAACCTGGGCTTCCGCCCGAGCCAGGCTTCCGAAGGCCTTCAGGCTCTGCGCCTTCACATGGTCGGACAGGTCGCCTTGTTCGATGAGCCTTCGAATATCGCTGTAATTCCTGGAAACATGGCTTTTTCTTTCCTCAACCACCACCACTTGCCGACCATGAATATGCATTCGCTCGGCAGCCGATACTTCCAGGTGAAAGGCTTCAATGGGCAGTTTTCCGATGTTTTCCTCGAGATGGTCTTTGGGCACGCCAAGGTGCACAAGGGCGCCCAAAACCATGTCCCCGCTGATCCCGGAAAAACAGTCAAAATACGCGGTCTTCACTCATCAACCTCCGGGCCGCACAGGTACTTTGGCCCGCAAAAAAACCAGAATATGGGGCTGCGCGTCGTTTCCAATGGCGCCATTGTCTAACACACAACCTCGGTAGAGTCAAAACTCGGGCGGACGTTTACAATTGACCATGTCCCATGCCTCCTTCATTGTCTGCGCTTCCCGGCCCGGATTGCAAGGTGATCTTTCTCAAAACATAAAAAAAGTTGACAATTTATACAAAAAACGAATATTTTGGAAAATTGATGCGGAAGTGGATAGCTCGCTGGTGGGGCTCCCGGACTTCAAATCCGGTGTGGGGCGCTAGAACCGTCCTGGGTGGGTTCGATTCCCATGCACTTCCGCCATTTTTTTGCCTTCGCTCTCCTGGTTTCAAGTACTGATATCCCACACATTATAACGATCTTTTTACTTTTAGTCGTGTCGCATCATGAAAAAGGCGCGCCGGAACATTGCGATCCACAAGATCGTTTGCTATATAGCAGGGACGCCCTTAAATTTATAAGATCCCTGCAAGACGATCCAAAAATCCTGGCGCTGCTTTACGTTTCTGGATATCTTTCGGCGCTATACCCCCCGGGGCAGCCAGGCGCATCCAGCCGGGCTCTTTTCGGCATCACTTAAGTCTTTTTAAACAGGAGTTTGAAATTCCAATCACGCTAAGTCCGGCTGGTCAAGGATGCCTCCGACCTTTACCAACCTCTCAACCTCAATTGCCCGACATACAGTTTAAAAATTTCACAAGTATGGCTCCATGGCCTCACGAAACATCTGTGCCATGGCGGTATAACCATCGTTGTTGGGATGAATGCCGTCACTCATGAGCCTTGGATTGCCGAAAATGCCCCCCAAAACGTTGGGCACAAGAACGGTTCCCGATTCATCGGATATCTGTTGATAGATATCTCCAAACGCTTTTCCCCAAAAAGGGATGTCAATGCCGCCAAGGATTACCAGAGCCCCTTGCTTTTGGACCGACTCGACGATTATTCTCAGGTTGTTTTGCGCCGTTTCCTTGGGTACGCCGTTCTTTAGGTCGTTTCCCCCCAACGTGATCGCAACAATTCGTGGAGACTGGGACAACACATCCCTTTCCAGCCTGACAAGGGCGGTGGCTGTTGTATCGCCCGGCACGCCTGCATTGATAATCGGCCTTGAAATCATGCGGGACAGTTGGGAAGGATAGTCCATACCGGCAGTCGCCCCGGTTCCGTAAGTAAGGCTATCGCCGAAACAAATAATATTATCGCCGGATGGGTTCTTGTTTTGAATATCGGCCGTGCCGGGCAAAAAGCGATATCCAATAAAAACAGCCAACGCGGGCAGGAAAAAAATAAGGGCCTTCTTCATGAAGTTAATCATCCCCCTAAACGGACACCCGTTATTGTCGATAAATCAGGGACTTTTCCCGAAAGTCGGTCAACGTGTTCTTTGGCAAAATCCTGGCCAAAGAGCATTGATCCCCCTGTTGTCCATGGCACAAAAAAATTGTCGGTCATAGCGTTAAAAAAATGTGGGCGCCAAATCGCCTCTCAGCCGGCACCCGACACAGGCGCCCGGCATAAAACATCGGCAGATTAAAGGTGTTGTCTGCAATGAATGTTCGTTCAGCGCGTATTGTAATGCAAGGAAGATCAATGAGAGTGTCTGCTGTAACGGGTCAACGTCTTTGAAATGCTTTCACACAGCCGGTGTGCCGCCTTGTTGACCGCTAAGCATGGATTCATATTTATGACTCTGCGTTGAAATACCCGTCAGGGCACAAGCCGGTGGCCAACATGACCATGTTGATATCACGGTGCTTTTTCCATAGCTGCGTTTCTCTATTTTCCTTCTGAAGCCAGAAATCTGCGATCCGTTCGCCAAGAGGCATATACGCCATGAGGGCATCAATATGTTTTTTCAACAACGGTCTTTTCCGCAAACTTGCATGCTCATGCACCAGATTGCCGAGATTGTCCGCGGCCCGCAATCCAATAGCCAGGCCCAACTCCCGAAATGCAAGGCGATGTTCAGCAGAGACGGTGAAAACCGAATCCGCTTTCAAAGGGTTCAGCCCGGCCAATGCACAATAAAGCAGGTCTTCCACAACACCAATGTGTTCATAATTTGAGTGAATCACCAACCGGGCCAGCGTGTATGCGTGAGTCAAAAGCCCTCCGATGCCGAGCGGATCGGTGCTGGTCCAGTCTTTTTCTTTGCACATAGCGGCCATGTCGGCAATCTCGGATTCCAGATCCGGCACTGATGCCGCCACGCCTTGTTCCCGGGCCGTCGTTTGGAGCGCCATGTAGGTAATGAATCCGTCCAATGGATCATGATGTCCCATAGCGTGGACCAGGGGCGTGGACAGGTCAATGCTCATTTTCCAATACATCCGCTTCTCGCCGCCGGAGGATCGATAGGTAAAGGCAGCATGCGCTGTTTTAGCCAGTTCCATCGCCCAGCGGCAGTGCGCAGTGTCTTGCGTCACGAGAAACATCTGGTTGAGCGCATGCATCCATTTTGTAAGGTAATGATAATACTGTCCGTCGCGATCCCATTCGAGACGCTCGGTGTAGGATTCCAGGGATCGTCTCTCATTCATCTTTTTGCCGATTCGCAAACCGCCTCCGGTGGGATGCGCTCGCCCTTCTTGCTCATCCAGGCCGCTGATCCATCCCGCACGAGGATCGTCCTGACGGTGTCTGCCGAGTACATGGTGGACCTGATCGACAAGATCCACAGCACGTTTTCGGTACGTGTCGTCTCCTGTTTGGCGGTAAAGTCCCAGAAAGTTGCATACGGCAAAGGCATCGGTCCATAAGTAACGGCGAGGAAAATTGTCGGCGGGGTACAGGCCGGTGGAATCGGCAAATTGGTTCATGAGATCCTCAACCGTCGACAGGGAAGCATCGGCTTTCATATTTTCCACCGTTTTCCGTCAACAACGTCCCGGCCATGAAGCTATCACAGGCGCCGTCCCCCGACTTGTCAAAAGTTCAGGATCGGCGCCTATTTCATGCCGGGCATTTCCTTGACCCAAAGATCTTGCTGCGGGAAGGGAATCACGACGGCCTCCCGGTTCAACACCTTGTAGATCTCCATATACAGTTCGTGGCTGATCCGGCCGCGGTCGGCCGGGTCCTTGATCCAGCAGAGGAGTTCAAAATCCACGCTGGAGTCGCCGAATCCGCGGTGACGAACGCGCGGTTCCGGATTTTTAGCAATTTCCGGGTGGGTCGCCGCCACCCGGATCAGCAGACTGCACACAAGATCCAGGTCGCTGCCGTAAGCCACACCCACCTTGATCCGGATGCGGTAACGATCCCGAATACCGCCGGATTCGTTGATGATCTTGGTGTTGGCCATTTCCGAGTTGGGGATAATGATCTCCACATCGTCCCGGGTACGCATCCGGGTAGAGCGGATCCCCACATTGACCACTAAGCCCCGTTCACCCGAGCTCAGCAATATGTAGTCGCCGATTTTGTAAGGAGCGTCGGCTATGATGAAAAAGCCCGCAAAGAGATTGGCCAGCGTGTCCCGCGCGGCAAAGCCCACGGCAATGCCGATAATACCGGCCGAGGCCAGCCAGGCGGTAGGATCGATGTTCCAGACCTGCAACAGCGCGTAGGCGCCAATGGCCAAAATGATCACGGTCATGGTCAGGTCGAACAGCGGGATCGTGCGCTCCTCTACGATGGCGAAACGGTGGCGAACCCTGCCCAGCATCTCCAGCCCCACATTACTTGCCCGCATGGCCGCCCGAATCAATTGCAGAATCAGGAAGCTCATGAGCAGCCGGATCGTCACCATTTCCGCAAACGCTCCCAGGGGCAGCACCTGCACGGCGGCCACCAGTGCGATGTAGCCGACCGCCAGACCGGCGACACCGGCGACAATGCGCAGCAATTTTTCATCCAGATCGGTGGGAGTGCGGGCGGTGATTTTCAAACCCCAAAAAAGGATAAACTTGCGTGCCACCACCGCCAAGGCCAAACCTACGGCAGCCACGACCATGGCCAGGACGATAGGATAGCTGGCCAGAAATGTCCATGTGGGGCTTAAAATGTCGGGCAGCCACTCAGGCTGGGTAAAGGAACCATTAGGCGGGGTTGCAGACATGTTGACCACCTCTATTTCGTTATCGGCCTTGCCGTCCGTGCATTGCCATGACCCGATCTCGGTCCTTGTCGACCGGCCATGAACGGCGCCCGGCGCACGACGGTTGCGGGACAATGCGCGTGCGCGCCCGCACGTTCGGGGCATTTTCCCCTTGGGATGACATTGTAAAACGCCAATGCAAGGCGCTTCTATGTATAAAACGCGGGATTGCGTGTCAACCTGAAAGCGCCGAGCCTATGAACGGCGTCGCGTCGCAACGACTTCCGGAAGGCGCCTCATGGTTTAGACGCACACAGACCCCTTTGTGAGGTTGATGTTTCATCGAGGAATGTATTATCGCGCGGTGTACCCCCCATCAATAACCAGTTCACTGCCCGTCACGAACTTGGACTCGGCAGAAGCCAGATACAGAGCGCCGTAAGCAACATCCATGGGTTCGCCTACATGCCCGATCGGATGCAGGCTGTCCAGATTCTTTCGAAATGCCTCCACCCCTTCCGGAGATTCCTTGCCGAGGGCTTCCACCAGGGGGGTCCAGATGTAGCCGGGATGGATCGAATTCACCCGAATGTTATCGGCCGCATAGAGGAGGGCGTCCGTCTTGGTCATTAAGCGCACCGCGCCTTTGGATGCATGGTACGCTGGAAGATCGGACGCGCCGACAATTCCGTAAATGGAGGAAAGGTTGATGATGCTCCCGCCTTTTGCTTGCCGCATGTAGGCAATCACATGCTTGGTGCAAAGGAATACACCGTTTACGTTGACATCCAACAACTTCTGCCATTCCTCCAACTCAATTTCATGGGTTGGTTTGTTGGGACCGGATATGCCTGCGTTGTTGACAAGGACCCGGATGTCTCCGAACCGGTCATGGACCCGAGCCAGAACGTCTTGCACTTCCTCTTCCCGGCTTGTGTCCAGGTGAAAAAATTCCGCATCTCCTCCCCTGGCCTGTATGTCCCCAACCAGATTTTTCCCTTCATCATCCAGGATGTCGGTCACGGCGGTCTTTGCGCCATGCTCTGCAAACAGTTCGCAAACGGCTTTGCCGATGCCCCGGGCGCCGCCGGTGATCACAGCGGCATATCCTTCGAGTCTTTTCATGGCACTCTCCTTTTTCCTGATGATGCGCAGTGGATGTATAAGATTGGAAATTACAGGACCTCAACGGAATATTCAATAAGCGAAATTGCGTATTTTGAATGGCAGGCGGCCTCGGTGGTCTTGTGCCGATGTTTATGCCCCTTCGTTGGGCAAGAGCAGCCGGCGGGAAAAAGTCGGCGGCCGGTTCATCATTTTATTATTTTCATTGTTTGCTCGCCCATAACCCCGGAGGATATAAGGTCCACAGCGAAATTATCCGTTTGTCCCGCTACCCGGCCCTGCAGGAAGATGGAGACCCCGTCTTTTATTTTTGTTGCGTCCACTGGAGAAAATTTTTCTCCCCTTCGTAGGTTCCGATCAATATCAGCTCGGTGTTTTCCTGGATCTGCACCTCAGGATCCGGATTGATCGCCATAACGCCGGCTGTCTTAATAGCAATGACGGAGCACTGCGTGATTTCCCGAATCTTCGACTGGGCGAGGTTTTTACCCACGAGTGCGGGCGGCGCATTCACCCGGAAAACAGTCAATCCCTCGCCCAGAATCAAGGTGCTTTCGTTTTTCATAAAGTTAAAAATAGCTTTGGCACCAAGGGAGGAATACGACATGACGAAATCCGCGCCGGCGCGGTGAAGGGTGGACACGTTGCGTTCCACGTTCGCCCTGCTCAGAATCTGCATATCCTGCCTCAGACTTCTCAGATACTTTGTCAGGTAGATATTCGTGGCATCGTCGTGGGTGGTGATCAAGGCCGCGGGGGCCTTTTCCACCCAGGCCCTTTGAAGAGTGCGGATATCCGCGGCATCCCCGACCACATAATTTTCCTCATCCCGCGCTCTCCGAGGGTTTTTCTCGATGATCAGGTAGGACATCTCCCGTTTTTTGAACTGATCTGCGATGGTCTGACCCACGCGCCCTCCCCCGAGAATGAGAACCGGATTCGTCGTGAGATCGCATATATGGTAATAGGAATAAACATCATCAAAAGCGGCCAGTTTTTCCTTCGAGGCGGCCAGTAACAGCACGGTGTTGGGGCCGATTGCGCTTCCGGCGTCAGGGATGCTGAACCGGCCTTGTTCCCATATTCCCACCACGGTTATCCCGAAATTTTCTCTTAAACGGCTTTCCGCAAGGGTCTTTCCGACCAGAGGGGTCCCCAGGGCGGGAAACGCTGCGAGAATGAGTTCGTCGAACCGACTGATCACGTTGGATCGGCAGGCCCCGCCCACGGTCCACATCGCCAGTGAACGCCCCAGGATATCATAGAGCTGAAGCACCTGCGTAGCGCCGGCCATTTGCAAAATGTCTACTGAGTGAGGCGAATCGGCGGTGGCAATGATCGGGACCTCCTCGTTGAGTTCACGAACCGTAAAGGCAATATTCGTGTTGATTTCGTCCCGGTTGGCGGCTACGACCAGCGCGGCGGTGTCGATGCACATTTTGCGGTAGGTTTCGGGATCGTCAATGTGTCCCAAGGCGACACGAATGCCGACATCGTATAGCTCCAGTGCATGCCGCAAGTCATCCACAATGAGAACGTATTCTTGCCCGTGGTTTTTCAGTTTCTCGATAAGGGCGATGGTCACCGGGTCATAACCGGTGAGAATAATGTGGCCTTTCGTCTTTTTCGGCAGTTCCTTCGGCGCCCGATTTCTGGATTCAGCCTCAACCCAGGGGGCATAGAAAAACTTGATAAAGATAAAAGGAAGGAGCGACAGAAGAAGAACTACCCCGGAGATGAGCACCAGGATCGAGAAAACGCGGCCCAGATCCGTATGGAATGTAATGTCGCCGAAACCCAGGGTGGTCATTACCGTAAGGGTCCAGTACACACCGGTGATCCATGAATAATCCTGGCCTTCCATGGCCATCAGATAATGGAAGGCGACACTGTAGCAGGTTACCAGGACGGCCAGTACCACGAGAAATTTGAAAAACAGGCGCAGATTGCGTTTGGTGCTTTCACGGTGCGCAAAGGAGCCCAATATGGAAGCAAAAAACTTCATTGCTTTTCTCCGGGAAACAACCTATCCAAAGTCGAGTCAGGGTCGCATCTTAATTATTAATTATTCGCTTCCTGATCCGATTCGCCCTGTTCTTGAGACGCGGGTTGCGGGATGCCTCTGTGAGCACATAATTGCAACGCACGGTGACGCCCGCTCCGGATATATTGCCGAAGAAAGCCCCCAGCCGGGCCCCGGTTGCCCCGGTCAGCTCCCTGGCAAGATAGATGGCCATGTCGCGGGCCGAGTTTCTCTTTCTGCCCTTTTGCACGATATCGCGCGCATCGCAACCGTATTCCCGGCACACCGCTGACACCACGTCGTCAGGTGAAGGTCTTGGCTTTGCTTTTTTCAGTTGGGGTATGTCGCCTTCGTCTGTCCGTTTCGACAAATAGGCGTCTTTGACCCATTCGACAAATTCGACACTGCCAAGGATGAAACCGCTCGCCATATCTTTTGCCGGGTTCTCAACCGCATCCGGCGCGACACTTTCCACAAACGCTTGATATGCTTTGCATGCCTTTCTTCTGCCTTTGCCGAACAAGGCCAGCAGCCAATCCATTTCGAGCCAGTCCGGGGCTTTTTGCCCGCCGATAAAAGCCGGATAGCTGCTCCACGGATACGACGCCGGTTGTTCCGCCATGTCGGCCCTTAACGGATTGAGGTGAATATAGCGCGAAAGCTCTTTGAGGTACCCATCGGCATCCACCAAAATGGATTTGAAGCGCCCCTGAAACAGATGCCCTTGTCTTTGATGCTTGCGATTGAAATAGGCGGCATAGCTCACATTGACCCATTGAACGGCGCGGCTCAAGTTGGGTTCGGGAGTTTCAATCAGGAAATGATAGTGATTGGGCATCAGACAATACGTATGCACTTTGATGCCGAACCGCTCAACCGCTTTTCCCCAATACTCCAAAAATTTTTCCCGGTCCCCGTTGCTCCGGAAAATGGCCTCCCCGGCATTGCCCCAATTGAGAACATGATAAAACGCGCCGGCAAACTCCACCCGCAGCGAACGTGCCATGCCGATAACCTTTCACATATGCTGGTTCTGGAAATCAAACGGACTGCCGCTTGTCACTCTGACGATTGCACGCAAAAGGAGGACGCCGCAACAGCGAAGGCAAGATAGCCGGACCAAACCGGCCTGTCAATAATTAATATTTAAGATGCGACCCCATTTAGTTTTCATTGCTACAAGCCTTTCAATTCAACTTCCTGTTCTTCATCCTCGTGCGTGGCCTAATGCTCTTGGGCTTTCCTGTAAGCCACCCCCTTGGTTTCCGGCATCCCGTACGGTTCGGGATGCAGATACGTGCCCTGTTCCTCCGGTGGTTTCTCTTGCTCGACAGGGATACGGTTGGCTTCAGCGTAGGGATCCTGGCGGATTCCTGTGACCTGCCAGGAAGCTCTCATTCCAGCCTCTCCTCCTGCTATCAGGAATCTGTTTTCCTCTATCTCGCGGGCAATAAAGAGATTGGGCATGGGGGCACCGATGGGGGTCAGCTGGTATCGGAAGTCGCGGTTCAGGGCCTCGAACCATACCGGAAGTTCAACCCAAGCCTCTCCGTTATCATCGAAAGTGACGGTGCCGTCATAGATGTTCTTCATGTCCGGGGATTCAACGAAGGAATGATTAAGATACTTGTTTTCCGGATCCAACGGATGGTCGATCTGAAACATGCCGCCGCCTTTTTGCAGTATGCCGGTTACGCGGACATCTCCACCCAAGAACGCCGCCCAATCGCCGGCAGAAACCACGTGCACGCCGACGTTTTGCGCTGAAGACACCAGAATGCCGACATCGCCTGCCGAGCCCACCGTTATACCGTTACCGCCTGCCGAGCCCACCGTTATACCGTCGTCGGTGGCCGAGTCTATTTGAATCCCGTCATCGGCAGCCGAGTAAACGCGGACGCCGTCGCTTCCCGCCGAACCCACGTATAGACCGTACTGGTCTGATGATTCTACCTGCACGCCGGCGAAACCTGCCGAGGTCACGTACAGGCCATTGTATCGCGCCGATTCCACCCTGACACCGGAACGATCGGCTCGACCCACATACAAGCCGTGTCCTTGGGCACCGGCCACCTCAAAGCCATTGTTTTCCGATGAAGCAGTCGTTGTGCTGGGAGCGCCTGCCGAAGCCACGTGAACGCCGTCTCTGGCTGCGGAAAGGACACCAAATCCGTCGTGGGCGGCCGAGATCACCACCATGCCGGCGCCCCCCGCCGAATTCACGTGCACGCCGTCGCGGTCGGCGCGGCCCACATAGAGCCCATGTCCTTCGGCGCCCCCCACCTCAATGCCGTTGCGTTCCGTTGACAGAGTTGTCTTGCTTGGGCTTCCTGCAGAGGCCACCAACAGCCCGTCATAGCCCGCCGAGTTCACGACCAGCCCTCCGAGGTCGGCACGGCCGATAAACAGCCCATGGCCCTGGGCGCCGGCCACCTCGAAACCATTCCGATAGGTCGACGTTGTAGTGCTGCTGGGAGCGCCTGCCGAGACGACATTCACCCCGTCATAGGCCGCCGAGGCCACCCGCACACCATCGAAATCGGCTCGACCCACATACAAGCCGTGTCCTTCAGCGCCGGCCACGCTGAAACCGTTCTTTTCGTATGAAGGAATCGTCGTGCTGGGGCTTCCTGCCGACTGCACGGACACGCCGTGAAAAGCTGCCGAGTTCACGTACATCCCGGACCCGCCCGAGGAGCGAACATTTACGCCATCGAAGTCGGCACGGCCCACAAACAGCCCGTAACCCTGGGCCCCGGCCACCTCGAATCCGTTTTGCTCAAATGAAGAGATTTTTGAGCTGGGAAAGCCCGCCGAGTCCACATACATGCCGACACGGCCTGCTGAGCGCACATTTACGCCGTCGAAGCCCGCCGAGTTCACGTAAAGGCCATGGTCCCCCGCCAAACCCACCTGCACGCCGTCGTCACCCGCCGACTCTATATAGAGGCCATCGCCGCCGGCCGAGGTGACGCTGATACCGTCCATGCCCCCGGAGACTCGAAAACCGGTATTGTTGCTGCTGTTCAATGTGAGTCCCACGCCGGCGCCGCTCCAGGAAGTCCCCCAGTGGTTGTGGTCGGAGCGAGCGATGGTGGAAGCCGATCCGGTGCCTCCGAAGGCTGCGTTGAGGGTAACGGTTCCGGTCGTGCCCCCGCCGGTGAGGCCGGCGCCTGCCTCGACACCGGTGATGTCGCCTCCGGAGTCATTATCCACGTTATCGGCAAACCCGGGCGGAACACCGGTGAGGTTGTTCCAGTGCACCTGCCCGCCACCACCGCTTGTGCTGAGTTCCGATTCTGTGTAGTAAAGCTCATCATGATGGTGGCCTGCAAAGGCGAAATCCAACGGGGTGCTGCCCTGCAGCGTATCTGCATTCCCGGCCTTTTCTGCAAAGTCGATCGTAATATTGTCCGGGATCTGTGCATCCGTAGCGCTTCCGGTCAGATCATTAAAACTGTGGCCGTGGTCGCTTTCGGCAAAGTCCAAAGAATCCATGCCGTCCAGCGTGTCTGCGTCTTCGGACACCGCGGCCTTGAGCGCATACACCGTGGAAGTGATTTCCAGCAGAGGTTCCAGCACCTCCCAGGCCTCTTCTGTAGGATGGTAGACCTCCACTTGCAGATACAGGGCATCATGGACCGACAAAACCGCAGGCAGTGTCGTAAGCGCTCCCAGTCTCAAGTCATACACGCCGTCCACGATTTCCACGAGATGGGAAGCGTCATAGGTCTCATGCCACAGCGCGCCTGCTATGTCTCCCCCAACAGGCGACTCCCACAATGAAAAACGCATGGATCGGGGACCATTCACAGGAACGCCGTCCTCGATGAGTTTCCCCTGAAAACTGATCCGTTGCGGAACTGCTCCCAAAGCCAGGAAAGGTGCTGAAGCAAGCAGCAATGCCGCGGTTACCGCGACGACGAAAGTTGGTTTCATTTTCATCTGCTTTTCCTCCCTTCGAAAAACAGGGTGTTTTTCTCCACGAATCAAAAGCAATGGGCTGTCCCGAACTCCTCTGCGAAGTCGGCAAGCTCGTTCCCGTCATAGTCCCCAAAGGCGAATCCAAAGGCAAACGCGGCCAAATCGGATCCGTCCACATCTCCATCCGGCACAACAGGTTCGAGATCCCAGGCGCAACCGATGGGCAAACCGGCCTCCAGCGTGTACCAGAAGCCCGGATAGAGGTCGTATGCGTATGCACTTTGTGCCGGCGGATTGCTCTCCAGAGGCGAAGGCTGGCCCAGGACGGCGTTCATATCGTACCGGCCGGACGCCGTCGGCGCGCCGCCGCCGGAGATGACGGACGTGGTAACGGCGTAGTGATCGCTTCTCATCTGGGCGTTTGCCGACAAGGCAAGGCCCAGGATGAGGCCCCAAAACAGAATATGATACCAACAGTATTTCTTCATGTTCTCCCCAGCGTTTTTACCCAAAACCGCTTCCATGAGAAGGCCTGTCAAGTCCTCCGTTTGCGTAGAACACGCGCGGGCTCATAGCCGTACCCTGGGTTTTCACGATCTATCAAGACCAAAAGTTTAATCGTCGCCCCCTATGGTTTCCATGTTCATCGGGCAGTTTGTCCGGCCGAAGTCCCGGGTCCATATCTCGAGGTCCGCCTCGTCCACGCTGCAATCATCGTTGAGGGCCCCTGGACACGGGGGCGCCGCTTCGTCGCAGCAGTCCGTTCGGTTCCAATCATCGAGCAAAAGGGAGAGATCCAGGCCGTCCACATCGCCGTCTTTGTCCAGATCTCCCTGGCATTTGGCGCCGCCACGGACCGGCCACACACGGTTCCCGTAGGTTTTCGAATCCGCCACCATGAATCCGTACAGGTCAATCCTCCAAGCTTTTTTCTCCGGTAGGTAGCCCGTCAAGACCGTGGTGGACGACCAACGCTTGTAAGAGGCGTCCGAGCCGTCGGGCAAGGCCTGAAAGGGATGTCCGGACGGCAAGGCCAGACTGCTTGCGATATACAATTTCGAACGGTCAAAAAGGCTGATCATTTCCTTTCGGTTGGGAAGGTGCCAGTCCGTGTAGTCAGCCGTGTATTCCAGGCATCCGTAACTTTCCCGGCTTTCGGTGTTGAAGTCCGCCACCGTGGCCAGGGCGTTCATCCAGGTTTTGCCCCCAAAGCAGTTGGTGGCCTTGAGCCACATGAGCCCGGTCAGGTTGTCCGTCACCGTGCCGTCGCCGTGATCCATGAAGCGGGGATTGGGCCAGACCACACCTGCCTGGATGTCTCCGTCGTCGCCCGGGTGGTAGATACTGGTCTGGCCGGTCTTCCAGACATTCGCGGGATAATCCGGATCCGGATGGAACTGCTGTCCTCCCCGCACCGGCCAGACGGCGAGATCACGATCCTTTCTGCTATTGTCCAGCCTGGCATCGTCCAACCGGACACACCAAGCATAGTTCGTGTTAAAAACATAGTTATGGGTCGAAGACGACCAGTAATCCGCCTGTACATTTAGAAACCCTCTTCCGCCAAGCCAGGCGACCGGGTCCGTCACCCCGGAGTGGATCAGGCTCTCCATTTCGTTGATGTTCGCCCCGCGCCAGTCGCTGTGACCGAAATTGTCGTAGGTTCCTGCATTCATGGCGGCCACGAAGTCCAGGCAACCGGTCCAAGTCATGAGCCCGTCCGGGCGATGCCCCACGGTCCCGGCATAATTGGCGTCCTTGAGCCAGATAAGGCCCGTGAGCCGGTCCAGCATGGCGCCGTCGCCGTTGTCCACAAACCGGGGAGAGGGCCACGCTGCACCCGCCCGCACATCGCCGTCCTGGCCGGTGCCCGCGCAGGGGATCACCGCGCCCGCCGCATCGTAACAGACCGTCAGCCCCGTCCGGGGCACGTCGATGAGATCCCCCGCCGTGGAAATACAGGCATTTTCCCCTATGACAGCCGTGTCATATCCCATCGCGGTCGTAGGGTTCACGTTCGTATCGGTCGCCGCAGCCGCGACCGAGGCATTCTCTCCCGTTTGACCGGTCTCGCTCCATCCGCCGTACCATGCGCTCACCGCGGAGCAGTCCGAGATGAGCCCGGAAGCATCCAACCGCAGGACCCAGAGATCCGCCTCGGCGGGGAAAAACGGCGTCGTCCATCCGCCGGCCACGTACCCGCCGTCCAAGGTTTGACACACGGAGGCGATGAGATCCACGTCCATGCCGTCCAGCCCCCCATAGGCCTTTTGCCATTCAATACCGCCTTGTTGGTTCAGCTTCAGCAACCACCCGTCGTATCGATCGTATCCGACGGAGACCTTTCCTCCGATGATATAGCCCAGATCCCGGGTCTGTTGGATGGAAGAAACCCCGGCATCCCCTCTGGGCTCATACATCCGCTGCCATTCCACCTCCCCCAGGGCATTGAGTTTTACCATCCAGGCAAAGGTGTTGAGACCCACCTGACCCGAGGTCCCGACCAACGCCGGACCGCCGTCCTCCGCGACACAAAGCCTGGCTTCGCCTTCGATGCCGGTGCTCCAAAGTTCCAGGTTGAACGTTTTGGCCCACAGGACCTCCCCGTCGTCGTCCAACCGGAGCACCAAAAAGTCCGAGTATCCGGGCGCCGCATGATCGGTCTTTCCGGAAAGAAAGTAGCCGTAACCCTTCCCCTTGGCCAGAGACACCAGGCTTTCCATGCCCGCCATGGGGTAGGTCATCTTCCAAAGGACCCCGCCCTCCGCATCCAGCTTCATGAGCCAGGCGTCCTTTTCCTCCAGGCCCAGCCGGGTTTCCCCCAGTACCACATACCCTCCTTGCCCGCACTTGGCCGTCCCGAGGGTCAGGATCTCCAGGGCCGAGTCGTCGCCGGAACCCCCATAGGCCTTCTGCCACAGCACATCGCCCGCCGTACCCAGATTCACGACCCAGGCATCGGATCCCCCGGCACCGAATGACGAGGTGTTTCCGGCGAGGATATAACCGCCGTCGCTCGTCTCTTTGACAGCCGAGGCGCCGTCATCGCCCGCCCCTCCCAGAGTCTTCTGCCACAAGGCGGTTCCATCGCCGTCCAGTTTCATCACCCACAGGTCGAACCCGTCCGCGCCAAAGGAATCCGTCTGCCCCGCCACGATGAAGCCACCGTCGCGGGTAGGCTCGACAGCCTTTGCCTCCTCCCGGCCCGCGCCCGCGTAGGTCCGGGCCCAGGTCGATCCGGGAATAGAAGTCTCGCTTTCCGGAAGAAGCCGCAGGATCGCGCCGCCTGCGCCCACTGCAAACATGTGACCATTTGCGCTGCCCCAGACCCCGTGCAGGGAAGGCCCGGTCGGATCGTATCGGTCCAGCCACCAGGCGCCGCCCGTGTTTCGAACGATCACAAGGCTATCGTAGATTCCACTCCCCATACCGCCCACTGCAAACACGTCGTTTGCCGATCTTCCCCACACCGAATACAGCCTGGAACCACTCAGTGCAGGAACGTCCCGAGGGGCGTCGTGCCATGCGCTGCCGTCAAAATAAAAAGCATCGACCGGCCCGGCGGCAGGAAAATCATCCATCATGCCCACGGCATGGAGTTCGTTGGCGGCGCTTCCCCAGAGATTCCTCATATAATGCCGATCCCCAAGCTCCGTCGCCGACCAGCCACTCCCGTCAAAGTGCAGGACGACGCCCATGGTTACAAGCTCTCCTCCGAAGCCCGGATCCGAATCATACCGGAAGGAAGTCGTCGCAAAGACGTCGTCCGGCCCGCTGCCCCAGACGCCAGTAACGCTCAGGTAACTATCGAAATACTGAGGCGTCCACGTGCTGCCATCGAAGTGGAGCACCAGACCATTGATATCGGGATCTTCAACTCCAGCTCCCACCACATAGATGTCGGACCCCGAGCTTCCCCAGATATCCTGAAAGTGCAGGTCCGGGTCTGAATAGATGGTAGACCAATCAGTCCCGTTATATTGGAGAATGGTTCCGCTTAAGCCTACGGCATACACATTGCTCGTGGAACCGCCCCAGATGCCCATGAGGTGCTCCGTCGTGGCGGAATTCATCTTTCTCCACCCGCCGCCGGTGTATCGGAGGATGGTTCCGTTATCCCCCACGGCAAAGACGCTGGTTTCGCTCGTTCCCCAAACGTCGTTCAGGTTTTCCGCGGCGGCCTGGGATCGGATGGACCACGAGCTGCCGTTGTAGCGGATGATCAGGCTCCCGTCCCCTACGGCAAAAATATTGCTCCCGGAGCTTCCCCAAATGGCTTTCAGATTGCCCGTGGTGTTCGATGTCACCGTAGACCAGGCGCTGCCGTTAAACCGAACAATCGTCCCTGCCTCTCCTACGGCATACACATTGCTCGCAGCGCTGCCCCAGACATCCGCAAGATCGTGGCCGGTGGCGGACGTCATGGACACCCAGCCGCTCCCCTGATCCCGAAGAATGGTGCCGTCTTCTCCCACGGCAAAAACGTTGGCGGCCGAACTGCCCCAAACGGCGTTCAGCCCTTTTGTCGTTCCCGATGCCTCGGACTCCCAAATCCCGCCGTCGTAGCGGAGAATGGTCCCCGAGGCCCCCACCGCATAGACGTTGCTCCCGGAAGTCCCCCACACGGCCGAAAGCTTCGCCGTGGTCCCGGAGGTCACGGCGCTCCAGGCATATCCATCGTAGTGCAGGATCGTGCCTTGAGCGCCCACTGCGAAGACGTTGCCGGCCGAACTGCCCCAAACGGCGTTCAGGCCCTCTACGACGCCAACGTCCATCTTTTCCCAGGAAACGCCGTCGTAATGGAAAATGACCCCGCCGCCGCCGAAACACGAGTCGAACCGGTCGTCCCCGCCCGGATCAAAACACCCCACCGCATAGACATCCGTTGCCGAGCTGCCCCAGACGTCCTTGAACTTGTAATTCATGGCACAGGCGCCGATCCCGGAGTCCATGGGTTTCCAGATCGTGCCGTTAAAGTGAAGGATCATTCCCCGCTTTCCCACGGCAATGACATTGGTGGATGCGCTGCCCCACACACCACGAAGGTCTCCCGTCTCGTACACCCAATCACCGGCGAAACCGACGCCGGAACAAAAAAACAAAAAGAACAGGACGGCAGCCCCCATCGCCTTTGGCTTCGCCATCCGTCCTAATCCGTCAAGGGGCGTTCCCATGGCCAATGCCTCCTCTTTCACGCTACGCGGTTGATTTCAGGCAACCTGTCATGCCCGACCAAGACGATCGAAAAATATTCACCTCATATTTCACGCCCTTTTTTTTGTCAGAATCGTGGATAAGACAACACCTGCTGTCGGTTGTCAGGAAGAACGGAAGGGCTGGGGTGGGCCTACTCGGGCCAAGATCAAAAATCGCCAACATTCTCTCTCCTACATGGTCGCGACCCAATCAAATCAACGGACGGCCATAGAATAGGGATTGGAAGTTTGAGCTAGAATTTAGAATCTTGGTACGTCCATGCCCTCCGAGGGTCGGCGCGCACGACGACCTCGGACCCGGAAGGGCAAACAAGAGTGAACAGAACCTATCTATCTTTATATCCAAAGCCTACGGCGCAGGCCGGCGGAAGGGAAATCAATCGGAAATCGAAACCTTTGCATTCAAAACGGCAAAAAACGTGCCGGAAATCGCGTAGAATCTTTTCCTTTTTTTATCAGGTTGTTGGAGTTGTTTCTTAGGTGCGAAGCACTGTCCGCTGGGAAATGAAATACTACAATTGGGAAATCAAATATCAATTGTCGGCAAAAAAGTCAACAATAAGAGCACCGCAAAAAGCACTTTCCCTCCTTGACGTTCGCATTGCGGCGCCGGGAATCTGCGCCTAAAACCGCGAGGCTAAGGCGGCAGGAGCAACCCGGCGCCCTACTACACGAGGCCCCTCTACGAAATCCCCCCGCAGATGCGCGAGCGCATCTGCAATCGGATCCGACACCGGTTCGGTCATGGGCTTGGCCCGAATAACATTCATATAAGTTGAAGAAGAATCACCAGCACCACCCCGGCCATGAAGGAAAATATGGTCAGGTGGTTTTCTCCGGCACAGGAATTCGGGATCAGTTCATCGACGGTAATGTATATCATGAGCCCGGCGGTAGCCGCAATGAGAAACCCCACCACCTCGGAAGAAATATTCTGGAAAACGTGGCGCGCAGCAAAGAAGCCCGCCAGGATGGGAAACGCCGTGGAGGAGGAAAGTAAAAAGGCGTGGACCCTGTTTCCGGAAGCATGGAAATACGAAGCCGACGTACAGATTCCCTCCGGAATATTGTGGATGGCGATGGCCAAAGCAATGACGATCGAGGCCTTGACACTCGTTACCGCACCACTGGCGATAGCCATGCCTTCCGGGAAGTTGTGAAGGAAAATGCCAATAATCAGATAGAGAGAAGACCGCCGCACGTTACAGCCGTGCTCTTGACTACAGAGACTGGGATGCAGATGGGGTAAGAGCCGGTCCAGCCCATTCATGACCAGAGCGCCGGAAACCAGTCCTAAGATGCACACCTGTATAGAAGCAAGATGAATACTTTCGGGAATCAGCTCCATGAAGGAGATGGCAAGCATTACCCCGGCAGCGAAACACAGCATGCAGCATACATAAGCAAATGATGGGCTTCGCATAACACCGACTATCGAGCCGATAATCGGACCCGCAAACGCGATGACCATGATGAGGGTAATCGGATCCATGCCTCGTCCCTTTTTCTCGGTTTATCAGGGTGATGGGCGCGGGCTATGTCATGATAGCACCGGCGTCGGCTGATTGTGCCGTATCACCTACCTATCATTAATTTGTTGAGAACGCCCCCGTTTTTTCAAAAAGGGTTTGATAAATCCCAAGCAGGTCTTATTATTGGAAACAAATCCTTGAACACCTCTCCGCAGGGTTATTCTGTTAAAGCGGGACTTCCGCGCACCATTTCATCGTGAGAGCCCAATACAGGAGGAAAGGAGCATAAACCATGAAGAGGTTTGGGTTGTTGATATTATTCAATATTATCATTACGATATCGGTATTGCTTGCCGGCACTTACGTGGCGACCACCGTATTCGTCGACCCCGCCGTAGAGAGTCTGGCCGACGCCGTGGATGCACTTGCACCCGAGACCCGAAATGACATCATGCCGCACCTTGTTCGCCTCGATATTTTGCGCAGCCGGGCAACGTTTTATGTTCCTCTGGCTTTTTGTTTGGCTGCAGTGTCGGCCATGATTCTGCTCATTCCTTTTATCCGCAGAGCGCGACGCGAACGGGCGGTCTCAGAAAAAACAGAACAAGGCAAGACAAAGCTTTCCCCAAAAGCGGACCCACAGGATGCCCGAAGAGCGGCGGAACAGGGGGCGTTGCGGTTGTTGGCCGTTTTTCAAGACAAAGGCAGGCTGATCGACTTTCTGGAAGAAGACATCAACGCGTACCAGGATGCCCAAATCGGCGCGGCCGTGAGACAGATTCACCAGGATTGCAAAGATGCCCTCCATGAACACGTCACCCTCGCACCCGTCATACCAGAGCAAGAAGGTCAAACGGTGATGGTGCCGACAGGCTTTGATGCCTCAGAGTTTCGGTTGACCGGTCGGATACTTGGAGATCCGCCATATCATGGTATCTTGCAACATAGCGGCTGGAAGGTGACGCGAATTCACCTGCCGGGACAACCGAAAGGTCGCGAATCTGCGATCATCGCCCCGGCCGAGGTGGAAATCGGCGACGAAGGCGCGCCGGAGACGCCATAGCCCCGGAACGGGATGCACGGCGATGGTCGGGAGGTAATACGTGGAATCCAGATATATTATCGGCATCGATTTGGGCACGACAAACTGTGCTGTTGCCTACGTGGACACCATGGAAGGGGCGGAAGCACCAACCCGTTTCATGGAGATCCCCCAGGTGATGACTCCCGGAAATATTGAAGTCTCCCCTTTGCTTCCTTCTTTTTCGTACCAGATCAAACCGGGAGAATTCCCGGAAGAAAGCTTTGATCTGCCTTGGCAACAGGCGCCGGAGGGCGTGGTCGGCGTGTACGCGCGGGAAAGGGGGGCCCAGGTGCCGGACCGGGTCATTGCTTCTTCAAAATCCTGGCTGAGCTATTCGGCGGTCGATCGCTCGGCCCCCTTGCTGCCCTGGGGCGCCCCTGAAGAGGTTGTCCATATTTCGCCTCTCGACGCATCGGCCCGTTTGTTGGAACACATTCGTCACGCTTGGAACCATACGATTGCCGCAGGAAATCCCGGTCTGTCCCTGGAAACCCAGGAAGTGTTTCTGACCGTTCCCGCTTCTTTTGATGCCGCGGCGAGAGAACTGACCGTGCAGGCCGCGGAGAAAGCCGGTATTTCCCGAGTCACGTTGCTGGAAGAACCTCAGGCGGCTTTCTATGCATGGATTGAAAGTCCCGGAAGGCGGTGGCAGGAAGACGTACGCCTGGGAGACGCGATCCTGGTTTGTGATATCGGGGGCGGAACCACCGATTTCAGCCTCATTCTGGTGTCGGAGAAAAACGGAGCGCTTTTTTTAGAGCGTATCGCCGTGGGGGATCATATTCTCCTTGGCGGAGACAATATGGACCTCACGCTCGCCTATGCCATCGGCAAACGCCTGGCAGCGGAAGGAATCAAACTCGATGGTTGGCAAATGCGCGGCCTTCTTCATTCGGCCCGCCGGGCAAAGGAAGCGCTTTTTGCGGACAGACAGCGCGGGGCCCATCCGGTTACGATTCTTGGAAAAGGGCGAAGCATTGTGGGCGGCACAATCACAACCGAATTGACGCAAGAGGAAATGGAAAGCGTGATTCTGGAGGGGTTTTTCCCGAAATGCGACCCTTCAGACCGCCCTGCGGAGCAAAGCCGGGCAGGGCTCAAGGAACTTGGTTTGCCGTACGCGTCGGATCCCGCGGTAACAAAACATCTGGCGTGGTTTTTAACCAGGCACCAGCCGGACGAAGCGCTCCGGGGCAATCCGTTGCAGCCGACGGCGGTGCTGTTTAACGGCGGGGTCATGAAAGCCGAAGCATTACAGCAAAGGATCGTGGAGATCCTGAATAGTTGGGCAGGAGGCGGGGATTCGCTGAAAGTACTTGCCTCTCGTTCCCTGGATCTCGCCGTAGCCTACGGCAGTGTATGTTACGGCCTGGCAAGACGGGGACAAGGGATCCGTATCCGAAGTGGAACGGAACGCTCCTATTATATCGGCATTGAATCCGCCATGCCTGCGGTTCCCGGCATGTCTCCGCCCGTCAAGGCTCTTTGCGTTGTTGCCTTCGGCATGGAAGAGGGTTCTGAAACGGCATTGACCAATCGACAATTCGGCCTGGTCGTGGGACAGCCGGTTTCCTTCCGTTTCTTCGGCGCCACCACACGGCACGAAGATAAGGCCGGAGACATCATCGAGGACTGGGAAGAAGCCGGCCTTGAAGAACTGGCCCCGGTAGAAACCCGCATTCCTGAAGACAATCGCATGGAAGGCGCTCCGGAAGGCGTGCCGGTGCGGGTGACACTGCATATCAAAGTTACCGAGATCGGGACGTTGGAACTCTGGTTTGTTTCGGATGCCAAGCGCTGGAAATTGGAATTCAATGTTCGCAATATGTAGTCGCTCGGAAATATTCACCCCCAAGGGAGACGGCTTCTTAAAACAACGTGCAAACACCGCATAAAAGAAAAAAAACCCGTTACGTCATCGGCATCGATCTGGGAACCACGAATTCCGCGGTCAGTTACATCGATACCCGGAAACATCCTTTCGGCGGCTTCGATGCGATCACGCCTTTTCAGATCCCGCAGGTCGTTACAGAGGGGCAAGTTGCAAAACGGGAAGGGTTGCCCTCCTTTTTATACCTGTCCACAGGACATGACCTGCCTGCCGGGAGCCTTGATCTTCCGTGGTTGCCTGATCCGGATGTAGTTGTCGGCGAATTTGCCCGGCGGCAGGGAGCAAGGGTTCCCGGCAGACTCATCTCGTCGGCCAAATCCTGGCTGTGTCACCCCGGAGTCGACCGGAAGGCGCCGATTTTGCCTTGGGGAGATGTGGGGGACATGGACAAACATTCCCCCGTGGATGCGGCTGCTGCGTACTTAGAGCACATGCGATGCGCATGGAATTACGTCATGGCCGGGGATGATCCTTCTCAGACTATGGAAAACCAGGAGGTGATCCTTACCGTGCCGGCCTCTTTTGACGAGGTTGCCCGGGAGCTAACGCTCGAAGCCGCAGCAAAAGCCAAGTTACGCGAAGTCATTCTGCTGGAAGAACCCCAGGCGGCTTTTTACGCGTGGCTCGCCCGCCATGGGTCGGATTGGAATGCCGCCGCAGGGCCCGGGAAGACAATCCTTGTCTGCGATATCGGCGGCGGCACGACGGACTTTGCCCTGATCCGGATATCCGAGACCGAATCCGGCCCGGTTCCGGAACGTATCGCCGTCGGCGAACACCTCTTGCTGGGTGGAGACAACATGGACCTGGCGCTGGCCCGGCTGATGGAGCAACGCATGGTGGGAAAAGCCGGCAAGAGCCTTGATTCCCTGCGGTGGCACATTCTGACCGCCCTTTGCCGCAACGCCAAAGAGCAGATGCTTGGAGGGGACCGGGATCGCGTCCCGATCAGTGTTCCCGGGCGGGGCAGAGGCGTTGTAGGCGGGGCCCTGTCCGCCGAAATGACGAAGCAAGATGTGCTGGAAACCATTCTGAACGGCTTTTTCCCGGACACGGGGATGGATGATTTTCCTGCAAAAAAGGCCGGCATGGGAATCCAGGAGTGGGGACTGCCGTTTGCTGAAGATCCGGTCATTCCGCATCATCTGGCGGTCTTTCTTAAACGACATCTGGGCAAAGGGGAAAATACGTTGCCCAGACCGGACGTTGTCTTTTTCAACGGCGGCGTTTTTGCCTCGCCCGTCATGGCCGAGCGCATCATAGACATCCTTTCCCTGTGGTTTTCCACCGAGGCCGCCCCTTGGCGTCCGAGCGTACTGGAAAATGACGCTCCGGGTCTGGCGGTGTCTCAGGGCGCGTCCTATTATGGGATGGTGCGTCGAGGCCGGGGCGTCCGTATCGTGGGCGGCAGCGCACGGTCCTATTACGTGGGCGTCGCTCCCAAAGATGGGACGCCGGAAAAAGGCACGATGCAGGCTGTGTGCGTCGTTGCCAAGGGTATGGAAGAAGGCGAAGAGGTGGAAATCGATGCTCCCGATTTCAAAGTGCTGGCCAACCAGCCTGTTTCTTTTCCTTTTTATAGCTCCACCGAACGTTCCGATGACCAACTCGGACAGGTCCTCACATTGCAGGAAGACGCGCTTGCGCCGCTGCCGCCGTTACGCACGGTTCTTGGATATGGGAAAAAAGGGATCGTGCGAAAAATACCGGTTTCTCTTTGTGCCCGACTCACCGAAGTCGGCGCCATAGAACTGAGTTGTCATTCCAGGAAAACCGAACACCGTTGGCGCCTCCAATTTGACATCCGGCCGACCGTTAACAAAGATGCATCCAAAAAGGTCAAAAAGAAAAAATCCGACAAGATCCTGCCGCGTAATGTTCTGGATGAAGCCTTGAACACAATCCGAGCGGCTTTTGAAGCGGAAAAACTTGCTGCTCAAAGCGAGTCTGTCACACCGGCGACGATTATCAAGGCCTTACGTCGTGTAACCGGCATGCCCAAAGAAAACTGGCCTATGCCCGTGTTGAGACGTTTTGCGGAAGAGCTGCTGAAACATCCCGATTATCGGACCAAGAGCCCCAGACATGAGGAACGATGGCTGAATCTGATGGGGTTTTGTCTTCGCCCGGGTTATGGTCATGGAGGAGACGAATTTCGCATGCAGCAAGTTTTCAAGATTTATTACGGCGGCATCACTCATGGTCAAGACACGCAATGCCAGGTGGAATGGTGGATTCTGTGGAGGCGCATTGCCGGCGGATTGCACAAGAAACAGCAGGACGCCGTCTTCCATGATTTATCGTCCAGGGTATTTCCGGGACAAAAGAAAGACAATAAGAAACGCCGCATTTCTCCCCGGGAAAGAACGGAAATGTGGCGGGCGCTTGCCAATCTGGAACGTCTGTCTGCCGGCACGAAAAAAGACATGGCGCATCATTTGCTCAAACAATTGGGAACAGCCAAAGGCGAGGGGTTGAACATGTGGGTGCTCTCACGCCTGGGATCGCGGGTGCCTCTCTATGGGCCTCTGGAAGCCGTGGTGCCCGGCAAAACCGTCGCAGCGTGGCTGGAACGCATCCTGGAAATGGAGTGGACAAAACCGGACCTCACCGGGCCTTGTGCGGTTCAGATGGCCGCCTTTACGGGCGACCGCGAACGAGATGTGGATTCGGTTGTCAGGAATCGATTGCGCGACAGGCTGGAAGCACTTGACCGGGATGAGCGGTTGATTCGAAGGCTCTATGAGCCCGTGGCCCTGAGCAATTCAGAACAAAGTTGGATTTTTGGAGAAGAACTGCCGACAGGGTTGCATCTGGCCGAATAGCGGCAACAAATTCTCAAAAACCCCTTTTCCGCCAACGACCACCGTAACACTGACGGTTCTTCTCCAATGTAGTTGGAGAAAAGCCGCTCACAAGAACCATCAAAGATATGAGGATTGGTATATTCATGGAGTCATCCTTGCCCTATCCGCGCCTCATCGGCTCATGGCCTTGAGTCGCTCCAGGAATTGTCCCATACAAACACCGTCGGAAGCCCGGCTCAACAGACAATCCAAAGTGCCTGATCAGAAATTTTTTGAATGAGTCGCATGGCAATTCTTCCGGTAAAAAAAGCCTCCCTTTCGCCGCGACGGCCGATGACCACAGTGCCGTATCCGCCACTTTTTGCTTCCCGCAAAACACATGTAGAGACGTCCTCCATGGCCTTGGCCGTCATGGTTCTTACCTGGGCGTCTTGGATGCCGTGCTTTTTCAGTATATCGAATGCCCGGGCGTAAAACATCTCCATCCGTTCTCGGTCCTTCCGATGCATGACTTCCTCAAGGTGAAGATTGGCTCTTTGAAAGTCCACTGAGTAGTAATGCCTCAGCGAGGGCAACACATGGAAAAGCGTAAGATGCAAATCCGGATTTGGGCCGACCATGCTCAGGACGTATTCCAAAAGATATACTGAATCCGGAGAGCCATCTATGGCAATCAGCATGTTGAGCGGCGCAGTCTCTCCATCCACGACCCAAACAGGGGTATTGAGTGCATGGTCCACCACTTTTGCAGCGGTCGTACCGATAAAAAAATCCCTGCTCGGAGTTAATCCCCTGCGCGCCAGGACAATGGCCTGGTACCCGTCTTTTTCTCCCTTATCCAAGATATCTCTTGCCATGCCGGCTTTCATCGGTTCGGTGACCACTTCGATGCGGTCCCGACGTATCCCTTGTTCAACAGCAAGATCATTCAACTCGCCAACCACACACTTAGCGGTTTCGACCTCCTTTTGAAGAAGGGAATCAACCACGGCGCCCACTTCGGAATAAGTCTTCGCGCTTTCAGAGATAATGCTGGGCACCATGGGCTGGACATGAAACAAGGTCATGCTTATGTCCTTGGCCGCAGAAGAAACCGTGGACAGGTATCTCACCGCATGCTTGGAATAAACGCAGTCACCTACCGCCAACAGAATTTTTTTTGACATAACATCACCCCCCGATGGTGTGAATTCGATGTGTTCAATGTCTGACAGTCTTTTTGTAGCGCAGCTTCTACGCTGTTTTTTCGAAAACAATCCGGTAAAAGGTTTCGCGTTCCACCATCTTAATCATCCGAAATTGCTTAGAATCTAAGATTTCAAAAAGTTCTTTTTTCGTCTGATCATCCGTTCCAAGAATCTCGAGCCTTTGGCCGCCGCCAAGGGCGGAGAGCGCTTTGGTCGCTTTCAGCAAAGTTAGAGGGGAAATGTTGCCTCTTAGATCCAGATGAAAATCAGGCTTCATCAAATCCTTTGTCCGTCTTGTTTTTGCATTAGAATAACGCAATCTTCCTGCCATCAAAAACCAGCGACCTCTTGCCGACGGTCCGACAAACCGCTTTTTGTCATGTGGTCGTCAACAAATGCATGTACGGCACAATATACTTTTGAACATGCTCGCGCCGTCATTCCTTAACAATATGGTTTTGCACGGACAATGGACCGATAAGCCCTTCTTGATCTGCTTGTCCAAGACATGTTCCATCGTTTGGTCAACCATCCACAACCATGTATCGGATCCCGTCAATGGATTCCGCCTTGCCAAAAAACCGTTCATTTGTTAAAGGTTGTTAAACTTGACAACCGTTAAAGTTTAACAGGTAGATTAACATGTTTGAACGAGAATTGAACCGATACTGGAAAGCCGTTGTCGATACCATCAGAGATGGACTCATGGTGGTCGACACGCAAGGCAACATTGTCTCCGTCAACAAGGCGCTCCTGGAAATCACGGGCTATGACCGGCCTGAAATGGTTGGAAAGCCCTGTTCCGTGTTGCGTTGCGACCTTTGTGAATTTGCCAGGAATCGCGGCGGCGGCGATTGGTGCGTGCTCTTTAGCACCGGATCTTTCAACATGAGCAGAGGAACCTTGGTTACAAAAGGTGGAAAACGTCTCCACATCATCAAGAACGCGTCCCTTCTCATCGGCGAGGACGGAAACGTCATGGGCGCTGTGGAAACGATCACAGACATCACGGAGGTCGTTGAAAAAGACGTCCAGATTCAGGCGTTTCAAAAGGAACTCCAATCCAGGGACGGCTTTCACGGCATCCTTGGCACATCGAGCAAGATGCAGCAGGTCTTCGAACTTACGAGAAACGCAGCACTGTCGGATGCGCCGGTGTTGATTCTGGGAGAAAGCGGGACGGGAAAAGATATGGTGGCAACAGCCATACACCACCTGAGCGAGCGCCGCGGGCAACCCTGCGTCAAGGTGAGTTGTGCCGCTCTGACGGAATCCTTGCTCGAAAGTGAACTCTTCGGTCATGTAAAGGGGGCTTATACCGGCGCGTATCGGGACAGAAAAGGACGGTTTGAGGCGGCTGCCAAAGGAGTGGTTTTTTTGGATGAAATAGGCGACTTGCCGCTGTCAACCCAGGTAAAGCTGTTGCGTGTGCTGGAAGAAAATGTTATCGAGCGCGTTGGAGATAACACGCCCATATCCATCAATGCCCGCATAATCTCGGCGACCAACAAAAACCTCAAAAAACGCGTGGATACGGGCCGGTTTCGAGACGACCTTTTTTATCGGATCAACATCATTCCGATTACCTTGCCGCCGCTAAGGGAGCGGCCGGAAGATATTCCTATTTTGGCCGAAGCCTTTTTTCGCAGAATGCAACTGAGATTCGGCATGAAAATCCGGGGAGTTACCGATGGCGTGATGCGGCTTTTCATGGAATATGCCTGGCCGGGAAATGTTAGAGAACTGAAGGGTTGTTTTGAATACGCCTTTGTCAGTTGTCAAGAAGGCATGATTCAGCCGCGCCACCTGCCCCCCAGAATGCTGCAAATCAAAAACGCCAAACGGGCTATGGCTGAAACCCCTCGGGACCGCGAAAACAAAACAAAGGCGGAACTTTTGAATGCATTGAAGCGCGCAGAGGGAAATAAATCCGAAGCGGCGAGAATACTGGGCGTATCTCGTGTAACAGTTTGGAATCGGATGAAAAAATTTGGCATTGATGTCAAGACGGAAATACGCGCATAATGGACTACATTACATGCCCCCACACCAAATCCCAATACAAAGTCAGCGTCGCCGTATGCCGGCACTGCAAGCGGATGCATACATGCGCAGGCTACCAAACTTACCTCCAGCCGTCACTGTTTCCAAGGGCATCAGAAATGACCATCAAGACCACCGCAAGGAAAAAGCATTCTCGAAGAACCGGCTCCAACATCTCCGACTCGCCGCATAAGCCTGAACAGTTCACGCTGGATCTTTAAACGACGCACGGCGGAACCACACCCCCATCGATCCCATGCATTTCAAATGCATGTCGCGACGACGACGTTGTCGCGCCAAGAGGTCAAACCCGCCAAGGTTTCAGAAAAACACTTGAAATGCCGATAGGAACTATAAGCCGAGGGGCCAAAAGTCCACTAGGCTTTTCCTGGCAATAATCGCCTAGACGGCCCCTCGTGTCTGCCATCTTCTGTGCAGGAGTCACCCACAATGCCTGTAGATCTGATATTGACCGTGGGCCTTGTACTTGTAGCATCTTTGTTCATCGTTCTCGTGGAGACAATACATTCTCGGAACCCAAAAAAATGAGCACAGGGGGGTTAGCATGGACATCTATCAAGAAATCATCGGCATGATACTGGCATTTTTTGCCGGCGGAGTGGTTGCCTACTATTGGGAAATATTAAAAATGAGATTCTAATTCCTCCAAAACCGCAAGCGCATAGCCGTAAGGCACGTTTTTCAAGCGGCCTTGCGCCGGTGATGTTTCTTGACAGGAACGAAGCCGCCACCTAATCTTGCAGCAACCATGATCGTCGTCATCCATACCGTCATTTGGAAAGACAATGCAAAACAAACACCGGTACGCTGCAAAGCACGTCGCAAAAACACGTTGTTTTAGCGTTCACGCCTTTTTCGCCGTTTTCGTGGCAACATGGGCCGTCGCCTTTTTCCCGTCTTGGTCGATTGCCGTTGAGGCCGGTGACAAGGACTTCCGCCTAACCATCACGCACGTCAATGACACCCATGGCCACATAGCACCCATTCCCATGAGTATTTATTTCGAAAACCGCAAGGTTTATTTGAATGTCGGGGGATTTCCTCGTTTGGCAGCCAAGGTTGATGCGGTTCGAAAAACCAGGCGGCACAGCGTTCTGCTCCATGGAGGAGATGTGTTTCAGGGCACGCTTTACTTTTCCCACTACGGCGGTATGGCCGACGTGGATTTGATGAACCTGACAGGTTTCGACGCCATGGTCGCGGGCAACCATGAATTCGACAAAGGCTCGGAGTTTCTTGCCCGTTTTATCAAGGCCGCGAACTTTCCGGTGCTCGGCTCGAACATCGATGCATCGGCGGATGCAAAACTCTGCGGACTGATCACCCCCTTGGTCATCAAAACATTCGGACGGAACAGGGTTGCATTTTTCGGCCTGGCGCCCCCGGAAACCCCTTTCATCTCCAGCCCAGACCACACACTGATCTTTAACGATCCCGTAAAAACCGCAAAAGACATGATCAAACGCCTTACGTCCGAAGGAATCAACATGGTTGTGGTCTTGTCCCATATCGGATTCGACAGAGACATCATGCTCGCCCAAGCCGTCGACGGGATCGACATCATTGTCGGAGGCCATTCCCACACCTTACTCGGAGACTTTGACGCTCTGGGTGTGCCTTCCAAGGGACCCTACCCGACCAAAGTCCGAACCCCTTCCGGGCAAGTCGCTTTTGTCGTGCAGGCTTGGGAACGACTAAAAGTCCTTGGGGTCTTGGACGTTGTATTCGATGAAAACGGCATGGTGACAAAATGTGAAGGAAATCCGGTTATTATTTGCGGCAATACCTTTTGGAGAAAAAATCCTGAGGGCATCGACACCCCGTTGGCAAAAGACGAAAAGGCCGGATTGCTCCAGTTCATCTCGGCAAGTCCCGTGATCGAAACCCCGGCCAAGAACAGAATTGTCCAGGACAGGCTCACAACCTATGACCGGGAAATTGACACGCAAAAATCGCAAACCATCGCAATGGTGTCCGAGGATTTGCTGCATTTCCGGGCGCCCCGGCAACACTCTAAAAAGCCCGGAAGCTCGACAAACCGGCCATGGCGAGTAAGTCACCTCGCTCCGCTCGTTGCCGAAAGCATGCTCTGGAAAGCCCGCGCCGCCGGGTTTCCGGTTGATGTCACCATTCAAAACGCCGGAGGCATAAGAACCGATATCCCCAAAGGTCGCCTTACCGCATTTCAGATCTACGAAGTGCTTCCCTTCGGCAATTCGTTGTATCTTCTTCAACTAAACGGCGGTGATGTTCTCGAAGCGTTGGAAGTGGGTCTATCGCGAAGCGGCGGCGCCTTTCCCTACGTCGCGGGCATGCGATATACGGCCCACATGAATCGCGCCGAAGGGGACCGGGTCAAACGCGCGGAAGTGCAGGCCCCTGAAGGAAAATGGCAAGCCCTGGATCGGGCTGCCGTCTACCTGGTAGGTACCAACAGCTATCTGGCCTCGGGTGGTAATGGGTATAACGTTTTCAAGAAAGCTGCTTATCGGTATGACACGGGCTTTTTGGATGCCGAGACATTCATTGAATACGCCAAGCATCTAAGCGTGTTGCGCCGCCCTGCGGATAACGCCGTAAGCCTTGTTCACTAAACCCTACCCGGAAGGTTCGACAAACTTATATCCCACCCCATAAACCGTACTGATGATTTCTTCTTCAGGAAGCCTGGAAGCGATTTTTTTTCGCAAATTTTTCACATGGGTGTCAATCGTCCGATCATAACCCTCAAAATCATACCCCTGCACTTTGCTTATCAACGCGTTTCGGGAATAAACCCGGCCGGGATGGGCCATCATAACCTGCAACAGACCGAACTCGCTTGGCGTGAGATTGACTTCCTCGTTACCGACCGTAACCTGGTGGGTCTCTTCATCCAAGACAATAGGTCCGACAACCAACTTCTTGGATTCCGGTTTCGAATGGACTCGCCGCAGCACGGCTTTCACGCGGGCCACGACCTCCCTGGGACTAAACGGCTTGCATATGTAATCGTCAGCGCCCAGTTCCAGCCCGATAAGGCGATCAATTTCCTCCACCCGAGCCGTTATCATGACAATAGGCACATTTGAAAATTTTCTAATCTCCCGGCATATCTCCATCCCGTCTTTTCCGGGCAACATCACATCCAGCACAACCAGGTCGGGTGGCGTTTCCTTGACGGCCGACACGACCCCTTCGCCCCGAAAAAGACACGATACGCCATAGCCGGCTGCCTGCAGATAGTCCCGCAGGAGTTCGGCAATCTTGGTTTCGTCCTCAACAATCAGCACTTTATATTTCATCGTCATGTTCCTGTTTTTCCGCGCTTTGATGGGAAACAATCGGCAGCTCAATGTCAAACCGCAAGCCCCCGGATGGCGCGTTTTGGGCTTTAATCCTTCCACCATGGGCCTCCACAATGCTTTTACAAATGGATAGCCCCAAACCACTGCCCCCCCTGGCACGGGTCCTCGCGTGATCGACCCGGTACAACCGGTCAAACAACCGCTCCACCGATTCCTCCGGAACGCCGGGGCCGGAATCTTCAACATGGAGCATCAATCGGCCTTTTTCCTCAACCTTCCACAGCCTCAGCGTGCCCGGGCTGTCCGCATAACGCAGCACATTTTCAAACAGATTGGAAAACAGTTGCGTCAGCCGATCCGCATCCCCGTAAAATACTGCTTTCCGGTCAGACCCCAGTTCATCCAAAACCGTGATTTGATGCTGAGCAAACCTGGTTTCAAAGATTCTCACCGTTTCTTTAAACGCCCGCACGGGATCAATCTTCTTTTTGCTGAGAGGCAGATTTCCCGTTTCGGCCAGAGACAGGTCGTGAAGGTCGTTGACGATTTTGCTGAGATAGAGCACTTCCGAGTGAAGCGAGTCAAGATTATGGCGGTTTGTCTGCCGCACCCCGTCTTGCATTGCTTCAATCTCACCGCGCAGTATGGACAAAGGCGTCCGCAGCTCGTGGGATATATCGGTAATCCATTGCTGCCGCATCTGCTTGGATTTTTCCAGGGTGTTGGCCATGACGTTAAAATCAGCAGCCAACTGCCCGAGCTCATCCTTGGAGCGGACGTCGATTCTGGTGTCGAATTTGAGTGAAGTCAATGCCCTGGTTCCGGCAGTCAGTTGCTTCACCGGCGCCAACAGATTCCTGGAAAGAAAATACGACACAACCGCGGCCAGAAACAACATGGCGCCGCCCGCCAGATAAAATACGTCAAACTGCTCCTTCATGTAAGCCACGTCCAACGGATGAGACAAACGCTCGTGTTTTCTCAGGCCCAACCACCCCACGGTTTTCCCATCCACGTCGATTCCCCGAAGAACGTGGCCTTCCGCGGAACGAGACCGTCCCACCAAAGGAGTCTTGAATTCGTCAAAAAGCGTAAGCCGATGAAGCATTCGGTAGACGTACTTGAAGTGTGCCTGTTCGGTTTCCAGGTCATCGTCCCTGAAAGGCCACGTCAAGGGATTCTTTGTGCCCATCGCGTGTTCAGAGACCATGAAGCCTGAAGCTGGAAGTGATATCGTTTCTTCTTCTTCCGTCTTTTTTTTGCCCAGATTGCTGAGCCTCAACGTCGCATACCAAAGCCGAAAATTCCCCCGCATCGAGTGCCAACTTTGGTGCTTTTCGTACTCTGCCGTAAGCCTGTCGATGAATTCGTCCAGCATTTCTATTTCCACTTTGTGAACGTAGTCGGAGAAATTCTGATAGGCAAAAAACCGGATGCTCAGGATCATCAGGGCCAAGACCACAAAAAACGTCAACAGAAATGCCGCGAATATCTTGTAAGAAAGCTTGGTTCTCACGTCTCCTCCGGAATGCGATGAAACTTCTTTTTGCGTAGGACTTCGGCCCTGTGAAAATCCCAGCCTTTCAAAGCACTAAACGGTCACCTTTTTGCGATCTGTCTACAATAGAATAAGATATTCTGTTGCCTTTTTCAAATCATTGCCGACGCCTCACACTCTTTCCATCTTTTCTCCACACTGTCGTCACATTTCAACCGTGCCCTCCCGCAGCCTGGCCCACCTCAATGCAATCCGGCGCCCCGATGCAAAACCATACTGTCCACACGGTCTCTTCATATTTCAACCATAATTGATTGCTAATTTAAAAAGCAATGGGTCGTCGGACCGGATATGGACATGGAAACCATTGGTTTCCATGCTGCAGGGCCCGAAAAGTTTCTTTGGGTAAAAAGAGGAGATGCCATGAAACATTATCATAACACCTCAAAAGACCGGGAACTGATTAGCATTACGTACAAGAACGACATGATTTTTGAAATAAAATCCGCAGCCTTGAAACCCGGAGCCTGTATCGAAGTGGGACGTGTCGCCGGCATGGTCAGCCTTTTCCCGGACATGGCGGTTCACGTTGAAGTGGGTTTGGATACCAACAGCCTGGGGAAAAACGGCCTGTTGAGCCACAGACGTGTCCAGGCCGTAAAAAACGCCTTGCTTAAGGAAGGCATAGCAGCCCATCGCATCCGCACAACGGTTGACCGTGTTGCGCAGAGTCCGGGCTCAGACAATACGGTCAGTGTCAAGGTGGTTGACCGTGCGATAAAGGCCTTCAAACCGGCGCCGAATAGCGCTCAACATGAAAGCCGATTCGGTTGTCAGCCCTTTTAAGCCGGAAAACACCGCCAACTTCAACGAAACGCTTATTCATCCCCAAGTCTTGAATAAACACGCGCATCAGGGCATGGATGCGTCGATACACTTAACTCCCGGCAAGAGCGCGAAATGCTTCAATGGTTTCACCATAGTCCGGACTTCCAAAGATGGCCGAGCCGGCCACAAAAACATCGGCGCCCGCTTCCGAAACGGACCGGATTGTCTTCTTGTTCACCCCACCGTCCACTTCAATGATGACATCAAGATCCCTGGCGGAAATCATGGCCCTGAGATCTTTTATTTTTTTAAGCGACTGTGCGATAAACTGCTGACCGCCGAAACCCGGATTCACACTCATGATGAGGACAAGATCCACATCCTGCAGAATCCATTCCAGGGCCGACAGCGGCGTGGCGGGATTCAAGGAAACGCCGGCCTTTATCCCCAGGTCCTTGATGGCATAAATTGTCCGGTGCAGATGGCCACAAGTCTCAGGGTGTACGGTAAGATATGTGCTGCCCGCCTCAGCGAAGTCCTTAATAAATCGGTCCGGATTCTCAATCATGAGGTGGACATCCAGGGGAAGTGCGGTAACGCTTTTTACCGCCTGCACCACCAACGGCCCTATGGTAATGTTGGGCACGAAATGCCCGTCCATAACATCCACGTGGACCCAATCAGCCCCCGCGGCCTCCACGGCCCTGATTTCTTCGCCGAGCCTCGCAAAATCAGCCGACAATATGGATGGCGCAATACGTTTCATATTTTTCCTTTCCAGCCCGCTTCAACCACGATTGCAGACCGTTGTATTTTTCTGTGTTGTCATAGCCTATCCATGTCAATAGTGCCCAAGGCAGGATATCCGTATTTCAATCCAAAAGAGTGCGTCAATACCAGCGCGTCGTCTTCATATAAAAAAAAGGTCCCCTCGGTTTGCCTAGGCAGCAAGATCCAAAGGTCTTGACCGGGAGGCCGGAAATCGTCCAATATGTCGTAAAATATCCCGAAGGCGTTGACCCGTAGCCTGACATGCGTTTTTAGAAGGCCATGTAAAGCAGGACGATGCAAGAAAAAAAACCCTTTTTCCTTAATCGGAACCTCTTGTTGCCTGTTGACCGTGATATGGGCCAACGTCCCCGTGGCGATGGGATAACCCGGCCGGGGTTCCTGCTCAACCACCACATCCAGGGCAACATCGGTTCTGTGGGTGTAACGTATCTGACCGAGACCCAGACGGGAACGCTCCAGGAGCAAAATGGCATCCTCCGGCGAAAGACTTCCCAGATGCGGCATCATGAATCTCTGTGGTCGCGGCCCAAGACTGACCAACAGATCGACAGCATGGCCCTTGTCAACCAGGCGCCCCGGCCGGGGCGCCTGACTGATCACCTCTCCTTTGGATAGGTCTTTGGCAAAGGTCTCGGACATCACACCTCGCACAAGGCCGTTTTCCTCTATGATAATATTCGCTTCCCGAAGGTCGACCCCCACGAGGTTCGGCGCCACCACCGTCTGAGGCCCTTTGGAGATCACAACCCTGATGTCTCGTTTTGTTTTAACCTCTGCGCCGGGTTTTGGATCTTGGTAAGCCACGTGATTTTTGGGAATGTCGTTCGTATATGCATACCCGCTCACCTTTGTATTCAAACCCAGGTCGGTAAGAAGCTCCAGAGCATAAACAACGTCCTTGCCTTCAAGATCGGGAACGACAACGGCATCATTGCTCTGCACAATGGTCTTTACGGTGAAGTATCCGGCCAGCACCGCAACAACGACGAACAAACCCAGGAATCCTCCTACTTTTAAAAAAGGTTTCATGCATTGTCCTTTTTGAGCCTGACGGCAAAAAAACCGTCCATATCGTGCTTGTTGGGCAACGTTGTGAAAAAGCCCGACTCGTTGATAAACGCCTTGTTTATGCCGGACGAGCCGGTAACCGCATCCTCTATAACAAACCCGTCGTGGTTTTTCAAAAACCCTTCGATCACCGCCCCGCCTTCTTCCGGCTCATTACTGCACACACAATATACCAGGCGCCCACCGGGTTTTACCAGCGATGCCGAAACATGCAGCAAGATCCGCTGCTTGTCTGAAAGCCTCTTAAGGTCTTCGGCCTGCTTTTTCCACTTGGAATCCGGGTTTCTCCTGATGACACCCAGACCGGAACAAGGCGCATCGAGCAAAACCCTATCAAAAGATTCAAGACAGTTCTCAGGGGCCGGTTTTCGAAGGTCGAGCTGCCTTGCCTCCACCAAGTTGATTCCGAGCCGATCCATAGATTCCTTCAACGCTTTAAGCTTGCCGAGATGGTTATCCACGGCAACAATAGCGCCCTTGTCGGCCATGAGCTGGGCAATATGCCCTGTCTTGCCGCCAAGCCCGGCACAAGCGTCCAAAATGTGTTCCCACGGCCTCGGAGCAAGCAGGTAGGCAATGAGTTGGGCGGCCTCATCCTGGACCTGGAACCATCCTTTTTGAAATGACGGTACCCGGCCGACAGGCTGTTTCATTCCTTTTAAAACCAGGGCATCCGGAGAAAATCGCCCCACACGCACTTCGTTTACATAGGGCGCCACGGCCGCCAGAAGCCTTTCTCGAGACACCCTCCGCGTATTCGTCCGAATGGTCACGGGCGGGGTTCGATTATTGGCCCTGCAAAGCGATTGTGTCTCCTGGATTCCCATACGCCGAACCCATCTGTCGACCATCCATGAAGGGTGGGATTCGCCCACCGCGATAGCGGATACCGGGTCTTCCTCAAGGCTGGGCAGTGGAATATTTCCGGCTTTGCACGCAGCGGCGCGAAGCACTGCATTGACAAAGGGAATCACCCAGGAAGGGGCTTTTTCTTTAGCCAGCTCTACCGATTCGTTCACCGCTGCCGACGGGGGAACTCGGGAAAGGAAAAGGATCTGATAGACACCCAGGCGGACGATATTAAGAACCAAAGGGCTCAGTTTTCGAAAAGGAATGTGAGACAGTGTTTTGATAATCCAGTCAAGCCGTCCCCGCCATCGGAGAACACCGTAGACCAACTCCATGGCCAGGGCGCGATCGGGCTGAACGAGGTCCGGATTTTGCGCTAAGACCCGCGCAAAAAGCAAATCCACACTCGTGTTCGAGCTGTCCAGTGCATTTAAGACCGACAGTGCAATTTGCCGCGCAATGCCAGGCATAACCCGTTTATCCCAGCACCGTGCCGGCCGGCACCGGGCAACCCCGCAAGAAATCCGCGACGGTCAATCGTTTTGCCGACTCAAGCTGCACTTCCAGCAAACGCAGTGCATCGCAGCCCGCAGCCACCTCCAAATCTCCGGGAAAACCCTCCAAAACAGTCCCAGGCGCCTGGGAGGTTTTCCGTTTGACGACCTTCGCCCGAAAGATTCTAAGCCTCTTTCCGGCAAGAAAGGTAAACGCTCCGGGCCAGGGGTTCATCCCGCGAACAAACGCATCGAGGACGCCGGCGTCCTTCGTCCAATCGATACGGCCGTCTTCCTTTTTCAACAAGGGCGCATAGGTGGCTCGCGAATGGTCTTGGGGTGTGCTCGACAGCCGGCCTTCGACCAGCCGCTCCAATGTTTCGCAAAGCAATCTCGCCCCTTCTTTGGCCAGTCGTCCCTGCAGGGTTTGGGTGGTTTCTTCCGGACCGATGGAAATGCTTGCCGACAAGAGCACATCGCCCGTATCCACGCCTTCGTCCATCCACATCGTGGTTACGCCTGTCTGGTCGTCACCGTTAATGATGGCCCATTGAATCGGTGCCGGACCTCTATATTTGGGGAGAAGGGAACCGTGGATATTCATACATCCCAGTCGTGGAATCGCCAGTATGGCGCCCGTCAGTATCTGCCCGTAAGCCACCACGATCAATAGGTCCGGGGCAAGGCGCTTCAGCTCTTCAACAAACCATGACTCCTTGACTCCGGCCGGTTGCAAAACGGGATAACCAAGGGCAACGGCGGCCCTCTTAACGGGTGAGGCCACAAGCTGCCTTCCACGCCCCTTTGGTCGATCGGGGTTGGTTACCACGGCCGGCACTTCATAGCCTTTTTCATGGAGAGCATGCAGGGTTGGAACGGCAAACTCGGGGGTTCCCATAAATATGATTCGAGGACGCATTGTTCGCAGATCTCCGGCCAATCCGTGGCCTTTTCAATCCTTTCCAAAGCCATCGGCATCAAATAGCACGTTTAGCCCCAAAAAACACACAACCCTCGCTGTAACGGTAGAACCTTTTCAATTCTCACCGGCAGAGCCGGTGGCTTCCGAAAGGAGTGACTGTGTGCCGCAACGACTCGTCATCCCTAGTACAAATTCCGGCCAGTTGTCCGCCGGGTGATCGGAGTGATCATCAGATATAGTTCAAACGCGGGTACATGCAAATTCGTGCGGATGTCGCCGATCAAATGGAAATCGCCAAACGACAAGAAAAGCTTTACGGCGCCATGCGTGTCGGCTAGAGAATTTCCAATATCAAAGGTATTTCCAAAACCTCATGACCTTGTTGATTCGTATAGATTCTAAGACGGTCTTCGTTTTTTCCCTTTGCGAGCTTTTCGAAATCCGGCTCAACAACGACCTGAACCATCCTGCCTGGCTGAACGGTTTTGAACGTAGCCGTAAACAGTAATTTTTCCAGTTCCAACTTCTTAATTTCCAGATCTTTCCCCCTGTTCAACACAATCGTGGCCGGGCGCCTGAAAGATGCGGCGCCCTTTGCCAGCTGAGCAATCCTTTCCTGAGACATTTTCCCCAGGTTTATCACCGTTGGTCTGACTTCAAGGACCGGTCGAATATTGCCGTTAACACGAATCGATACCTGAGGCTTTTCCGAATAATTCGTGGATAGCTGAACCTGACCGTTATAGACGGCTTGCTCGTCGACCTTGTTTTTAATCTTCACCTGATAGCTCTGATCCTTTTCGACCTCAACCAGCTCCACGGTTATCTTCTCCGGAATAGAAACGGAGGTAACCGTCAACTTCAACGGGTCTTTTTTTTGCGCCCGCAACAAGACAACGGCTTCGATGGAATCACCCACGATGCCCATCAAACCGGCATAACGGGGATTCATCTCAATGGGAACCCAGATTTTTCCCTTCATACCTATGGTAATCTGCGAATGTATCGGGTCGTTGGTCGTTACCCGGGCTGTTTTGTGCACGTTGCCCTGGTATCCTTTTGTTCTAAGCTCCAAAGAGATCCTGCCCTCCCCTCCGGGAGGAATGGTCCGGTCGTACCGGGCCACATTACAGCCTCAGCCGGGTTTGACGTTTTTGATCTCCAAAGGGGCCGTACCCTTGTTTACCACCCCAAAGTCATGGGTTACGACCTCGCCTTCGGAAACCCGGCCAAAATCATACGTGGACTCTTCCAACACCATGATAGGTCCGCCCGCCTGGCCTTGGCCCGCATCTTCAGCAGATCGAGCAAGGCCCGACCAGAAAACCAAGAAAAGGCATGCCACCAAAAAAGTGCCGACACCTCTAACCATATTTCCTCCTCGACTATTACAAAGGCAGAGCCGTTTACAAAATCAATCAACGGCATTCTTCAAACCGAAAACCCGCCTTTTTCATAAGACGGATAAGCACTTGTATCCCATACTGTCGTCAACATACCACAAAACACATGACAATGGAGAGGGAAAAACCCTCGGCCACCCGGTTAAAAGCTGCGACTTTTCGTTCGCACGGCCTTTGCAATACGGCCCGGAAATGACTGTGGTGAGGACGTCTTTTTTAAAACAGAACAAAAATCCGCCCCGGCTTTTCCCGAAATGGTTTGGGCTGCACGACATAAGGGCGCTGAAGCCGCCCCGGAACTTTTTTTTAGAGATAACGCAAAGCCAACAGCAGATACCAGGGGCTACCACCTATAATATCGCCTCTTGCAGCGGCCTGCCGAAAAAATTCCTCCAGTCCGGCTTTTTTTACCCGGCACACCTCTATTTTTTCTGAAGGCTCGAGTTGTTGCGCTTCAGGCCGGGCATCTTCTTCCAATTCTACAACGACACAGTGCGCCGTTTCTCTAACGAGAGCGCTATTCAGTGTAAGTGGCGGCGAAATCTCTGCGATTTTACCGTAATAGCCGGTTTCTTCTCGTAGTTCGCGCAGGGCGCAGGATCCTACATCCTCATCGTCCAAAACGCCCGCAGGAAAGCCGATGACGTACCGGTCCAAAATGATCCTATACTGCCTGATAAAAAGAACATCACCCGACTCTTTAAACCGTGGCATAATGAGCACACTCGTTCGGGAGTCCGTCCTTTCGATATAATCCCATGTCAGTACATCTCCGCCGTCATTCCGGTAGACAACCCGCTTCAATCGAATCCAAGGGCTTTCTGAAGTTTCTATTGTCGTCAAAATATTCATGATTCCCCTTTTCGCCTTTCAGGAACACACGGCCCTGAACATCATTCCGGTTGGGACACCCTAGGTCTGTTTCTCATAGGTCAGGCGCACCAGACTCACCCCGGTAATCACCGACGAGACGAGGCCTATGACGAGGATCGGCATTATCTGAAAAAAATGATTGACCAAGGTAAACCCCGCGGCCTCACTGGAAGAAACCCCAAAAATCAAAAGGCCGAAAACGCCGCCGGCCTCCCAGAGTCCCCAAAATCCGGGCACAGAGGGAAGAGAAATGAAGAAACACAGGATAACCATGACAGCGCACATTTCCAGAAATGACACATCAATGCCCGGACTTCCGAAAGTAAAAAGATAATGCGACATTGCAGCGAAAATCCAGGCCACAAAAGAAAGGACCAAGCACAGCCCGACCTTTTTGGGGCTCCTAAGCATGTCAAACCCCACACCAAAGTTTTCCACAGTCTCGACAATCTTCAGACAAACCGTCTTTTTCATCTTTTCTCGAAGATCTTTCCCGGCAAAAAACAGCAACTTGGGTAAAACAAAGACCAGGCGATTGATCATCGCTCGGCCCCGCCTTGCGGTTAAGAAAACAATACCCGCGACCAATATCAAAGCCACTTTCAGGGTGTTTATCCCAATCCGCTCAAGACTTGTCTTGTTGAGATGGTAGTCGCCGAAGGTAAGATCCAATCCCGGATCAATATCAACCGAAACAATAACAACAGCAAAAAAGAGCAGCAATATAAGAATGTCAAATATCCGTTCTGCGCCCACCGTGGCCAGAACCCTGGAAAAAGGAACTTTTTCTTTTTTGCAGAAAATGGCCGGACGGGCCAACTCTCCCACCCTGGCAGGCATAATGAGATTGAGTGCAAATCCGATCATCAAAGGGTGAAAGGCCCTCCAAAAACCGGTTTTTTTGAAAGGGCTTAACAGAAGCTGCCACCGAAGCACCCGAATTACAAACCCGAACAACGCCGCCGCCACAGATGGGATGGCCCACCAGTAGTTGACAGTCTTCAAATATCGGAAAAGATCGCTGATCGGGATATTCCGGAACGTAAAATACAAGGCTATCGTGGAAAGCAATAGTCCGATAACGCACGACACAAAAATCTTTGTTTTTCCAGCCATAATGTCTTACGCTCTCTTAAACAGCCGGGAAAAATCAATAAAAACCGAATAAGCTCCACATGGCCCGGCACTGAAGACTCGTTCCGGGCGCCCCTGTTCTCACAAGCAGCTTAAAGGATTATTAAAAGACCAACCGGATTCCGAGTCGGCTGCGGGGGGCTCAGGAGTCACGCAAGGACAACCCGGCTCGATTCAATATCTTTTTTGATCTGTGCGGCAAGATCCTTCGGCTCCGAGAATTTCCTTTCACCGCGCAACCTTTGAACAAAATTAACGCGAATGGGCTTTTCATAGAGATTGTCTTTAAAGTCAAGAATGTGAACCTCGACACTGAAGTTGCCGTTATGAAAGGTAGGACTGTATCCAATGTTGGCAACGCCTTTGTACATGGCCCGGTCATATTCGATGGTCACGGCATACACCCCTCCTTTTGGACACAGCTCATCAGAAAGAACCATATTGGCCGTCGGAAAACCCAGCAACCTGCCGCCACGGCCCCGCCCCCGTGTCACCGTACCGCGGATCTGGTAGTGGCGGCCCAGCAGCATCGCCGCTTTATCCACCCGGCCTTCTCCAACCAGGTTGCGAATCTCGGTGCTGCTGACACGGCCGGCGTCCTGTTGAATCCATCCCGACACAACGAGTTGGAAACCATGGGTTTTTCCCATTTCCTCCAGTAGGATGATATTCCCTTCTCTATTTTTGCCGAAAGTATAGTCGGGCCCTACGACAATGACTTTTGCCCCGATAGTGTCGCACAAGATGTCTTTGACAAATGCCCGAGGAGGGGTGGCCGCAAATTCTCGATTAAAGGGGATGCTCACAATCACGTCGATACCCGTGGCGGCGATCAATTCCATCTTCTGTTCGTAAAGCGTGATCAGGGGAAAACGTGCCAAGCCATTAAGAACCCGAAGCGGATGCGGTTCAAAGGTTACAACAACGGAGGTCCCTTTGAGCCCTTCGGCTTTTTCGATCACATGGTGAAACAGCGCTTGATGCCCGACGTGTACACCGTCAAAATTACCGATGGTCACAACAGCATTGGGAAAAGGTTCTGGAATCTGCGTAAGATCGTTGATGATTTTCATCAGACTGGTTCCCCTTGTTGGGTACGATGCGTACGATGAATTGTCCTTGACAAGTAAGGTCAATCGGTCTAAGTAGACTTTTTCAGCCACAAAATCAAACGTTTTTTGTTTCCATCGCGCCGAAGTGGCGGAACTGGTAGACGCGCTAGGTTCAGGGTCTAGTGAGGGAATCCTCATGGGGGTTCGAGTCCCCCCTTCGGCACCACCACCTATAAAACCAACTACTTAGACAGCTTTTTGGCTGTAGGGTGCGCGGGGGGGTGCATTTGGGTGCAGCAAAGTCGTCGCGTTTATCGACGGCTTTTTTGTTTAAACCGGGGACAAAGTCCCCGTAAATAGAGCCGGCAGGCACGCCCTTAAAATTCCAAGATCCCTGCAAGGCGACCCAAAAAATCCTCACGATCCTTTGCGTTTCTGAATATCTTTCGGCGCCCTATCCTCCAGCTTACGACATGATGCAAAACCCCGTGGCCGTCAAGCCCGGCACTTGTGAAAAAATTAGGTTCATCCGGTTAAAGCATACTTGAGGGATAGCCGTGTGTGTCAACAGCCGGCTATTTTGGTATCAACAGGCAAAAACGCGCTCATAAGTGCGCGTAG
>CAYSGJ010000175.1:0-5657 GCA_964430705.1 uncultured Desulfobacterales bacterium | reverse complement strand
ACGATGTTGCTGGACACGCGTCCGGTTCTGGAGATTTTATCCCTACTCAAAAAGCATGAGGTTGACATTGTTCACAGCCACACCATTCGTGGAAACTTTTATGCCAGGGCGGCTGTCCTGTTGCATAGAAGACCGGTGAAGTACGTCACAACAGTCCATAGCCATATCGTGGACGAACTAAAAGGAAAGGGAAGCTTCGGGCTATGGGATCGGCTGTTGTGGACCAGGGAGAAGCTTGGGTGGGGCAAAGTAGACCATTTTATATGCGTGTCTGACGCCTTAAGGCGCAGGTTGTTGTCCAACGGCGTGAACGATGACAGGATTTCCGTGGTTTGGAATGGCGTGGAAGTGCCTGATATGACGGACAGGAATAAAAACAGGACGTCCGTAAGACGGGCATTGTCAATATTTGATGACGAGACAGTCGTGACAACGATTGGACGACTGGTCCCCGTGAAGAACCACCTATTATTTCTTCAAGCGGCAAAATCGGCATGCAGGATGAAGAAGATGTGGTTCCTGGTTGTCGGGGACGGCGTGCTGATGGACGCGCTGAAAGCCAAGACAAAGGCCTTGGGCCTCGAAGATAACGTGTTGTTTACAGGATGGCGAGACGATGTCGGCAGAATACTCTGCGCAACGGATATTTATGTCATCACGTCCGTGGTGGAGGGGCTTAATCTTTCCGTGTTGGAGGCCATGGCTCGCGGACTGCCGACCGTGGGAACCAATGTCAAGGGCATTTCCGACATCGTGGTGGACAAGGAGAACGGCTTTCTGGTTCCTTTGAATGATGTAGACGCGTTGGCACGCGCTATTCTCACATTGGCGGACGACAAGGCGTTGTCCGAGCAAATGGGAAGCAATGGGCGACGATTGGTTGAGCGGAATTATTCCGTTCAGGCGATGGTCGCCGATACGGTAAAAGTCTATAAAGGCTTGTACCCTGGAAGTGCCTAAAGTGAGTTAAAGTGAATTAGAGTTGATGATGTCGCTTTCAGCGTATTTTTTTCAATTAAGGGTTTCCGCCAACGGCGGGGCCTGAACTTTAGGCACTCATAACTTTAGGCATTTTAGATCACTTTCATGCTGCGTTGCTCCCAGCTGCCTTAAAGGGGGCGGATGAAGGGCCCTCTGGACTTGGATTTGTACTCGATTCTACATAACGAGGTATCATAAAATGGGCTGCAAGAAAATACTGTTCATAGAACTTGACGGTGCCACGTGGGACGTCATGAACCCGCTGATGGCCAGAGGAAAGCTGCCGCATATGAAGAGGCTGAAAGACAATGGTTCATCGGGCGTGCTCATGTCGGAACACGGGGCCATATCCCCGAAGATATGGACATCCATGTTTGCGGGCAAGGGGCATGAGAAGACGGGAATTGATTTTTTCGGGGGCAATTCACGGATGGTGAAATGCAAACGACTCTGGGACATTTTCAGTGAACACGGTTTGCGGGTTGGGGTTTTCGGCAGCTTTGCCACATGGCCTCCTTACGAGGTCAAAGGGTTCATGATACCCGCCATCGATTCGGTGGGGACCGAGACCTATCCACCCGAATATTCCGTTTTTCAAGAATTGGCCTTGAATGAACGAAAAAAATCGAAAGGCATCGAGGCCGGTTCCTTGCCGGTAGCGAGCACATTGAAGTACGCCCTTGCTTTAAAAACATTGGGGGTCCGTTGGAAAACCTACGTAAAGGCGCTTCAATTCTATGTGGAACGCGGCTTGGCCTATCTGGGCCGATACGGGGATCCCCACTGGAAGAAGGTGCTCCTTCATTCCGATATTTCCGCAGATGTGTTTATCCGTTTGTGTCGCCGTTTTCGACCGCATTTTGCCACCATACACATGCATATCTGCGATTTCCTTTCTCACCGGTACTGGATGGCCTATGAGCCGGGAAAGTTTTCCGGAGTCGACAGAAGGCTGGTAGAGCAATACCGCGGGGTCATACCGGCGGGCTATGTGCAGGCTGACAAGGCCATTGGACGGATTGTCGATTCTATCGGCAAGGACACAAACGTGATCTTGGTGTCCGACCATGGCTTCGAAGCAAAAGCAGGCGGATTTAACCCGCACGAAATCAGTGCGGACAAACTCTTAGACGTGTTGCAGATACGCGGAAAAGTGATTGCTGCGCGATTTGGTCCCGGCGTATACCTCAATTTCCAGGATGAGGCGCTCATGGAGCATGTCAACGATGTGCTTGCCGATGCGTTTTCGGAAAAGACGGGTGAAAAGGTTTTTCACGTAACCGATTTCGAGAAAACCCTGATTGTTCAAAAACCCATGGAGGAGTTGCGTCGAGACGAAATCCTGCAGAGCGATTCGTCTATCGATTTCGGACAATACGGGAGGCACAGAGCCCTTGATGTATATGCCAGGGAGAAACAAATGATGTCCGGCGTACATGCCGAAAAAGGTGTAGTCATTATGTGCGGCCCTGACGTGAAAACTGGTGTAGAACTCCAAGATATTACTTTTTATGACGTCGCGCCTACGGTTCTATGCCTCATGGGTTTTGCGGTGGCAAAAGATATGTGCGGCAGGGTGATCATCGAAGCCATTGACGAGGCATTCTTAAAAGAAAACCCTGTGAAAAAAATTGAGACTTACGAAGACGGTGAGTCAGTGGAACATGGCGCCGAAGAGATGGACTACGGTAAGATAGAAGAGCGGCTTAGAAGCCTGGGTTATCTATGATCGGATATCTTGATCGGGTATCTATGAAATGATGAACTAGGTTAATGGAAATGCGTGGGATTCTAGGAAAGCGGTTGTTCTCCACCTTGTTGATAATCTTGGGGCGATTTTGTTTGAACAGGCGGATCCCGGTGCTATTGTATCACTCGGTCGATGATTCCGGATCCGTGATATCCATTTCTCTTCAGCAATTCAAGGAACAAATGCGATATTTGAAGAATTCCGGCTATGAAACAATATCATTGGATCGATACGTGGGCTACGTTATGGGGTTAAGCAATTTTCCTGAAAAAAGTGTTGTGATTACTTTTGATGACGGATTCAAAAACAATTACACGGAAGCCTTTCCATTATTAAAGAAATATGGCTTCACTGCAACAGTTTTTATTTCGACAGACCATGTCGGAAAAAGCTCGTCGTGGGAAAGAGATCCGTCTATTCCGGAACTTCCCATGTTAAACTGGGAGGAAATCAAGGAGATGAGTGATTGTGGGATCAGGTTTGAATCCCATGCCTGCGGCCACTGCTATCTGTCGAGACTTTTAGAAGATGAGGCAAGGCATGAACTCATAAAGAGCAAGGCGATTATAGAGAACAAAATTGGTCGGGAAGTGACGTTTTTTTGCCACCCGTACGGAGATTGGAGTGCTGATACGAAGCGTTTAGCAAAGGAGTGCGGTTATAAGGCGGCTTTTACGCAACCAGGATTCGGCTCTGTAAGTTCCAAAGAAGATTTGTACGATTTGAAAAGAATCGGGACAGCGCAGTTTTCGTGTCTGGAGGATTTCAAGGCCGGACTCTTGGGAACCTATGATTGGTATGTCCACCTGAAGGCGTTCCTGGGAGTCAGGAGATTCAAGGATTTGGTGCGGAAGAATTCAGGAATTTTGGGATTGAGGGATTGAAAGATTCAGGGACAAAAGGACCGGGGGATTTGGGAATTGATTCTTGGCAGGGCTAAAAATTTGTTTTTGGCGACGAACATTATTGTTATGTACATTGTTTTTGCCTGTTGCGCTCATGGCGCCGACATCGTCGTTGATTTTTCTCAGACACAAGGACCGTTCAAAAACATCGCCGGTGGGGTCAACTTCTGGGGTCAAGACCACACGCAAAAGCGGTTTATCGAAGAGGTCGGCACAGATCTTTACCGGTTGAAAATCCGGCTGCACCGAGTCCAAAAAAACGCGGATGGTTACGCCAATTTCCCGTGGCAGGGCGATGACTTGATGCCGGAAGAAATGGAAACTGTTGTCCGAAACATGAGACGGGCCAGGAAGCAAGGGTGCCGTGTTATGATCCAGATATATGGAATACCGGCCTGGTTGTCTGCTTCTAAAGACATGGCGGTTGCGACAAACAACCTGCCTAATTATGCCAAGTATCCGCCGAAGGACTATAATGCATGGACGGATCTTGTTTCTGAAACCATCCGGCAGTTGGGTAAGTTGGGACTTGATGACATAGACTACTATGAGGTTTTTGGAGAACCAAATGCCGGTTCCACATGGTATGAGCAAAGCATGCCATGCAAAGAAGCAGGCAAAGCTCTTGTCTATGGCTGTAAGCCCAATGAACTCGGGCACAATACAGCGCAGGTGATGCAGGAGTTTTTCAAGGTCTATCAATCAACCGTGATGGGGATAAAGAGGGCCGCCGCGGATGCCGAGATAGGCGGCATGGCCGTCATACCCAATCCAAGCGGTATATGGTGGACACGGTTTTTTGCGGAATTCGTCAAGTCCAATGAATTGCCCTTGGCGTTTTATTCCTGGCACTGGTATGGCCTCGACGAGGCGTTGTCGCATATTCTGGATAGAATCAAACCAAAGGAGCTTACGGTCGGTCTGGTTCGCCGCTTTTTTGAGAATAAACTCAGGGAACAAGGCTTTCGTGATCTGGAAATAAACAGTATGATCGTTGATCTGCATACCTATTTGTACGAGATCAAGGCCTTGAACCTAAAAGCCATCCGGAACCCGTATTCTTTTGTGAGCTCATGTCTGGAACGGATTCTGAAGGAATCCGGATTGGACACAACGAAACTGTTTTTAACCGAGTGGAATGTCAGCCACAATTTTGATGGTCGGCATGACACGCACTATGGGGCTTCCTATATCATCAAGGGGCTTATAGATATTGCTGATTCAAAGACGGAATCCCAGAATTTTTTTGTGCTGTCTAATAGAAAGGCGTTTTATTCCGAAGAAGGGTTCGGCGGTTTTTATGGGCTGTTCAAATCGGACAGGACGGGCAGCCCCAAGGCGAGCTACAATGCCTTTAGACTATTTTCCATGATGGGCGATGACATCAAACGCCTGAAGGTTCAAGTATCCGATAATGACATATATGCCATTGCTACGCAAGGTGAGGATTGCGCATCGCTTCTTTTGACCTATTACAAGATGGCTGAGCAGCCTGATTATGATTTGGTTGCAGACGTGAGGCTGAGATTGACGAACCTTCCCTTTTCCGATTATGCGTATAAGGTCTATCTGATTGATAAAAACCACTCGAACGGCTTCTATGGTTCGGGACCGGAGCTGGAGATCGTGGAACAGGGAAAGGGGAGAGAGACGTTGAACAAGGTCTTTGAGTTGCCTGTTTACGGGGTATGGATGTTGCAACTCAAGAAAACCCACCCGACAATGTGATGTTGTTCCAGGGTTGTTGACATATAGTGCGTTCAAGGAGAAGGTTATCTTTTGTCTGGTATTGAAAAAAGAAAAGTTGTCGTCATAGGTCTGGATGGGGCTACCCTCGACGTGATTCGACCATTGGTCAGGCAAGGCCGACTGCCTCATCTTGGGCGGCTAATGAAAGAGGGCGTCCATGGTGAGTTGCGGTCAACGATTCATCCTATTACACCTCAGGCCTGGACCAGTTTTTTGACCGGAAAAAATGCCGGTAAACACGGCATTCTTGATTTCAGCCGCAGGAAACGAGA
>CAYSGJ010000174.1:0-5939 GCA_964430705.1 uncultured Desulfobacterales bacterium | reverse complement strand
TACGCGCACTTATGAGCGAGTTTTTGCCTGTTGATACCAAAATAGCCGGCTGTTGACACACACTGCTATCCCTCAAGTATGCTTTAACCGGATGAACCACAATTTTAAATATAGGGACAGAACAACTTTGGTGTCAAGGGAGAAACCCGCCGCAGTTCGCAGCGATGGGGGGTTGGTTCTGATGCGGGCAAGCCGCAACGAAGAAGATCAAACAACATGTATCGCTCTTGAGGATCTTGACTGCTACGGCTATTGCTGGTAGGTTTCCAAGTAAAAAATCCGGGTGTTGAGATCTTGCCCGAGGAGATATCCGAACGGGTTTTTACGCGAAAACGAAAAAGGAGGTTCGGCTATGAGAGTTTTAAGGTTATCCGGGGGTTTGGTGGGCGTGCTGACACTGGTGTTCGCGCTGACGATCCTTGCCGGCTGTGCCGGCATGAGAAGGGGGTCCATGGACTCCGAGGAAAGCGTTGGGGTCGCCGCGCAAGCGGATGACACCCCAGGGCCTTTGTATTATGACTTTGGGGATGTTTTGGTTCCCTTGGAGCTTAAAGTCGATAAACAAAAGTCCTTTGTCTATCATGCTCCGGGCTTTACAGCCGGGGTGTTGGGATTGTCGGGGCGGGTGGACGTGCACTCCCTGATCCGGTTTTTTGAAAACAACATGGCCAAAGACAACTGGAAGCTTGTCAGTGCCTTCAAATCGCCACGGACGATCATGTTCTTTAACAAGCCCAATCGGAGCTGCATTATCAACATTACCGAGGGCAGTTTTAACTCGATCGTGGAGATATGGGTGGCCCCGACCGTAGAGAACGGAGAGACCACCCTGTTTAAATAGGGCTGTCATGCATTGGGGTTTGTCAGGTGTCAGTTCCCGGTTTCCGGTTGCCGGAGGCATTCAATGACGCACGATCCCTGATGCCGGATGCAAAAAAACAAAGGGCGAAGCGCAAAGGGCGCGGGGTAAGAAGCAAGGCGAAAAGAGGGTGACGCGGGAGGCATAAGGTGCGACACGAAAGGCACCCCGGATTTTCGGGAGGGGATAAACCCCTCGCCCTACACGGCATCGTGCAACCCGATGTAGGGCTGGGCTTTATGCCCGCCGGTTATGTCGGCGCCGTCTCGGATTTTTCGGGAGAGGAGAACCTCCCACCTTGACGCCTTTGCGATAGACCATAAAGAACGAATTCCTGTTTCCGGCATGCGTTTAAGGCGTAAGCCGCAACAATGAATGCACGAATAACCAATTTTCGAATAACGACTTACTGTCGACCAACATGGAAGATCCACTTCAAGACAAACAGGTCGTCCTGGGCGTGTGCGGCGGCATTGCCGCGTATAAGGCGGCAGCCCTTGTGAGGCTTTTGGTCGCTGCCGGCGCCAAGGTTAGGGTTATTATGACAGAGGCCGCCGAGGCATTTGTGGGCCCGATGACCTTTCAGGCCCTATCCGGCAATCCCGTTTGGACCCATATGTTTGATGGGCCGGAAAACGGCATCTTCAGGCACATTGAATGGGCCGAGCAGGCGGATGCCGTGGTCATTGTCCCCGCTACGGCCAACGTGATCGGCAAAATCGCTCAGGGGATTGCCGACGATCCCCTGACCACCTTTATCTTGGGCGTTAAGACGCCCGTCCTGGTGTGCCCTTCGATGAACGTGCGCATGTACGAAAATGCCATGGTGCAAACCAACATCAGCCGGCTTCGAGATGTGGGGATGCAAATCATCGGTCCTGTTTCGGGTTCTCTTGCTTGCGGCCGGGAGGGGCTCGGGCGGCTGGCGGATCTCGAAACCATTGCGGAGGCACTTCGATGTGCGTTGGTGTCCCGGGATATGGACGGTGAATGTGTTTTGGTTACCGCAGGGCCTACCCAAGAGGCCTTTGATCCGGTAAGGTTTGTGACCAATGCCTCGTCTGGGAAGATGGGGTTTGCCTTGGCCCGGACCGCTCGGAGAAGGGGTGCAAAGGTTGTCTTGGTCAGCGGTCCAACGGCATTGAATGATCCGGACGGCGTCAAGACGGTTCGGGTTCGGACGGCCAAAGAGATGTTTGATGCCGTGATGAAAGAAGCCCTTCGGGCAACGGTGATTGTCAAGGCTGCGGCCGTGTCTGACTGGCGACCCGCGGAAGTTTCGCCTCAAAAATTGAAAAAGGATACCGTGGGGCGGCAGTGCTTTTTTGAAAAAACCGACGACATTTTGGGGGCTTTGGGCAAGAACAATAAAGGCCCTATTCTGGTGGGATTTGCCGCGGAAACGGAGAACCTCAAAGAAAATGCCAAGACAAAAGCAGCCGAAAAAAATCTGGACCTGGTTGTGGCCAATCTTGTAGGGAAAACGGGATCCGGGTTTGGTTCCGATACCAACCAAGCAATCTTTTTGTTCAGAGACGGTCGCGCAGAGCATTTGCCTCTTATGGAAAAGATTTCTCTTGCAAACCTGGTATGGGACAGGGTGCTGGAGATCAAAAAATGCATGAAGTCGGATGCCGGTTGTTAGTCATTGGTCATTGGCTGAAATATCACCCCGGAGTCAAAAGACACAAAGGGAGATGCGAAAGGGGATAAACTCCTCACCCTGCGTTACAGGTTATTGACAACCAAGAACGGTTGACGGTGTACGAATAACGAGCTTGCCTGATGACCAACGACACCAATACAATCCAAGAGGTTGATGCACTTTCCCGTAACATCAGGTCATATCTGGACTATGCGAAAGGGTTGGGATTCAAGGGCGTGCCCTTGTCGGAGGCCTCTGTGAGGGCCTTGCAGGGATGGACAGACCAAAACGTTGTTGAAACTCTTGATATGATTCGAGATGATCTTCGGGACTGTGGCCGGTGCAGGTTGGCCGAAGGTCGCAAAAACATCGTTTTCGGAGATGGGGCGCCCGCGGCGCGGCTGGTCCTGGTGGGAGAAGGGCCGGGGTTTGAGGAGGACGTGAAAGGCATTCCTTTTGTAGGGGCTGCGGGGCAATTGCTCGCAAAAATTCTCAAAGCAATCAAACTGGAGCGAAAGGCGGTATACATATGCAATGTTGTCAAGTGCCGCCCTCCGGGAAACCGCAATCCTAAGCCCGACGAAATTGCATCTTGTCTCCCTTTTTTAAAACGTCAGATCAGGGCGATCGGGCCCGAATTCATTTGTACGCTCGGCGCCTTTGCCACCCAGACGCTTCTTCAAACGGATGAACCCATATCTCGGCTGCGAGGACATTTTCATGTCTACGAAGGGATCCCCTTGTTGCCGACCTATCACCCGGCTTTTTTACTGCGAAACCCCGACAGAAAGCGCGATGTCTGGGAAGATGTCCAAAAACTTCAGTCTGCCTATGAACAGCATGCCCATGAAAAAGATTAGGTTTTGTCTTGTTTGTATCTTGATTGCCACGATTCTTTGGGGGATTGCCCCATCGGCTGTGCCGGCGGCAACGGATGATGTTTATGTGATCAAGGTTGCGGGCACGATAGGCCCCGGCCTGGCTGAATATGTGATTAGGAATATGGCGAAGGCTTCTCAAGAAGGCGCGGGCTGTTTGGTGATTGAACTGGATACGCCGGGCGGGCTGGCCCTTTCCATGCGGGCCATCGTCCAGGTCATGTTGTCTTCCGACGTTCCCGTTGTGGTGTTTGTGTCTCCCAGCGGCGCACGGGCCGCATCAGCCGGGGTGATGATCACCATGGCCGCCGATATTGCGGCAATGGCTCCTGGAACCAATATGGGTGCAGCCCATCCTGTGAATCTCGGCCAAAAGCAAATGGATGAAACCATGGCCGAAAAGGTCATCAATGATATGGTGGCTTATACGAAGAGCATTGCCTCCAAGAAAGGCCGCAATGCAGACTGGGCTGAGAAGGCGGTGCGGGAGAGCGTCTCGGTGACCGAAACGGAAGCACTGGAGCTCAACGTTATTGACCTCATTGCAGACAACCTGGATGACCTCCTGGAAAAAATCGACGGCAAAGAAGTTGCGGACAAGGGCACGTTGCGCACAAAAGGCGTTGGCAGGGTAATTTTAACGGAAAGCTTTAGAGACAAAATACTCAAGACCCTGAGCGATCCCAACATTGCCTATCTGCTCATGATGATTGGCCTGGCCGGACTTTACTTTGAATTTTCTCACCCTGGTGCGATTTTCCCGGGCGTCATCGGCGCCATGTGTCTCATTTTGGCTTTTTTTGCCTTTCAGACGCTTCCGGTAAACTATGCCGGGATCTTGCTGATAGCCCTTGCGCTTGTCCTGTTTTTACTGGAGATGAAGATAACGAGTTATGGCCTTTTGAGTCTTGGAGGCATTGTCTGCCTTTTTTTGGGTTCTCTCATGCTGTTCGAGGGAACCGCTCCGGAGCTGCGGCTTTCTTGGCGGGTCTTGATTCCTACGGTCGGTATGGTATCCGGTTTTTTCGTTGTGGTTGCCGGTCTGGTATTTCGTTCTCAGATGTTAAGACCCTTGACGGGAGAAAAGGGTTTGATCGGCGAAATCGGCGTTACAAGGAGCCGGCTTGAGCCAACGGGAAAGGTCTTTGTACACGGCGAGATCTGGAACGCGGAAGCCCCTGAGGCTATTGACATGGGCACGAAAATCCGGGTCACGGCCGTGGAGGGGCTCTTGTTGAAGGTTGAGAAGATTAAATAGTCACTAGCCATTGGTCATTAGTCATTGGTAAAAAGATGATTCCGGGTGCCCGATGGCGGATCCATGATTCATGATGCCGGAAAATGGGCGAATGGCGAGGGGCAAGAGGCGAAATAAATAGTGAACAGGAAGTACCGAAAATCAGGTTTCCGGGAGTTGGATAAAAGACAGCGAAAAATGCCGAGGTTGTGCTAAAGTCCTTCTTTGGCCAATGTGGGGCGACCGTTTACTGTCAACCAAAAAAAGGGGGGGTGTGATGATTACTACCATTTCAGCCATTGTTCTTGTTTTGTTCTTCCTGGCCTCCGCCATCCGGGTTCTCAATGAATATGAACGGGGCATCGTGTTTCGGTTGGGACGGGTCATCGCCGCCAAGGGGCCCGGTTTGATTATCCTGATTCCCATTGTGGATAAGATGGTCAAGGTGAGTCTGCGCCTTGTAGCCATGGACGTGGATCCGCAAGACGTCATCACCAGGGATAACGTGTCTGTCAAGGTCAATGCCGTGATCTATTTCAGGGCCATGGATCCGCAAAAGGCGATCATCGAAGTGGAAAACTATATGTATGCGACGTCTCAGCTTGCCCAGACCACCCTTCGAAGTGTCTGCGGTCAGGCTGAGTTGGACGAACTCCTGGCGGAACGGGAGAAGATCAACACAAAACTTCAGGAGATCTTGGATGCCCAGACGGATCCCTGGGGAATTAAGGTCTCTACCGTGGAGCTAAAACATATTGACCTGCCACAGGAGATGCAACGGGCCATGGCCAGGCAGGCAGAGGCGGAGCGGGAGCGGCGTTCCAAGATCATCGATGCGCAAGGCGAATATCAGGCGGCCAACAAACTTGCGGAAGCCGCTCAGATCATCGAGAAATATCCTACAGCTTTGCAGTTGCGGTATTTGCAGACCTTGCGCGACATTTCCGCGGAAAACAATTCCACAACGGTGTTTCCCATACCCATTGATCTTTTCAAGCCCTTTTTGTCGCTGATCGACAAGAAAGAAGGGGTGAAGGCGTAGTGTTTCGTTGCATAATGACGATTTTCACGATCGCAAGGGATTCTCGGGGTCGATGTCGTACATTCGGATTGCGAATATCGCAGCACGAAACCAATTCGAATAACAAATGGTCCAAATCCAAAACAACCTGTTTGAAAAATTGAAATATTCGAATTTTATAATTGTTGCGGATTTAGGATTTGATGGTCTCGCAAAAAGTCGATTTTGCTCTCTCCGTAAGCATTTTGGGCGCTCCCGAGCCCTTCAGCTAAAATGCAAAAACTCGGGCTAACGCCCTC
>CAYSGJ010000173.1:0-11521 GCA_964430705.1 uncultured Desulfobacterales bacterium | reverse complement strand
AAAGGCTGAGCAGCGGCACTCCCAACTCGGCCTCAGCGGCTCAGACAGTTGCCCGGCTTGCGGCCCCATACCCATAGGCCTCTGGAACTTGAGCTTTTTAAACACGTTTACTAAAATCTTTTATTGTCGGCACCGGCAGCCGAAGCATGATCCCCTTGAGAGGTCTTGCCGGCACTGCCCTGCTGCCGGTCCCTGATTACCGGTTGCCTTCCGTTGCCTTCAATTCACTTGTTGTGGTACAAAGGCTGCCCATTGGGCACAGAAAAGAAAAAACTCGGGCGATTTGCCTGTATGAAGGAGAAACAATATGGTCTCAAACGTTGATGAACTAACGGTCAATTATCAAGAGGGCGACGATCTTGTTGTCAAAGAGCTGGACAAACAGGTTCTGTCAAAGGGCGCATGGGCAACGGTTATCTTTAAATACCAGGACTGGGATCGAAAAAAGCAAGGCTACGGCCTCGAAAAATATACCATTCGTCGTTATCGCAAGATCGGTGGCGAGTACAAACAGCAGTCTAAATTCAATATTTCCAGCAAGGACCAGGCAGAAAAGATTGTCCTCGTATTAAAAAAATGGATCGATTCCGCTTAAGGTTAGGAGCCATATCTTTCGAAAAAAAATGATTGTCTTGACTCCGGAGGAACAAAATCGGGTAACAAAATGGAATGAGGCTCTTGCCTCGGACGTGGATCTGCAACTGATTACGACGGAGGACCACCGAAGTGGTGAACTGGAAAAATTTTGTGAAAGTCTGACCAGGTTTGCCCCAAGGGTTCGAGTCATCAGCGATGAAGGGTACGCAAAGGACCTTCCCGCACTGGGTATCGGACCGCGGTTGCGCTATCACGCCGTTCCGCTTGGCAAGGAATTGGCGCCGTTTTTAATGGCGCTATCCCTGGATTCGGCCTGGGTGTCCCAACTGCTCGCGCCGGTCCATGAGGCCATTGAAAAAATTGAAATTCCGGTCTTTTTGCGACTTTTTGTTACCCCGCAATGCCCTTTCTGCCCGGTTGCCGTTGAGCAGCTGCTTCCGCTGCCTGCTGCGAGTGAGCAGATCCATCTTGGCGTCATTGATGGCGCCTTTTTCCCTGAAGTGGCACAACGACATGATGTGCGCTCAGTACCTACATTGTTTTTTGATCAGGCGTTTCGGTGGTCGGGTTCCGTGCCGTTATCAGAACTTTTAGCGATGATGGCGGATCGTGACCCGACCAATCTGGGCGCGGAGTCGCTGGAGAGCATGCTCAAAGGAGGCCATGCGTTCAAAGTCGCAGATATGATGCTGAAAAGAGATGCGATTTTTCCCGCTTTTTTTGATCTTCTTGCCCATGATAAGATGTTCGTGCGGCTCGGCGCCATGGTTGTCATGGAAACCATCGCAGAGCAGGCCCCCGCCCTGGCAGCCCAAGTCATTGATCCTCTCTGGGAGCGGTTTTTTCGAGCGACCGACCAGGCTCAAGGCGATATCGTTCACGTTCTGGGAGAATCCGGAGGCAAAAAGATCATTGCAAAACTCGAGACCATCCTGTTGGGCAAGTTCAGCAGCGACGTGAAGGAAATCGCCCGGGAAGTCTTAGAAAATATCAAATCGTAGATAACGGAAGTCCTTTATTACCGAAAGGTAAAAAAGGAAGGCCCGGAAAGACGATATTCTGGGTTCAAGACGATACCGTTGGCGGCGGTTTGACACTGTGCGGGTAGATGATGTACCTTATAGCAGCGTTTGGTGTCTCAGTGCGATGAGACAGTGTCGGTTCTTGTGTGGAACTTTTCGGCAAGAGGATTGAGCCATGGAACAGACCAAGGCGGTCAATGTGGGTATTGTGGGTGGCGGCCCCGGGTGCAAGGCCATCATGGACATGATATTCGCCGAGAAGCTGAGTCAGCTCCGGATGAAGCTCATTGGCGTGGCGTGCAGGAATCCTGATGCCGTGGGATTCCGCTATGCCCAAGAACAGGGCATTTACACCGGAAAGGATTATCGCGACTTGTTCAAACTCAAAGATCTCCACATGATCATTGAACTGACCGGCCACCAAGAAGTGGCCAACGAGATTTCGCGAAACAAGCCGGACTTTGTGATGCTTATGGACCACGTCGGTGCCCGGCTTTTCTGGGATGTTTTTCAGATCGAGGAGGAACGCCTTGCGGAACGGCAAAGGGCCGAAGCGGCGCTGCGCAAGGCCCGTGACGAGCTTGAAGAACGGGTGAAAGAACGCACCGCCAAACTTGCCAAGGCCACCGATCAGTTGAAACTCGAACTGACTGAAAGGAAAAGGGCCGAGGAGGCCCTGCGGAAAAGTGAGGAGACCCTCAGAACCATTAACGTGGAATTGGCCCAGGGGTTGTCTGACGTTTTCAAGGCATTGAATGAAATATCATCGGGAAATCCAGAGGTCAGGATCGACGAGAAGTCGAAGCTCGATTTGATTGCCAAGCTGAAACACATTGTCAATCTTACCGCAAGGGATCTGGGAGAAATCGTTGACCTTTCCCATGAGTTTGCCATAGGTTTGGCCGAACATTTTGACGTGTTGCACAGGGTGTCCCGGGGCGATTTGACGGCCAGGGTTTTAGGAGGCTCACAGGTGGAATTACTGGAGTCTCTCAAGAAAATGACCAATCAGACCATCGAGAGCATCGCCCGAGAAATGGCGGAACGGCAGTACGTAGAGGCAAAGCTCGAGGAAATGTTTCAGACGGTTAAAAAAGGCCACGACGATTTGTTATCCATCCTAAACATGTTGCGTTTGGGCATTGCCACCGTGAACGAAAAAGGGCGGATTACCTTTTTGAACAAAACCGCCCAGGATCTTATTAGAAGGAGCAAGATGGCCGTCTTGGGAAAGCACTGGCAAAAGGTGTTTTCCTTTAGCGAGCATGATGAAGCCCGACTCAAAGACATGTTAAAGCATATTCCCAAGGCAAGGAGAAAATTGCAAACCCGGGTGGAATTTCAGGAGGGGCGGCGTTACTGGATGGATGTTGAGGTCCAGGATGATCCCCGAAATCCACAAAAGCAAATTCTTTTCCTCTACGACATGTCGGAGGTGTACGATCTTCGCAGAATGCTCGAAGGCAAGGCCCTGTTTCATGATCTTGTGGGCAAAAGCCAGGCCATGCAGGTTGTTTATCAAAAGATCCGAGAGATTTCGAAAGTCGATTGGACGGTCCTGATCGAAGGGCAAACAGGCACGGGAAAAGAGCTGACGGCGCGGGCCATCCATTCCTCGAGTCATCGCAAGGACAAGCCTTTTGTTGCGGTGAACTGCGCCGGGCTGGACGATTCTTTGCTGACCAGTCAATTGTTTGGCCACAAGCGGGGCGCTTTTACCGGTGCCGTGGAAGACCATAAGGGCTTTTTTGAAATGGCCGGCGGCGGGACCATCCTTTTGGATGAAATTGGCGATATTTCGAAAAATATGCAGACAAGCCTGTTGAGAGTTCTCGAAGAAAAGGAAATCATGCGGCTGGGCGATTCCATCCCTCGCAAAATTGACGTTCGCGTACTGGCCTCGACCCATCGAAATCTGAGTGAGGAGGCGGAAAAAGGGCGTTTTCGTCCGGACCTTCTTTACCGGATACGGGTGGCAAGGATTGAACTTCCGCCACTGCGAGATCGTCGTGAAGATATTCCTCTGTTGGTTGCTACGTTCCTGAGCCAGAGTCGCGCTGCGACAGGAAAGGATGTGCGGGACGTGGGCAGGGACGCCATGAGGGTACTCCTGGAATACAGCTGGCCGGGCAATGTTCGAGAGCTAAAAAGCGCTATTGATTTTGCTACCTTGCATTGCAAGCGCTCTGTCATTAATCCCGAAGATCTTCCTTCTGAAATTCTGCAATCGAGCTACACCCCCTCGTTTGCCGGCGGTTCCCCGGCTTCCGATGAGAGACAGCGAGTCATGGCAGCCCTGAAGGCTGCCAAAGGCAATCGGACTCTTGCCGCCCGAGAACTCGGAATAAGCAGGGCCACGCTCTATCGTCGTCTGACAAGTCTGAATATTTTCCCTCCGGAACAGGGCGGTTCCCTTTCACGGCAACACACATGAACCAATCCCCGGTTTCTTCTATGCCCCAATATGCTGTTGGGCGTCGCTGAAAAGAGACACTGATACAGTATTGAAACACCCGTGAGACATCTTGTGTCTCACGGGTGCTTTTTTTGTAAATAGGTAAATTCGTGACGGCAGGGCTAACTTTTAAAAATCAGTATGTTAGCTTGAGGGTGCATGGTTGGCATCGTCTTTGCTGAAGAATAAGCACAGAGTGCTTTCAAAAGTGTTAGAGCGAGCCTTGGTAATCTTCCTAACTGCTATCGTATAACAAAATTGGGCTTTTTGCTTTGTCTTTTTTTTTCATGAATAGTCTGCACCATGGATCGGCGAAAGGCCTGTCACTTTGTATCGAGGAGTAAACAATGGAAAAGGGTTTTTTTTCCACACCCGAACTGGCCGAACTGCTCGGCGTGTTTCACACCACAGTCAGACGGTGGATTGAGCAGAATCAGATTAAAGGCTTCAGGGTGGGAAGGAACTATAAGATTCCGGCCGCAGAGGTGATTCGGATGTTGAACGAGCACGACCTGCCTTTGCCTGCGATACTGATGGGGCGAGAGACACAGTCCTCAAGAGGCATGGACGACCTTTGCAAGGGAATCACGGCTTCCGGATCCATCCTGCAACGGCTTTTGATTGTTGAAGACATCGAAAATCCTGCTCTGATTTGCCGCAAGGATATCGTTCTAGGGTCAAATCAGGCCTTTGCCGGCATGATGGGAGCCAGACAGACGGATCTAATCGGCTCGAGGATGCAAGACCTGATCGGTGCAACGGGTTGTGAGACGCTTGCGGCTTTGGCCGAAAGATCCTTGAAAGATCCAAAGAAAGGACCCGTAGAGTCCACGCTGTTTCTTAATGGCCAGAGAGGCCGTAAAAAGAGAAAAACAAGAGTCTCGGTAAGCCCGTTGGTTGATATTAAAGATGTTTTTCTGGTGGTGGTGAGACCTCTGTGACCGATCGCTGTGAACATGTTTGCGTTCATGTCGGGGGATGATATCCGGGAGTCTCGAAAGGTGTGCGGTGGTGGAATCAATAAAAGTACTAACAGTGGACAACGAGGCCTCTGCCTGTGATGTGTTGACCAGGTTGGTTGATGTGCTCGGGTTTGATGCCGAGGGGGTGACGGAAAAGGCGGGTTTCTTGTCCGGGTGTCGCCGATTTGATCCGGATCTGCTGCTTTTTGGTTCCAACATTCAGGAAAGGCAGCTCAAAACCTACGCTGATCTTGCAGATTGCGAAAAACGAGGGTTACCCAAGATTTGCATCGGCGGCGACGAAAAGATACTGAAAGCCATGGGCCTGACCGGCGATGGCGGCCTGTTCTGTCTTCCCAAGGATTTCCAGCCAAATGATCTGAAAAACGCCCTTAACAACCTGCTTCAATCCATATCCGTTTTCAATAGGCTCGCAGAGCTCGACAAAATAATCATCGGTCAGACGCCGGGCATGACGGCATTGAAGCGGCATGTGCTGCAAGGTTGTGATTCCGATCTGACCGTCCTTATCTGCGGCGAAAGTGGAACAGGCAAAGAGGTGGTGGCCCGGGCTATTCACCGGTTTTCCCCGCGGGCAGACAAGCCATTTGTGAAAGTCAACAGCGCCGGTGTGCCTCTCCACCTTTTTGAAAGTGAGCTGTTTGGCTATGAAAAAGGGGCTTTTACGGGCGCGTTCAGAAGGAAACCAGGTAAGTTTCAGCTAGCCCATTCCGGAACCATCTTTTTGGATGAAATCGGAGAGATGCCGTTGCCGTTGCAGGCCAAATTGCTTCAGGTCCTGGAAGACAACGAATTGTCTCCGCTGGGCAGCACCAAGAACACCAAGATCGACACCCGTACGCTCGCGGCAACCAATGCGAGCCTGGATGCCATGGTGGCCCAGAAACGGTTCAGGTTGGACCTTTTCTATCGTCTCAGCGTTATCTCTATCCAAATCCCCCCCTTAAGGCATCGAAGAGAAGATGTCGAACCACTGAGCCGACACTTCTTGAAGAAATACGCCATCCATTATAATAAGCCATACAGGCCTCTTCCCGAAAAGGTTTTGCAACGGCTTATGCAATATGAATGGCCGGGCAACGTTCGTCAACTGGAGAATGCCATCCGGTGTTTTGTCGCTATGGGAAATGCTGACGCAGTGGTGCCGAGATCCCCTGAGCCGGCCAAAACGTATACCCTTAAAGAGGTTTGCAGACGAGCCGTGCGAAAGGCTGAAAAAGATGTCATTGAGCAGGTGTTGTCCCATACGGATTGGAATCGAAAAAAAGCGGCATCCCTTTTGAAAACAAGCTACAGGAACCTTCTCAACAAGATCAAAGAATATGATATCGATCAGCAAATGATCGGGTTTCAGCGTTCCGAAAGGAATGGATCCGACGGGCCGTGGAGAGGCTACTACGGATATCGGTCAGAGGGCTGATCTTGGGTCCTGAAAAAACCTTTTGTTTCCGTTTGTTATTTCAAGCCGGTCCATATTTGTGCTCGATCCTGCCTTCTATTTGTTCGGGGGTCTTGAAAAAAACCCATTGTAACAAGCTTAGCGCTTTGAAACTTTAGATTTTCTAGAGCTACAGTGCTGAGGAAGGGGTTAATATGATTAAGTCTCGGGGGTAATCTGACGATATCTAACAACAATATCATGCAACCTACGTTGGCCATATGCAATTTGTTTTCAGACCCAAACGACATAAAGGCCTTTGCTCTTGATAACGGATTTGACGGGGTGGATTGGTCTTTCGATCAGTCGACTATTCCCTCGACGTTTGCCGAAGAATCATTGTGGGTGAAAAATATTTCGGCTCTGTATCCTCTTGAAGTGCGCTACCATTGTCCGTTCTATCAACTGGATTTGGGCCATGATGCTCCAGAGCAAGCCAATAGGGCGGCATCCGTATTCCAGCACATCATCCGGCTTGTTTCCAAGGCGGAAGGCCGGTTTTTAACGATTCATATCGGTCTCGGGCATGATTCTACGGAACCGCTTTCCTGGGATGCTACCATCGATAATCTGCGCCGTCTGGTGCACTACGGTGCAACCAGGGGGGTGAAAGTCTGTTTAGAAAACCTGGCTTGGGGGTGGACCAGCAAGCCCCAGCTTTTCGAGAAGTTGGTGCGAGGCAGCGGTGCGGCCGTTACCTTCGACATTGGCCATGCCTACTGTTGTGAATCGGTCCGAAGTCACTACTACCAACCCGAGGATTTCGTCACCCCCCATCCCGACCGTGTTTTCAATGCCCATGTGTATCACGAGGAAGTGTTTGGTTTGGGACATTCGCCTCCGGACCGCTTGGAAGACATGGTCAAGCGCCTTGACATTCTTTGGAATATCCGGTGTCCATGGTGGACGCTGGAGGTAAGAGAGGAAACCGGGGCGTTGCAGACCAAAAGCATTGTGGATGAATATTTGACTTTGCAGGATTTATTATGAAAATTGTTCTTGTTTTGCTGGATGGCCTTGGTGACAGGTCCTTTGACATGTTCAATCATCGAACCCCTCTTCAATCGGCACACACGCCGCACCTTGACCGTCTGGCAGCACTGGGCAGCAACGGGCTTTTTCATGCAAGCTTTCCCGGCCAGTGTCTGCCCAGTGAAACGGCCCACTACCTGCTCTTCGGCTACGACCTCAAGGATTTCCCGGGCCGTGGGCTGTTAGAGGCTGTCGGTGAGGGCGTGGTCTTTGAAGATACCGATGTTCTGGGTCTGGCTCACCTTGCCCAAGTCGCATGGAAACAAGGTGAGCCGGTCTTGGTCCGGAAACGTCCTCTTTTGGAAGATGAGGAGCTTAAAGCGCTTTTTCGCGATATTTCTCCCTATGAGCTGCATGGGGTGGGCTTTCGGTTGCACCACACCAGAGGAAACGACGGCATTCTTATCATGAGCGGCGAGGTCTCACCCTTCGTGTCGGATTCCGATCCCATGATGCCCGGCAGGCCCATGGCACGGATCTGGCCGGTTGACGGCAATCCGGAGCCCGCCCGGGCCGAGCGCACGGCCAAAGCTTTGAATGCGTATCTTAGTCGTTGTCACCATGTGCTTGCCAACCATGAAGTGAACCGACGGCGCGCAGCGCAGGGACTGCCGCCGGCCAACTTTCCGGCCACCCAACGTTGCGGCCGTCGTATTGTTCAAGAACCGTTTCAGGAAAAGTGGGACATGGCCGGTATGGTGATTACATCCGGGGCTGTGTACGGCGGTCTTGCCCAAGAATTGGGTCTGACCTTTGTCCGGGTTCAGGACGGCGCCGACCCCGCTGAAGATCTCAGGGGTAGAATCCGCATGGCCCTTGACGATTCCGTGCATGAATTCGTCCATGTTCATACCAAAATCCCCGACGAGGCAGCCCATACGGGAGATGCAAAACACAAGGAAGCCGTCATTGCGGCCCTGGACAAGGGTTTGGATGTCCTTGTCGACGCCGTGACGAAAAGAGACGACCTGGTCGTGGGGATCACAGCCGATCATTCGACGCCCAGCGACGCCATGTTGATTCATTCAGGCGAGCCGGTGCCTGTTGCCTTGGTGGGGCCGAATGTGCGACGTGATGACGTGGAAGCCTTTGATGAAGTGCGTGCGGCAACGGGATGCTTGGGTTTTCTCAAAGGCCCGGAACTGATGCTCATGTTGTTAAACTATGCCAACCGATCCTGCCTGTTGGGGCACCAGTTGGGGGGGCGAAAAAGGGCGTATTATCCCAAGGCCTATGCCCCTTTCCAGTTGGATCCGGCTTGACGGAAATCCAACGTCCGGTCTGTCCCGCAAGCCCGCCGGCCGGCGGATTCGGGTGGCTTCCATCCGTTGCGGAATCATTCCAATCCTGCTGTTCGGAAGGAAATTCCGGCGGCGCGTCATCAATGTTGACGCGTTGGTGGAAGAAGGAACCATCTCGTCTGAGGATGCATCGCTGTTTAAGATTGTGGAAACGGCTGAAGAGGCATGGCGGGAACCAGCCGAATCCAGCGGACTTTCCATCTAACGGCACGTCGCATCTCTTGGCGCAAATCCGCAATCCGTGGACGCGGATATGTGCTCGGAACGGATTTTTGCGTTTTGTGCGAACTGCGCGTTATTCCCAGCTGTATCCCAATGTGAGCAGATACCTTTCGTCCACCCTTTTTACGCCGGGCGCCGGCGCATTATCCCAGTCCCAATGGTATTGTATGGTTGTATTAAGACCTTTTCCCAAGGGAATTCGCAATCCTGTTCTGGTTCGAATTACTATTTCTTCCGTGTCTTCCAGGCTGACAATACCTTCGTGATGGTGAAAAAACTGAAAGAATTTTTCGAAAAAGAACTGGTCGTATTGTACGGTCCAACGCCCTGCCATGTAGTCATTATCCTGGTCGTCGACACGGTAATCTGAATTGACATAGGCCAGGCCTGCTCTTGCCGACAGGTTTTTTGATGCCGATTCGAAGAACTGATATCCCGACCCTGCGCCTACCGTTGTTCTGAGATTGAGATCTTTGAAGTCATCTTGCTCAAAACTTGCGTTGGTGTAAAAAAACCATTGTTGGGTCAGGAAATGATCGTAACTCATGTACAACCACCAATTGTCGGCGGTCTTTTCGTCGGATTCTTCCTCTCGATTCACTTCACCCCCAACGGTGTACCGGTTATTTTCCGTTCTGGCCTCCAGTTGTCCATCTATGAGATAAGCCTTGGTATCCGTGTTGCCTTTCTTCACATCAAGCCCGGCATTGATGCGTCCGGTAAGCTTTACCGGCGGCTTGGTGGGAGGGGTGATGCCTTCGACTTGCGCCACATGAAACCTTAACGGCGTGATGACTTGGGCCGTTTCAAGCTGCAATTGGCCGTTTTTTGTGGTTTTAAGGATGCCGTGTGCAGAGGTCCGGTCTTCCAGCACCACGTGAACCGCCGAATCCGTTTCTATGGATTCCACCTGTTCCCATGTCATGGCGATTTCTCCAGCGTATGATGTGTCCACGGTGAGTGTCTTGTTTTCCATTTTGATGATCGAACCGGTAATGCGATCCCCATTTTTCATCCGTACTTCATCGGCCGACAGCGTCGTGGTAAATGCCAATATGCACGCGATGCCTATAACGACTGTTATTTTCCTGGAATCCATGGGCCATCCCCCCGATTTCAAGAGCAAATTCCTTTCGGTGTCTCTCCGGTTTTTTCAAAAGGCGACCCTGTCGCCGCCACCCATGCTTTGCAACTACGTAAGGTTTTGTTTTTTCACTAGTTGCATGGTTAACTGTCTTTTTTCGTCGTTGGCCAAATAGAGCGTTCGGCTCGGAAAGGCAAAAACGATTCCCTCGTCTTCAAATTTTTTAAACAACTTCAAGTTGATTTCCTGTTGGACGTCGGCATAAATATTGTAATCGGCAGCCAGGACGTAATAGACTGTCTCGAGATTGAGCGAGAAGTCACCGTAACTCATAAAATGAGAACGATCAAAACGTGTCTGTTCGACGGACTCAATGATGCTTTTTATCATCTGTGGAATGCGTTTCAGTTTTTCGTATGCCGTGCTGTATTCAACGCCGACCGTAAAAACCACACGGCGCTCCTGCATCCGTTTGTAATTCCGGATGCGGCTGGACAGCAAATCAGTGTTCGAGAAAACGAGTTGTTCGCCGCCCAAGCTTCGCAACCGCGTGGTCTTTAATCCGATGTGCTCCACAGATCCGAGCATGTCCCCGACGATAATGAAGTCTCCCACCTTAAACGGCTTATCCAAAAGGATTGAAAGCGAGGCAAACAGATCGGCCAGGACATTTTGGGACGCCATGGCGATGGCAATGCCCCCAACACCAAGTCCGGCAACAAGTGTCGTGATGTTGAACCCCAGATTATCAAGTACCAACAAAACAATGAATGCCCATATAATAACGCGCGCGATAAGCGTAGCTACCGCTATTCCCGATGGCGCTTCATCATGGTCCGTGTTCCGAATTACATATTCGGACACGAGCTTGGTGACGAGAAAGCCGGCCCAAACGCCGATCTGGATGCCGGCCAAAATCACAGTCACATAGCGCAATGATGCGGACAGTGATGCCGGCAAAGACAGAAATGAACTTGCCGCATAGAGCGATACGACAAAAAGAATCACCCGTTTTGTTCGGCGAAACATTTCAGCCAAGACCTGCCCAAAATCACCCGGCAACTTGCCTCTCAGGGCGGTAAAAGTGCGAGCCAGGACTTTTGTTACAAAGTTCAAGACAAAGGTCCCGAGTATTGTCATGCTTACGGCGATCACCCACATTTTAAGTGGGTTATTCAGTACGCTGTATTCGAGCAGGCTCATCAATGACTCCTTTCAACTGCCAGGTGCGTTTTTATTATTGATGTTGTTAAGGCATAAAATAATGCGGTTATCTACAAAGCTCCAATCAGGGTTTTGGTCGGCCAATGGACATCAATCCTCCAGCCGGGCAAAACTCGCCGTCAAGGCCGCGTAAAACCGGCCTTTGAATGGGCATAATACAGAA
>CAYSGJ010000172.1:0-9826 GCA_964430705.1 uncultured Desulfobacterales bacterium | reverse complement strand
TCTTTTCGCCGCACCAGAAGTCCTGCGTACAGGCATCGTCATAGCGTCCCACCGCATCGCCGTCATTGCACGTCTCCGCGGCATTGCACGAATGATTGTTGAACCAGTCGCCGTCGGGGTCGTTGCTTGCAATCAAGTGAACGCCGTCATCGGTGGTGCCGCTCACCACATAGCCGAGATCCAACACATAGGGCGTGGACGAGTTCGTCAGTTCCACGCGGAACGTGATCTGATCACCGCTGATCTCGTAATGCAGGATGCAGTCCGAATCCATATCGTAGTCGCCGCCCTGTTCCGAGTCTTCCCAATTGACGTAATAGCTTCCGGAAGCGGCCCCCTGGCTGAGGATCTCGAAATGCACGAGGGCGCAGTTGCGGCCCGTATTGTTGTTGTAGCAGGCAGGCATCACCTTCACCGAAGATCCGGCGACGGTGAGCTCCATCTCGGGCAACGGTGAACTCAAAGCAATGGCATAGGTGGTGGCGGACTGCTTGAAGTTGGCGTCCGTCAGATCCGTTCTCAGATCCGTGGTCTTGCCGTAATAACTTAACCCGGCCAGATAGTGGGTTCCTTCCCGATCGGGCTCTTCCGGACAAAGGCCCCGGGCGCGGCCCAGATTGGAAGACAGGGTCTTGGCGGAACAGGTTCCGGTAGAGTCGGCGCCGCTCTGACCGATAAAATAGTCTCCGGACAGGGCCTCGAAGGCCCCGATGGCGTTGGCCTCGTCTTCCACATTCACCGCGAGATCGCCGGTAAAGCTGTTGAAATAACTGCCGGGGATCTGATCGGAGTCAAAACTCGGAGTTACATCGCTAATCACCATCACGAAGGGCTTGGCGCAATAATCATAGGTCCCGTAAGGATCGCTCCATGCCACGGGCGACAGGCCGGAGATGATGCTGCTGTCGTCGGCGTGAAAAGCCGCCGTGGCGCTGCTTTTGCCGGAATAATACCGGAGGACCTCATAAAATATCTCTCCGATCGGATTTCCCCAGTTGGTGCACTGGCCGTCGCTGAAACCCGAAAGCCCCCAGGAGCAATTGTCCGTCGTGTTATAGGTGCCGTCCGAATAGTTGTATCGGACGATCTTAAGCTTGTTGATCGTATCAATAATGCCGGCTGCGCCGGTAAACACGCCGGTGTTCGCGGTCACCTCATCGGAGATGGAACTGATATTTTTTCGCAACACCCCGCCGGACTTGTTCTTCAGATACGAACCGGTCATGAGTCCGAAATACATTTTGTCGGTCTCGCCGTAGGTCTGCAAAAGCCCGTAGGGTTTGATGTTGCCGTTGGGATAGGTCTTGCACTTTTCCGAGCCCAGAAGCCCGGACACGCACACCTGCACCCTGACGTAGTAGTCCCCCAGCAGGTCATTGACATTATGAGGCCTCAGGCTGTTTTCCCCGCTTTTGCCCTCTCCGTCGCAGGCGCACTGCCACCGCTCGTTGGACGACCAGCGGGGCCAACCGGTCTCTCCCGCCTGGTCGCCGTCGGCCACCCGCATCAGCGGCGGATTGGCGTAACTGTCTTTGGTGGTATTGCAGATGGAAATCGTCGTCTTGGTAAACGGGGTCAGATCGCTGATCGCCGGATCTCCCGCGCCGGGCGTATATATCTTGACCCAGCTGTGCGCATCCTGCGGGATGAAGGTCCTTTCCAGGACGGTTTCCGTATCGTTGTCCGTTGACCGGTATCCGCCGTAGAGCACCTTGCGCAAGGTGTCGATGCGCGCCATGGTAGCCCAGTTCAAGAAATTGCCGCTCCACTCGTCTGCTTCATCGCAAATCTTGTCGTTGTCGTCGGAGACCCGCACCGGCTCAAAACGACTGCTCTGATATTTGTAGCACTTGTAGCAATCAAAATACCCGTAGTAGTCGATGTCGTGATTGTAGGTCGTATCCAGGACGCCGTCGTCATCCAGATCGGAGTAATCCGTATAGGCCTTGTAAAAAAGCTTGTGGTCCTTGGACATGGCGAGCATGACCAAGGGCGGGACATTGCCGGGTAGAAAAGGCGGTTGTGCTGAGAACTCGGCGTTGGTGGCCGCTTCGGCCCGCCTTAGCAGATCCCCCCCCGTCAGGTTCATCATCGTTGAAAAACATACGCAACCCATCAGGACGGCTGCAATGTGCAAATATTTTCTGGACATGATGCGTCTCCTTTTTTCTAATAGGGCAGCAATCGGTATTCAAGCATAACCCGGGCATTGGCGCCTGTAGCCGGCTCCCGGCCGACGCTGTCTATCCGGTAAACGGCCTGGACCATGCCCTCGTGACCAACGCCCTCATAGCCTGAGGCAAACTCTGCGGAAGCGCCCGGCATGGGCCCCACCTCGATCTTGTCGATATCAATGTCCGCACCAAGGTCGTTGGTCATTTGGATGTCGGGACTTGCAAAGACCGTGTCTACCGTGTCGTTCACGTCAAAGCCCTCGGTAAAAAAGTTGCCGTCGGCAATGGTGATCTCGCTGTTGCCCTCGAAATTGTCGCCATTGTTCCAGGTGGTCGAAGCGGCCGCCGCATGAATGGCCCTGGCGGCAATCACCCTGCCGTTTTCAGCGCGATAAAACGCGGTTTTACCCACCTTTTCGTTGCGGGCGATATTCAGTTCAATGGACGATGTCATGGTAATGGATGTTCCGATAACCATGAGAAGGCCCATAATAATCAGGCTCGTTACCAGGACGACTCCCTTTTCGTCTTGAATATTCAAAGCAATCTCCTATTCTATATCCTGAAAGCCCATGTTGCGAACCCGGACTCGGGAAACGAGGTTTCGGGTTCGATAGTCGCCGGTATCTCGGTCCGGATTTTCCGTTCGGACGCCGAGACGAATAATGACGGTCCTGATTTGCTCCAACTGGGCGGTCGTAAGCGGACCTCCCGGAGGATCCAGCGTCGTCGTACTGGATCCGTCCCACAGCTCATAGCCCAGTTGAAAATCGGTCACATCCTCAATCAAGGTCACATCTTGGACCGTCCATTGCCCTGGTGCTGCCACGGTAAAGGTCGCAGGAGCGGCAATGCGCCGGCCTCGCAGAAGCGTCAGATTGTCCAGTTTGTACGTAATATCTTCCTGGGGATCGGTTTCGTCCGGCGCCGTGGGTGCCGCAACAAAATCAGGATCGGTCGCCTCGGGATCCGTGGTGTCTCCGTCTCCGTTCAGGTCTGTTTGGATCCGGATGTATTCGTCATCGGCTGCCAGGATGCCGCTGAAACCGCTTGCGTCCGTGGGGTTGTACCCGGCCCCCCTGATGTCTCGGGTCATCAGATCCATGGCGGCCCTGATATTTTGCTGGGCATAGGCCACTTCCTGCTGGGCGGCATTCGTTCGGTTGTGGTGAACGAACAGATTCAAGACCGCTGCCAGGACAGCCAGCCCCATCACCATGGCGATCATGAGTTCGACGATCGTCAACCCTCTGTCAGACTTCAAATCGTGCAAAAAAAACATATTCCCAAACTCCTGTTAGTATCCGTCGCTCGCCAGGATGCCGTTTACGCCCACCCTGTGCTGCCCGGCGACATCATTCCAAATCACGGTAACGGCAACGGTATCGGCATTGTTCACCGGCGTGTTGCTTTGAACCGCCCAGTTCCGGTTAAAAATGCCCCCGGCGCCGCCCGTTTCATCAATATTGTCGTCTGAACCGGCTGTTATGGTCTGCCCGGTGGCGTTGGCATGGATAAGCTCCTCGACCTTGTCTTGCGCCAGGGCAACGGCTTGCGTCGTGCGGTTTCCCAAATCATTGCCCCGTATGCCTCGCGACTGCAACGAAGCCAGCCCAAACAGCGCCACGGCAAGCAAAACCATGGCAATCATCACCTCAATAATGCTAAACCCATCGGCATTGCGGTGAAGATCCATGCTATGACTATTGTGATTCATGGCGTGTACTCCTCAATGCGGACGCTGCCCGTCTGGCTCACCACCACGCTGCGCCCCTCGTTGTTTTGGTTTTTCAGAAAAACCGCCCCTCCCCCTGACGCCAAAGCTCGAGGGGTGATGGAAAACGCATTGCCGGCAAAGGTGATCCCATCTCCGCCGCATGCCCCACAAACCGCGTCAAACCGCACATTCCCGTAGTCCTGCGAAAAGGTAACGGTTTTGATGATCTGTTCCCCCGTGTCGTATTGACCGTTGGCGGGACTGTTATCCATAAAGACGGTGTAGGCATCGGGGTTGGTGGAAAAGGCAATGCCGATACTGGCATTGTCCTTGACCGCCCGAAGTCTGGCCGATTGGATATCGCCAAAAAGACGGCTCGCGGCGCCTTTAAGTTCGGCGGTGGGTTTGATGGTCGTCAGGTACGCAGGCGTGGCCACCATGAGCGCCACGGCCATAATGCCCAGAACAACCACCAGTTCCACCAAGCTGAAGCCCGCTTTGGCGCCAAACACGTTGCCGGTGATCTTGCCAAACCATGGTATTGTCTTTTTCGTTTTCATCATGGCCGGTTATTCAGCAAGCTTTGTGCCACAATGCCCATCCAAGCCCCGGCATCCGGGCTGCGCCGGCAGGCGCCGTTTGGAATCGGCACGTTAGACGAATCCGTGTCTCGACCAAACCCATTGCGCCATCGGCAGAATCCTCTTAATATTTTTAAAGGTATGAAACATTTTAATAGTTCATCGGAGAAGGTGACTTGGGGCCACTGAAAAAGGAGATCGCGGCAACCGAAAGAATGTTAAAAGCGCTGATAAAATCTCTCGAAAACAAACCCTTGCATCTTTTCAAAGCGGATGCCGCAATCCTTGAACCCTTGAATCCTTGGCCCCTTTTCTCCAACTACATTGGAGAAGAACCTTAAATAACCAATGAAGAGATCCAACGAACGTTTTTGTAAGTGACATAGCCTGCAAATTGGACATCCATATTGGTTCGACCAGCTTAATTTCAAGTATCCTCAAGGACCTATGAAGGCGTTCGAACTGAAAGCCGGGGCGGGGCATGTTTCTTGCCCGAAAGCCATCAGGACGGAAAACCGGCAGGACAGGAAGCGCGTCAGGACCATGAGGCGGCCTTCCCGTGACAAGTCCGGAATGGTTCGGGCGAAAATCGGAGATCCGGATCGCACAAAAAACACATGTTCATTGGCTATGGGCGAACCTGACCCAAGGCCCGTGTGGAAGCGACAAAAAGGCGGCGCCAAAAAAAAGGGGGACACGCGATGACGCTCAGGAAAGGCTGTATGGGAACCATTGTAACACTGGTCTCTTTGATGTTCCCGGCCATGGCTTGGGGAATAGTGACTCATGTTCCTTCCGACTACGCCTTTATTCAGGAGGCTATCGACGACGCCGGGGAAGGAGACACCGTGCTCGTGGGCCCCGGGATTTATTACGAACGGCTATATTTTGACCAACAGCCCGTCACCGTTGAAAGTGCCGAAGGCCCGGAAACAACGATCATAGATGCACAAGGACTGGGCCCAGTGGTCACTTTCAACAACGGCAACAGGTCAACGTTACGAGGATTTACCATAAGGCATGGAAACGGTTTTGGTTCTCCCTATATCCATGGAGGCGGCATCATCTCTTGGGCCGATCCGTTGGTCGAAAACTGCATTATCACAAACAACGAAGGAAACCAGGGCGGCGGGTTGGCTGTGATAGGAGGCGGCACATTCAGGCGCTGCAGGATCGAAAATAACCGCGCCAACAGCCAGGGCGGCGGCGTATTTGCCTTCCCTTACAACGGCGCCCATGCCGTATTCATCAACACGGTTATTGCCGGCAATGCAAGTCCTTTCGGCGCCGGGGTTTTCGGCTCGGCCGATTTGCTTCACTGCACCGTGATAAACAATATCGACGGAAACGGCATCATGAATGCCGACGGCCATACCGTCATCACGAACACCGTCGTTTATGGCAATGAGGGGCATCAGATCACATCCTCCGACGCCGCGGTAACCTACTGCAACGTGGAGGGGGGATATCCCGGAGAAGGAAACATCGATGAAGCGCCCCTTTTTGAAATCAGCGAAAACCACGGTTATCATCTTTCTGAAGGTTCCCCGTGCATCGACCAGGGCCTGTGGCTGGAGGACATCAGTGTGGACCTGGACGGAGATCCCAGGCCCCTGGGGGAAGGATTTGACATCGGCGCCGATGAATTCGTGCCCGATATGCCGCCGACGGCAGTCGTAAAAGGGCCTGATATTGCGGAAACGGGCACACCGGTGGACTTTGACGCCTGCGGCTCTCATGACGCAGACGGTCATATCGTATTGTATGAATGGGATTGGGACAACGACGGGTTTTATGAAGAGAGCAACACGACCTGCCTGGCCACGCACACGTGGCAAGAAGCCGCAAACGTCTCGGTGAGCCTCAGGGTCACTGACGATGCGGGCAATGCCGCCGCAGATACAATCCATCTGGAAATACGCCCTTCGATCGCATCGGCAAGCCATTGCTCTATTCTCGGCAACAACCGCCATCGGTGGTTCCCGGATGTTGATTATTTTGATTTTATTGGGAAAAAAGGAGAAAAAGTGGTCCTCCGGTTGCGTGCACATGAATCAACAAACGGTCGGGTCCACAAGGCCGCCCTGTTGTTGACGGATATGATGCCGGGGTTTCGGTTTGGACGGAAAAACACCGGGACACTGCCGAACACTATCTCGGCCACCCTTGCACGAAGCGGAAAATACCGTATTTGGATCATCGAACAGCCGATACGGCAACCCAAAAGATCGCGCTATCACCAAACAAAAAAAATCGAAGCCCATTATTGTCTTACCATGGAATCGTCATACAGAGCATGGGAAACCTTGAAGGCAACCAAATCAGTTGAATAGGCCCAGTGGATAAGCAAACGGAAAGGCGGAACGCCGTGGTCCCGCCTTCCCGCACCAAGAGGAGATAGAATCATGTTTTTTTTGTTTCGCTACAACAGGCATGGCATACCACAAGGACTGATTCGATTTCACGATTTGCTCATCGAGGATACTGTTGCATATTTCGAAAAGGGCAAGGCCATACGTAAAAAAATCAAATCCGCCGGCAAGGCCATCGATAAGGCCGTCAAAATTGCCGGCAAGAAAAAAAGGAACCCGGGCGTAATGCTCGGAACCGCACACAAGGCACTCCAAGGGTTGCATAGCGAAATAGAATATACGCGCAAGGCCCTCAAGGCGATCGAGGATAATATGGAAAAGGCGCTCCGGGAGATCGAGCAAGAAAGAATCAAAGAGCCCATCGCCTTCATTGAAAAGGCCCGGGGTTGTTTTGAGCGAAAGGACATCGGAAAGGGCATCGCGCTGCTCAAGGAGGCGCGAGAAAAAACCGACCAGAAACAGCTTCTCAAAACCCGAACGGCTCTTTTCTGCGGGATTTCCGGCAAGGTCAGAGACTTAAAGCATGAAATCGAGGGAACAAGAAAGATGGGCCGTGTTCACCCGGTCGAGATCAAATCGATTCAATCCGATCCGCAGGAATCAGCGCCTGCAAAGAGTTTCATCGTCGACAGGAAAAAAATGAAACCGGGCGCCCACTGCCCCATGGCGGCGATAGCCACGATTGAAGCAGAGAACTAAGACAAAGCCACACATATCCGTTGTAACGGGCCGACACCACATCAGACGTCCCGGCTTTCTGCTTTTGATTTTCTTTTTTCGGGATCCGGCCTGCCATGATCGGCTCACAGGTATTCTTTCCAACTCAGGAGTCGCAAAGGACCATCCCCCGTATGGCCACTAACGGCTTGACTACAGTAGACAATGCCGTTATGGCCCCCGGAAGGGTCGACAACAGCTGCCCCCCCGACAAGCAGCGCGCCCGTGATGTGCTTGTCGCCCCCGTTGTCGAAAACCACAGAACCGGTAACACACACTGGCCCGTACCATGAAAAATCGCCCTGGATCTTAAGATCTCCTTCGATCAGAAGCAGTCCGCATCCCGAAACACCATCGGAAAAGCGCACGAAAGTCCCATCCGTATCATAGTAGACGACATGGCTTGCACTGCAGGCCGAGGGGTCCTGAAACGTTGCCCCAAACACGGGAGTTCCCCATCCATCCGCCGGTCCGGGCTTGGTCGCGGCAATCACGTCGGCGCTGTTCGCCAGATAGGAAAAGTCGGCCGGCTTTTTCAGGAAATGAACAAGCCGCTGAATATCCATGTCCGTCCCGTTGTAGAGCACGTTGGGCTCGCCGCCTCCCTTGCCCGTGACATGGGGATCTCCTTGAAGGGTTACAGAGCCCGGCGGCCTGGTTGTTATCACGCCCGGGTTATCTTTGGTCCCACAGGCATCATAGCCGACGACAAAAGACGTGTCGCCCTCAATGATGGACGGGGCCTTGACATACAGGGCACAAGGTGCGGTCACATCGGGAGTCCTGGCCGCTTCCGCCTCCAGGATCTTGCAAGAACCGCCGGCTGAGCCAAAACTGGTTATCACATAGATGGTTTCACCGGTTGTGGGATTTCGTTCGTTCACCCCGTCGCCATCCGCGTCGCCCCAATACATCACATGGCCGTGGGCATCGACCTGATGCCTGATTCGAACGGTGTATTGCCAATCAGGCAAAAGGCTGTCGTATCGTTGATGCATGGCGTTGGCAGCGTCAAAACCATACTCCCCGGCAGCTTCGGAAGAACCAATATAGGCACGCCATTGGGGGTCGGGAGGTTTGTCGTCGGCAATAGGATGTATGGCCTTAGCTCGCAACCTCGCCCGCGCTTCTTCCCCTCCGGCCCAGGCGTGGTTGAAAGCCTGTTCGCTATGCCTGTGATTCCCGCCTATGGTCATATCTTGCGTCGTTGTAAACACCGCCGTTGTTCCCAGCAAAGCCAACACAGCGAGAAACACAAGGGCTGTGGGAAGCACGAAGCCTTTTTCGTCGGTCAATGACCGTAGTAGTGCGTCCTTTCCGAAAAAAAACGCGGATCGAATATGAAGCAAGGTCCGTCCTGCAGCGAAAATCCGCCCCCTCGGACAAACCAAGCGCTTTTTAAGACCAACGCGTTTTCGTTCCTTCAACATCGGCAACCGTGCAGCTCTTTGAAAAACCGCGCCCCCTGTCAACCGCCATCATTTTCAACCAACTGTGTGAATACCGACAAGCAGTATTCCTTGTTCCGAGTTTGATATGCCGCACTTTAGCGACAAGCCAGATTCACGGGCGTTATCAAAGATGTCAATGGATACGTCCTGTAACCCTGATTGGAACGATAGCGGGGATCGGGCCGGGACGTTCTTCCGGTGATCGCGATCCGGACTTGACGGATATCAGAGGGGATCGTCGTCGGACTGCCCTGAGCGTCCAGGCAGGAAAATGCGAATGCCTGTATGTTCTCTGCAAACGGCTGGTTGCCCCCGCCGGTGTTTCTGTCGATTTGAAGGTTGGCGGCGTCATAGCGATATAGGATCCTTTCATTCGGGTCACCGATATCTCCGTCAGGCGGGTCGTCCGGGTCTGCGCCGCGAAAATCTGCCGCAATGCAAAGATATGAAGCATCGCAGGAAATACCATCGAAACCGGCTCCCGTAGGATCAAAGCCCGCCATTCTGATCTCACGGGAAATCATATCCAGAGCCGCCCTGGTGGTCTGAACCATTTCGCCAACCTGATCCTGAACATCATAGGATCGCTGCTGCAAGACCAGTATGCCAACCACGGCCATCAGCAAAACGCCGCCTACGGCCATGGCCATCAACACCTCAACCAATGTAAACCCATGCACTTTGCTCACGCTCCGACACCTTGTCTATTTTTTGTTTCATCCGGTTAAAGCGTACGTCTTCAATCCTCCACGAAGTCGGGTGTTTTGGTGTCAACCGGCAAACTGTCTGAGCGAATTAGAGCGCGTTGGGGCGG
>CAYSGJ010000171.1:0-59869 GCA_964430705.1 uncultured Desulfobacterales bacterium | reverse complement strand
TCCCATGATGCGCAGTTACCCGTCGACGGCAGTCCTTACGCGGCCTTTGCGGCGAGTTTTGGCCGCCTGGAGGACCGATGCCCATAGGCCGGAAAACGGAGTTACTTGAGCTTTATAGAGAACTGTATAACTATTTTCGGCGCCCGCTTCAAAGAAGGATTTATTTCCCAAAAGGCAGCCCTTTGATCAGTTCTTGGGCCTGCTTTTCAAGGTCCTCCTTGATTTTTTCCTTAGGTGGAATGCGCTTATCAATATCCTGTTTGTCGGGAAATTCTTGACCGATCAGACTTTTTAAGTCGGGTTTAAATTTGGGTTCGGTAAAAGAGCCTGTGATGTTTACCGGCACCATAACACCGGATCGCTCCTTGGTATCTCCTTGTCCGACCAGGGTGGCAACAAGTTTTGGAACAACCTTCATGTCAATGGTTTCCTTGGCCAAATCTGCTGTACCTGTAATCAGCAAACGCAGTAAAGGAGAATTCAGCGCAATCCCATCGGTTTTAAAAAGACCTTCGGTTATGGAAAACGGCACGAGCAACTCGGAAAAATCGGTTCGCGGCTTTTCACTGGGTTTATCCGCCAAAGTCAGCTTTGCTTGAACATTGCGTACTATGTTGGCCAAATCAATACCAACAATGGCGCCATCGTTGAAATGTAAATTGCCTTTACCGTTTAGTGTCCTGAGAATCTGTTCTGATTGATCCCCCTTCAGCTGCATGTCGATATCGGCGTTGAGCGTCCCATCGATCAATTCTTTTTGCAGAAAATCCAGGACGAAGGGTCCCACCTGGGTCTCGTGCAATATCAACTTCATTGCCGTCCGGGGAGTATCTTGCCTGACATCCACCGTGCCATTAACATCCATGCGGCCCCTGTACAAATCCAAATTAAAAGGATCCACGCGGATAACACCGTTGTCGGCAGTTGTTTTGAGTACGATGTTTTGCATGTGTATGTTTTTGGCTTTGAGTTCACCAACCTTAATGCCTGCATCGAGTACCAGGCTGCGCAAAGGTTCATAGTCGGTTTTTTTCGGTTGCTCTCCGGCGGATTTTTCTTTTTCAATAGCAAGTTTTTCGTCTTTCCCCGGAGCGGGTAGATATCGATCCAGGTCAATGCGATCCAGGTTTAAATCAAAAATTAGATCAGGTTTTTCAAAGTCTTTCACACGGGCATGAAAACCTATTTGACTGTCGTCCAGGGTCAATTTTCCATCCGAAACAGTAACATTTTGAGGACTTCCCGATAATTTTAACGCCAAGGCAACCGTATTAAACACTTTGGAATCCTTTGGCTCAAATGGAAGGGGCTTTTGGATCTTGCCCAATAATTGTCTGGGAGAAAACGATTCGATATTCATTGCCAGATTCATCTGCGTTGAACCGGCCAGGTTTTCAACACGTCCCTTCACCTTCATGGTTACCGTTTCTGCAAGTGTTACCGCCAGATCCAGAGGCAATTCCCCTTTTCCCGGTTCCCGCCCGACTGGTCCCACCAAGCCCCTCAAAGCCAGAATGTGTTCGTCTACCATAGCCCTCAAATCCACCCGGATCGGTTTGTCGAAAGAAACATCGGCAAGGGTCACATTAAAGTCTTTGATCTCTTTGCGTGTATTTGTAGAATGATCAACCCATAAAATGTTGCCGTCGACAATGCTGAATTCTCCAACGGCCAGTGTCTGGATGGGTAGCCCTTCAGAGGTTTCGGGTTTTCCTTCTGCCGGCTGTTTTGGCTTGGTCGTCTTTTCTGTTTTCGTTTCACCCAACCCTTCCCAGTTTCCGCGACCGTCCTTTTGGCGCTCCAGTAAGATGCGTGGTCCTTTCATCACAAAACGCTTGATTTCAACGTTGCGCGACAGCAGGGGCAACAGCCTAACCCGAACTTCGAATTCCTCCACAGAGACGAAATCTTTTTCTATAAATCCCGATGGATTTCCCAAGTGGAGGTCCGCCACCGCCACACCGACCCATGGAAACAAAGAAGGCTTTAGTTCGCCACCCAGCTTGAACGGACGGCCTGTGGCTTTTGTGACCTGGGCCTCGATCTGGGGTTTGTATCTTTCCACATCAATGGTTAGAGGCACGATTAGAATCGCCAAAAAGACCAATAGTACAAGCCCGAGCCCAATAATCATTATCCATTTGATCGTTTTGCTCATGGTATTTTCCCCCTTTGAAATTCCATCGATAAAAACGAGTTGCCGCCGGACATGAAGATGGTTACGGTAAGTTTTGGCCTGTCGTTCACATTTCAGGAACCCTCTCTACAGTACCACAAGCAATCAAGAAAAAAAGACCTTATCAATAGGGTGAACACTGTATTTCGTGAACAACAGGCATGTAGTTTTGAGGCAAGATTACCAGATTCCTTGCCGTCGGTCTTCCCGTCCCCTTCACAAACTGCTAAAAGACACTCCAGTAGTACAGTTTATAGGTTTGTGCCGGTCGATGGGAGCCGATTCCGCACTAACATACCATACATGCCCGTTTTGTGCTGGGTCCGCACCGTCGGTGGCAATAGGTATATCAAGCATCATGCGAAACAGTGGAGGAAAAACACATGTCGCTTGACAACGCCATATTTTTTGAAGGCACCGGAGTTGATGATTTAGGACTCCGATTGGAAGGCCACCGTCGGATCCTCTTTTGGGGGGATATGGGTGTGGGAAAATCGACAACGGCCCTTGAGCTGGTGCGATCGTTGAGCCGGAGGCCCTCTCATTGCCAGATCCTGTCCCTCGATCCCGGAACCCCTCCCTTCGGCATTCCCGGATCGATCAGTCGTGGCTGGTGGAGTGGCGACAGGTTGAAATGGGATGACTGTCAAGCCTTGTGTACCTTAAATGCAGGGCGCTTTCGACTTCCACTTGTTGTCGCAGCCCGGCGCTTGCTTGGGGTTGCTGAAGCGGTAAACGAAGGCGGCCATATCGTGATCGATCCGCCCGGCGTGGTCAGGGGCGTGGGCGGCGCCGAACTCCTTCTCGCTCTTGCAGAGTCTCTTAATGTCAGCGCGGTCGTCGCCCTCTATCGGCAAGAAGCGCCGCTTACACTCACAGAGGAACTGGCCTCGCTACCCGTGGAGATTATTTATATTCCGGCCTCCCCTGAAGCCAAACGGCCTTCCAGCTTGGAAAGGCTTAAGCACCGAACGAATATGTGGGATCGTTTTTTAGCCGACAGTCTGGAAGAGACGTTCATGCTCGATCGTATGCATGTTTTAGGGACCCCTCCCCCCCGGGAGGTGCCTGAAGTATGGGCGGACAGGCAGGTGGCGCTGCTGAGCGCGAGGGGTGATACGGTGCGGATGGGAGAAGTAATACGGCTGACGGACGGACGATTGACGGTGCGCATGCCGCCCGGCAAAACGGTGGCGCCGGTCGGCATACTGATCCGGGATGCGGGCCGAAACGCCGGGGGCAACCTCAAAACGATCGCTCACGCCGGCAAAACATCCGTCACCCGCCGTGAACCCGGGAAGATGAGGCCTCCGACAATCGCCCCGAATGCCGGGCAAACCCCGTTGTCCATTCGTGTGGGACCTGTGTGGGCCACGCTGGTTGGAGGCATACTGGGTGATCCACTTCTGCACATCAGGCTGCGCAACCTGAAACAGAGCTTTTTTTTCGACCTCGGCGATCCCGCATACTTGGCCGTCAAAGTCGCCCATCAGGTAAGCGCCGTATTTTTAAGCCATGCCCACATTGACCACATCGGCGGCCTCATGTGGTTCCTCCGGGCACGAATCGGGACTCTCAAGCCCTGCAAGATTTTCGGTCCCGCAGACACGATTACTCGGATCGAGAACTTCTTGGGTGCCGTCACCTGGGACCGAATCCGAGACAAAGGACCGCTTTTCGAAGTATGCGAATTCGATGGCGCCTCGCTAAAACGCGCCAGACTGCAGCCGGGCCGACAAAGGGCGGCGTTGCCGGACCTGCCCATCCCAGACGGCATCATTCTGGCGGAAGCCGGCTTCGACATTAAGGCCGTTGTTTGCGACCACAATATCCCTTCGGTGGCCTATGCCCTCGATTTCCGGTGGGAAATCAACGTTAGAAAGGAACGACTGGCATCTTACGGGTTGCCTCCCGGTGCCTGGCTGGGCCGATTGAAACAGTGCATCGCCACTGAAAACCCGGAAGCTGAAATCAAACTGCCTAACGGTGCTGTGCGAAGCGCGGCAGAACTGGCGGACGCATTGACCATCATTCGTCCGGGCAAAAAGATCGTTTATGCCGCCGACATGGCCGACACTCCGGAAAACCGAAAAAAGCTGATCAACTTGGCCCGATCGGCACACACCTTCTTCTGCGAAAGCGCATTCACAATCGCCGATAAGCAGAAAGCCGACGCCACCCAGCATCTCACGACACTGGCTGCGGCTGAAATCGCCCGCACAGCAGGGGTGGAGCGATTTGCGCCCTTTCATTTTTCAAAACGTTACGAACATGATCCCGGGGTAATCTACAACGAGATCCGGGCGGCAGCGGGGCCGGTAAAGATTCTCGGCCATTTTCATTAAGGGGGATTGGGGCCGCATCTTAAATATTGAGAGGCGACCTTAGTGTTTTAAAGCGCTAAACCGTCACAGGCTTCTTAGAAAATGTTTTGTTCACAGATTTTCCGGAAATGGTGGCCGTATATGGCGAACGTAACGGCCAGGGGGAACAAGTCCGGACGACGAAAAAGAGTCCACAATAGAAGGTTCCAATATTGGAATCGCCCTTTACCGAGAACACCCAAGCGAATATTGGAACGAAAAAATGCCATGCACCGCTGAAAGTCCATAGAGACTTCAACCTTTGGCGCCTTGTATTCACGCAGGAAAATTTTGACGCGTGAATAATAGTGCCTAGGGGAATAGATATGACGCATAATATTCCTGTATCCGCTGTGCAACATCTCGAGGTCCATTCTGGGCATAATGTTGGTTGTGCCGTCTACGTTATCTCCGGACATATCACCGAGCAAACGGCCTTCTTGTTTTAAACGCTCATAGAGTCTTGTGCCGGCAGGCGCCTGAAGAATACCCACCATCGCCGTTACGATGCCGCTGTTTTGTATAAAATCAATTTGCCGCTGAAAGATTGATTGGGTGTCACTGTCAAAGCCGACGATGAAACCACCCTGTACCTGTAAGCCGTAGCGCTGAATTCGTTTTACACTCTCGATTAAGTCGCGGTTTCCATTCTGTCTCTTGTTGCACTCCGCAAGGCATTTCTTGTCCGGCGTTTCAATACCGATAAAGACCGAATCAAAACCAGCCTGGGCCATCATCTCCATTAAGCGTTCATCGTCGGCCAGATTGACCGAAGCTTCCGTAAAAAACGGAACCCCTTTCTTGTCTTTCTGCCATGCGATAAGGGCCGGCAGCAGACGGGCTTTCAGGTATTTTTTATTCCCAATAAAGTTGTCATCCACGAAGAAGATCTGCCCGCGCCATCCAAGATTGTAGAGACCATCCAATTCAACAATAATCTGTTCCGCCGTCTTGATACGTGTACGATGCCCAAACAAGGCCGTCACATTGCAAAACTCACAATTAAATGGACAGCCCCGGGAAAATTGGATACTCATGGAAGCATACCTTTTCAAATCGGCCAATTCCCACATAGGTGCCGGCGTTTGCCTAATATCGCAAAAACCATTTGTTTCGTAAACATGCCTGGGGCATCCCTTTTCCAGATCCGCCAGAAAAAGAGGAAGGGTAATTTCGGCTTCGTTTAAGACAAAATGATCAACATCGTCAAAATTTGCGTTTTCAGACGTAAAAAGTGGGCCGCCGGCAATGACCTTCAGGCCTGCCGCCTTACACTCTGCAATGGTTTTACGTGCCGCATCTCTTTGCACAACCATAGCACTGATAAACGCGCAATCCGCCCATGCCAGATCTTTTTCAGTGAGCCTTTGCACATTGACATCAACCAGGCGTTTGGACCATTGTTTGGGCAGCATCGATGCGAGTGTCAGCAAACCGAGTGGAGGCAACGCAGCCTTTTTTCGTATGAACTTGAGTGCATGCTTGAAACTCCAGAACGTATCAGGGAATTCCGGATAAATTAACAAAATATTCATGTGTTTTCCTTTGTTATCTTGTCAGTTGCCCAAAGTGCCGTTTCCGGCAACGCTTGGAGCAGATCCGGCCGGCCGATAACAACCCTTTTCGAGTTCTACTGTTAAAGTGCAACCTTTTAACTTCTTCTTCGCGGACCATACCCCTGTCTTTCTCTTGAGGAACGCACTTCATTCACTCTAAGGTTACATCCGTTGAATTCATATTCATTCAATTCTTTTTTTGCTTTTTCCGCCTCAGATCGGTTAGACATGGCTACAAAACCATAGCGTTTTCCCTTGACTATATTGACTCCCTCAATCTCACCGTAACGGGAAAACAGCTCCTTCAACTGCTCGGTCTCTTCAGTGACACTCACACAGTGACTGAGATTTCCCACGAATAGTTTTTTACCTTGCATCCGAAACCTCCATACCTTGGACCTCTGGTGGTCGATTTACTGAACTCGTTCTTTTAAAGCTTTTCCTGCAGTAAATTTGACGGCCTTGGAAGCCGATATGTGAAGCTTTTCCCCTGTTCTTGGATTTCGACCTTCCCGGGCGGATCTTTCAACAACTTTGAAACCCCCAAAACCCGTCAGTGAAACAGAATCTCCCTTTTCTAAAGCGGAAGAAATACCCTCCAGAACGGCATTAATTATTTCCCCGGCAGCCTTTTGACTAACAGCCGCCCGCTCTGCAACAAACATCGCCAAATCGTCTTTTTTCATATTTTTTCTCCTTAGTCTAAACTGCTCAGATCCATTGTATTCGAGTCATCCCGATTCAGACTATTTCAGTCCTGCATGCCATGTATCACCACTTTCGGCTTTCGGCTTTTTTTGCACTGCAACAGTAAACATCTCCCTTGTTTTTCATGTATTCCAACATGAAAAGTCGAAACTCTTTGAGTTCAACACTTCTCCCGCCGGTCATTTTAGGATTGCCTTTGTTCCAGGCATCAAGCTCATAAAAATCATCGAAAACAAGGTGAGGCGCAACATGAACAAGCTCCACGGTATCCCCGTCAAACAAAGAATACACCGGCCCTTTAAGTGTGCACAGTTTTGACCCAAGCACATGGCCTTTCTTTGTAACCACGTGGAATTCGTGTTTACTGTCCTGAATCTGTATCGCCCACATCCCGTAATGTTTGTCATTAACGACATACTTGGACAAAAGTTTCGTTCCGTCCGTATCATCTATCCAATATTTCGACATGGTCTTGTCCTTTATTTGTGAAGAATAAAGCCGTACCTGTCACAGATTTTGCTAAGCGAGCGCCAATGTCCGGATATCCAAAAACCGCCTACCAAGAACGCCTACCTCCATCCCAGCCTCCGCCACCTTGTCCTTTTCCGCCCCGTCTTCCGCCACCTTGGCCCCTTCCACCACCTTGGCCTCTTCCACCTTGACGACCGCCGCCGGAACGGGGGCGGGCCTCGTTGACGTTAAGCTTTCGTCCCTTCAACTCTTTTTCCTTTAGGCTGTTTATGGCGGATTCCCCATCTGCCTTTTTGGGCATCTCCACAAACCCGAACCCTTTTGATTGGCCACTATACTTGTCTTTAATGATTTTTACGGACGCGACTTCTCCGAAGGCTTCGAAAGCCTCCTGCAGATCCTGTTCGGTAACATCGAATGACAGATTGCCTACGTAAATATTCATGGAAATTCTCCTTTAGTAAAGCTGCCGTTTATTCCTCACCGCCCAGATCGTTCCACTGCTCCGGCAGAGGCTGAGGCCCAGGCCGTATCCCTGCAATATCCGGATCTTCGTCATTATTTTTCACTCTTGCTTCGCCCCTGCGTTCTTTAGCCTCTATCCGCCTGGCCTCTTTGGCTTTTCGCTTGTCCATCAGCTTGATTTCCTTTAGACGTTTGCGAGGCGTTGGACCTGACTTTTTTGCCATCTGCAACCTCCCATGGTTTAATTATATGGTTGTTATCTATGTCACCCTGAGGCAAAAGACAAGGCTTTCGTCTTTCAACGCATCTAAAGTTCCATATTGTTAAATGCGGTTATCCAGAATACGCAAGTTCATGGTACAACAAGTCCAGTGGAGATCGAGACAAAAGCCGGGCAACTGTTTGAGCCGTTTAGACCGCGTTTGAGCGGCCGTAACTCGGTCAAGTCGACACCCCCTAAAAGCCTGTATAAATAGACTTTCTGTATTATGCCCATTCAAAGGCCGGCCTTACGCGGCCTTCACGGCGGGTTTTGCCCGGCTGGAGGATTGATGTCTACTGGCCGACCAAGACCCTGACTGGAACTTTGTAGATAACCGCATTTTGAAATGTTGGAGGGAAAGCAAATTCATGCGCGTTGGGCAGGGCTATGATGTTCACAGGCTGGTGAAAGGCCGCGCCCTGGTGCTTGGCGGGGCAACCATTCCTTTTGAGAAAGGTCTTCTGGGACATTCTGATGCGGATGTCCTTTTGCATGCCTTATGTGATGCTCTTTTGGGAGCTGCAGGTCTTGGAGATTTGGGTCTGCATTTCCCGGATACAGATTACCGGTTCCAAGGCATTTCAAGCATGAAGCTGCTGAAAAGGGTTTTCCGAATGGTTTTGGAAAAGGGTTACAAGGTGGGCAATGTGGATGCTATTATCATGGCGGAAGCGCCCAAAATGGTTGCCTACAAAAAATCCATGGAAACGAATATTGCATCGGTTCTTGAGGTTGGTGTGGATTGCGTCAATGTCAAAGCCACGACCACTGAGGGGTTGGGTGTGATAGGAAAGGGCGATGCCATAGCCGCTGCATGCGTGGTAAGCTTGGTGTCATCGGCCTGAGCGAACATCGCGAAACACAGGAAGGTCTTTGTTTGGTATATTTTTGAGTAAAGGATGGCCGCGATCTTTTTTTGATACGATGGGGTCCGTCTTCGGCCATTGGATGGCCAGTGAAGGGTCGTCCCATCGAATACCCCGTTCTTCTTGCGGAGCGTAGTAGTCGGTGCACTTATAAAGCAGGGATGCGGATTGGCTAATAACGTAAAACCCATGAGCGAACCCCTGCGGGATAAATATTTGCCTGCATTGCTTCGATGACAAGGTTATGCCGACCCATTTTCCAAAGGTCGGAGAGCCTTGTCGAATGTCAACAGCCACATCGAAAACCTCCCCGTGAACCACCCAGATGAGTTTTCCTTGGGGTTTTCCCAGTTGGTAGTGCAGTCCCCGGAGCACGCCATTGGTGGAATAGGACAAGTTGTCTTGAACAAAATGGTCTGTAATGCCAAGGTCGGCATACCGTTTGGACTGGTATACCTCCAAAAAACGGCCCCTGTTATCCTGGTGAATATCAGGATCAATGAGCATTATTTCCGGGAACATTGCAGTCGATTCAAACTTCATTATTCGGTCCTCCAATAAGCGACCACCCGCAGAACTTCAACGGGGATGAACAGGGAACTTCCCCCGACATGGCGGAAGACCGTGGACTTGGGTCTGTGCGTGCAAGCAGGCTATGAATACCATGGCCGAAAACAAATGGCGAGACTTTTGACCGAAACGTGTGCGTTCATGGACGCAGCGCTTTTAAAAAAATGAAAATTGTGTTTAAAGTAAATTTTTGGTTTGTTTTTTCCCCTGCACCAGGAAGATGGTTTGTGAATTTATGGCGGAGTCGATCATAGAAAAACTGGCCGTTTCTTACGGCATTGAACCCGAATATATTGACAACTGGGGTCGCTCTCACACAACGTCCCTGGACGTTAAAAAGAAAATTTTAAGCGCCATGGCAGTACCCGTAGAAAACGAAAAACGGGCCAAAAGCGCGCTGGATGACGTGTTGACCCTTGAGCGTTCTCGCCTGACCCCGCCTTTTATGGCGGTCAGCGTTGATGCCGTGCCGAAAAATCTGGTTTTTCAAATTCCAACCGTGATGCAACAATCCGGGTTGGATGACATGACGGTTTCTCTGGTTGTTGAAAACGAAAAGGGGGAGACGCTTCTTGATGCCTCATACAGCCAAAAAGATTTGGCAAATCTTGGTGTGGTTGCGCTTTATGGCGACACCTTTTGTCAATGGGGCTTGCCGTTTCCCATACTGAAGGAGATGGGTTATTATCTTTTCTTACTCACGGTCGGCGCATCGGATCGGCGCCTATCACAGCGCATTGTCGTTGCCATGTGTCCGGATCGGGCCTACATGCCGCCGGGATTGCAGGCGGGGAGGCGCACCTCCGGGATTTCTTTGAGTCTTTACGGGGTACGTTCCCAAAAAAATTGGGGTATCGGTGATCTCGGCGACTTGAAGGACATCGTTGATTGGGTAGCGCAAAACCTTGAGGGAAACGTGATTGGCTTGAATCCTCTCCATGCCGTTTTCAATCGAACGCCTTTTAACGCCAGCCCCTATCTTCCAGTCAGCAAGTTCTATCGCAACCATGTCTACCTGGACGTGCCTTCCATGGAAGACTATATGCTTTGCCCTGCGGCTCAACAGATAGTTGGATTGGCCGAGAACCAGCGGTTGCTCAGCCGGCTAAGGGCTTCCAAAACAGTAGAATACGAAAAGGTCGCAGCCTTTAAAACAAAGATTTTAAAGTGCGTTTTTGAGAAATTTCTTGATCTTCACTGGGGGCCGGGCAGCAAAACAGTCCGAGGGGCGGAATTGGAAGAGTACCTGGCCAAAGAAGGGGAACTTCTGGATAATTTCGCAACTTTTTGCGCTTTGGATGCAGCCATGCATCGCAGGGATCCCACCGTTTGGACTTGGCCCCAGTGGCCTGTCGAATACCACCGACCCGACACAAATGCGGTGCAACAATTCAAACAAGAACAATGGAAGCATGTTCTTTTTTACAAATATTTGCAGTGGCAGTTGGAAAAGCAATTGGCGGCGGTTCAGAGCTATGCTGAAGATTGTGGAATGGTCATCGGACTCTACCATGACCTGGCTTTAGCCATAGATCGTCATGGTGCGGATTTTTGGGCATATCGAGATTATTTTCTCCCTGATGTACATGTCGGTGCTCCTCCTGATGCCTTCTCCCAGAAAGGCCAAGACTGGGGATTTCCGCCACCAAGCATTGAGACACTGAAAACGCGAAGCTATGATCTTTTTATCAAGGAGATCAGAAAAAACTGTGCCTTTGGAGGGGCGTTGCGGATTGATCATGTGATGAGATTTTTTCGTCTCTATTGTATTCCCCGGGGGGCATCGGCTGAAAAGGGGGCTTATGTGTCCCAACCTTACGAGGACCTCATGGGCATACTCACACTGGAAAGCGTGCGAAACAAAGTGGTCATTATCGGGGAGGATCTTGGTACGGTGCCTCCATATATTCGAGAAAAACTCAATGAAAGAGGAATTTTTTCATATAGATTGCTGTATTTTGAAAAGGACCGACATGGCGACTTTTTGCGGCCGGAATATTACCCCGACCAGGCCTTGGTAACGATCGCCACCCATGACCTTCCTACGTTTGTGGGATTTTGGACCCATGAGGACATGGAAATTCGGAAAAGAGCCGGACTATTCAGAAACGGTGAGGCCATCGTTGAAGTAAACAAAGAAAGAAAGGCCGACAAAGAAAAATTGATGCAGTTGTGCCGCGAGCTGGGATTATTGCATGAAAGCAAGATAGGGGCAACAAACGATCTTTCCGCCGTAACCGGAGAGCTTCACAATGCCGTAGTGGGCCTATTGGCTATGACCTCGTGTACATTTTTCGTTCTCAGCCAGGAAGATCTTTTGAAAGACGTCCATCAACAGAACCTGCCCGGCACGACCCATGAATATCCAAATTGGTCCCTGAAGATGAAATATAGTATTGAGGAACTCTTTACGAATGATGAAGCACAAGGGTGCGGCAATATGTTCAGGCAGTGGGTTCGTAACTCGGGACGTGTAAATCCTCAAGGAAAGGGGGAAGCGTGAAAGAAGCGTGTATCTTTTGTCGGATTGTTCGCGGCGAACAACCCGCAGAGGTTTTTTACCAAGATGATTTACTGGTGGTTTTCAAAGACATTCATCCCCACGCGCCGGTACATTTTCTTATTGTCCCCACCAAGCATATCAGAAGCATAAATGACATTACGGATAAAGACGGTATTATCATATCCGAGCTTATCTTGCGGGGTAAGCAGACTGCCCGAGATTTAGGTATATCGGAATCAGGCTACAAACTATTGTTCAATGTTGAGAAAGGCGGTGGGCAGGTTATCTTCCATTTGCACCTCCATCTCTTGGGTGGATGGCGAAATAAAAAAGGTTCATCCGGTTAAAGCATTCTTGAGGGATAGCAGCGTGTGTCAACAGCCGGCTATTTTGGTATCAACAGGCAAAAAGGAATGCGACAAATAGCGGTTCAAATTTATGAGATCCAGGATCCTGAAGAGGCGCACTCCGTGGTGTCTTTGGGCGTTAACAGGGTCGGCAGTGTCATTGTGTCTTCGGATAACTGGAAGGTCCCCGGTATCAAGGAAGCGGTTGTCGTGACAAAAGAGGCGGGAGCAAAGCACAGTATCATTCCTTTGTTCCATGATATGGAAAAACTGTGTCGCGTGATCGACTTCTACAAACCGGACATCCTGCACTTTTGCGATGCTCTGGTATTTCATGGTTCCCGGACAGCGCCTTTTGAAAAACTTGTGGAAGTTCAGGTCGGCATCAAAGATCGCTTCCCGGACCTGGAAATCATGCGCACCATTCCCATAGCATCCGCCGATGATGATGCGCACGTGCCGACGCTGCAGATTGCCGATGTTTTCCAAGGCGTGAGCGATTGTTTCTTAACCGACACGTGGTCTGAAAACGAACCCGTGAAGGGATTCATTGGAATTACGGGGCGGACATGTAACTGGGAAAAGGCAAAAAAACTGGTCGAATCCAGCACGATTCCGGTGATTGTGGCTGGAGGATTGGCTGCCGACAATGTGTATGACGCTATCCGGATTACAAGGCCATACGGAGTGGACAGCTGCACCGGTACCAATATTCAAAACAAAAAAGGCAATCCGGTTCGATTTCAAAAAGATCTTGATAAGGTAAAGCGTTTTGTCGAAGCGGTTCGAAGGGCCGAACGCGATTTCGCGAAAAATGGCGCCAAAAGGTAAAACCCGGGGCTCCATAACCTCTTGCGCTGTTACGGGGGTGCCGGTCACCCCATGAAAGCGATTGTGCGAAGTTGCCTGGACGGAGCCCGAAAATGTCGTAGAGTTGCGGTTCTCATCGATGTCTTTAGGGCAAGCAATACTATTTTAATGCTTCTCCATCGGGGCGCTCGGTCCATTTTTCCTGTTGCTTCGGTAGAGGAAGCCTTCTTGCTTAAAAAAAAACATCCGGAATATTGGTTGGCCGGGGAAAGGGGCGGTGTCAAGATTGAAGGGTTTGATTTGGGCAATTCACCGTACGAGGTTTTAGGGCGGAATGTTCATGGACGGCAAATTATCTTGACGACGTCGGCGGGAACGCAAGGCATTGTTCACGCGCAACACGCCGAGAGAATCTTCATCGGCAGCTTTGCAAACGGCACGGCGCTGAGCAAGGAACCGGGGCTGTTGGATTGTACACAGGTAGATCTGCTGGCTATTGGAACCGATGCTACAAGAAAGGCGGTTGAAGACGAAAGGTGTGCTCTGTATCTGAAAGACATTCTGGAAGGCAGGGCGCCCCAAGGCATTCCTGCCATGATGAAAGCCATTTTAGAAGGAGAGGGCGCTCTCAGGCTCAAAGGGTTGGGACAAGAACGGGATTTTCCATACTGCCTTGGGATCGATATCTTTCATATTGTGCCCGAGGTCAGAAAAACCGACGATTTGTTTGAGATTCGAGTTCCGGCGTAAACATCCGGTCACGTTACGGGCCATCGTTTTGCCGGTGGAATTTTTTAGGTCGCCGCCGTCCAAGCTTCCGGCGAAGGATGTAAGCGCATGCCCATTGATAACGATTCGTTGACAGATCAAGAAATCGACCGACTCAACAGGATTCAACGTGATTTTTTTAGCGGCCTCATTCATGTTTTTGATCCGCCATTGCCTGATGGTGTGCCGGCACGTCTGGAGAAAATTGTTGATGTTGCTGCGATTCAAAAGGGCAATGTCGTGCTGGATGTAGGGGCAGGCACAGGCGTACTTGTACCGTTGATCGACCGGTATAAGCCGAAAATGATCTATGCCAGTGATCTTTCTCGGGCAATGTTGGAGCACTTGAGGCGGCGGTACTCATTTGTGCGGACCATTGCGGGCGACATCCGGGATGTGCTGCTGCCTGATGGCAGCATCGACGTTGTTTTTATGAATGCTTGTTATCCCAATATCATCGACAAAAATAAGACTTTCGGCAATATAGCCAGAATGATGAAGCCTGGTGGACGTATGGTGATCAGCCACCCGATGGGCAAATCGTTTATCGACGGGTTAAAAAAACGATCCCCGTTTCCGTTGGATGATTTTCCGGATCGCCCTGAGGCGGAAAAACAGTTTCAACTTCAAGGATTCGATATTGCCGAGTTTATTGATGAAACCGACCTGTACATACTGTTATTGATAAAACGGAAGGAAACGCCTATTCAGGCAAAATGACTCAGAGTTTCGACCAAACAGGAGAATACTTTAAAAGCCTCAGTAGGAAACAAATCTTCTGGAGCCTTTCGGCCTTGTTGCTCGTAGCCGCCGTATTGGTATATTTCAAACTTGTGCGTCCGGACGTGAAGCTCATATTCAGGAGTCCGAATGTCTTTGTTGTGAACCATGGAAAAGGAGATGCCTTGATCAATAGAGTCGACGGTTTTTTATTTTCCAAAGGCGAGATAGCCTACATCGGAAACATGCCGACGATTCAACAGAGGGTCGGCGCCGGCGCCGCTCCAAAGGTATTGCAGATTGGAGCAATCCCAACGGTTGAAACCATGGGATTAAGACGTGAGCCCTGGTACTTGAAGCTGATCATTCGATATCAGAGTCCCGGCGTTCCCGTTTTCAGATATACGTCACTGCTTTACCTTGAAATCAGCCCGGACAGCTTTTCGTGGCAACACGTTGAGCATATTCCGGCCAAATATCGAGCACTAGGCAGTGCCGGTGTTGGAAATGTGAATGTCAGACGATTGGAACTTCGGTAATCGGTTGCGGATCCTTGCGAGGCAGGCTGCGTCTGTTGAAAGTGGGCGTATGGCGACAATCATTAAGGGCTTGGAAAACGGAGGTCACGCGTTGTGGAAAAGCCTCGAGAAGTGATTTTGTATTGGCCGAGAGGCCTAGTTTTTTGGCAATCCAAAGCTGTTTATGCCAAAGGATCCATGTTGGAAGGCCAGCGGCATGGCCCATGGACCTTCTGGTACAAACAGGGAGGAAAACAACTGGCAGGCGAATATGTAAGGGGGAAAAAAACAGGTTTATGGGTTCGATGGAATCCGAATGGTTCCCGAGCAACAGAAGGCGAGTTTCTTTATGGCAAAATGCATGGCAAATGGACGGATTGGCACGGCAATGGGAACAAGGCCCTGCAGAGCCATTGGGTTATGGGAAAACGCGATGGACAATGGACATATTGGAACGCTGAAGGAACCCTTGAAAAGACCGTTATGTATGACCATCACGTCGAAGAAGACAAGGGTTATTCAATTTATACCGACCTTGAGACAAAACAACTGATTCGGGACATCCAAAAGCGGCATGTGCATGGAACCTGGGAACGTCTTGTCGGCAGATCCGTGGCGAAATTTGTAAAGCCATGGCATGTTTCCTGTTGGGCACTCATCTTTATTCCTCTTTTAGCTTTCATAAAAGACAAAGCACCGTGGCAAAGAGCAATATTGGCTGCGGTGCTGGCATTTGTTGTTACCGGGCTTGTCGCATGGTGCCTTGAGAGCCGATCGCGACACAAAGAGCAAGGATGAACCGCCGAGAAAAGGAGCAGAAAAATGGACAAAGACGGGAGCCCGAAGATTTCTGATCAGCCGTCTACCCAGATGATATTCAGGTATTTTCTAGTCATATTCCTGATTACCATTTTCTTTGTAGGGCGCGTTCTTTGGCCTTTTCTGTCCATCCTGGTGCTGGCCTTTGTGTTGACCGGAACCTTCTATCCCATCTACCGTTTCTTGACAAAAAAAATGGCGCCGACACTTTCTTCCCTTGTTACTTGCAGTGTTATTTTCCTGGTCGTTTTTGTCCCGTTGGTTTTTCTTGTCGGCGCCCTGTCGCAGGAGGCTTATGACTTGTACCTTCTTGGTACGGACGCCGCGGCGAATCAGGATCTCCGGGAGCTTTTCCAAAACAACAAGGCTGTAGATCGGCTGGAAGCAATATTGCAGAAATATGACATCAACTTGAGTACTGAAGATCTTAACAGGGTCCTGTCGCAATTGGGGCGAACGATAGGGCTTTTCTTGTACCAACAAGTGGGCACTATCGCCTCAAATGTCTTGAAGTTCGTCGTCAACTTTCTCTTCATGCTCCTGGTAATTTTTTTCTGCTCATCGATGGCAAAAAACTGATTGCATTTTTCATACAGCTCTCACCCCTGCCGGAAAGCCAAGATATGAAACTTATGAATAAATTTCATGCCATGGCTTCCGTGGTGCTTGTAGTCAATGGTATTTCAGGGCTCGCCCAGGGGTTATGCGGAGGCTTACTCTTTGCTGTTTTCGGCCTCGGCTCGCCCTTTCTCTGGGGGTTTGTCATGGCTATTCTGGCCTTCTTTCCTATCGTCGGGGTTGGGGCCGTATTTGTCCCGACATCTATTTATTTGGTCCTCAAAGGCCGAATCGGCGCCGGGGTGTTTTTTTTGATTTTTTATCTGGCTCTCTCGTCGGTAATGGAGTATATTATCAAGCCGAAGCTGGTTGGAAATAAAGTGCAGATACACACTCTCTTGGTTTTCCTCGCCGTTCTTGGCGGGTTGCAGGTGTTCGGCATTCTGGGAATCATATATGGTCCCCTGGTCATGACGGCTTTTCTAACCTTGACGGACATCTATCGCACCGACTATGAAACCTTTATCCGAAACGGATATAAGCCGGGTGGCTCATAAACTAATGCCCCGCCTACTGGGCGGGGCATTAGTTTATGAGTGTTCCAATAGCTATGTTCGTTGAGCGGCCGATTTGGATATGGCTAGTTGCTCTTTTTCTTTTTTAGTACACAAGAAATACATGCTGCCGACAACAGGCCGAGTGGAACCAGGATCCCACTTGGAATGCCGATGGGAGGGCTTCCCGCGGTGACGACAAAGCATGCGGCTTCCACAGGCTTCAAGAACGCATCCAAAGCATTGTAGGAACTCGTGCCGCCGCTGCTTGGGATTCCGACGCCTGCCGGGTCAACAATGATGCCGTTTGCCTTTCCGTCGCTGTCACCATATCCTCCGTCCCGGATTTCCAGGGTCATGGATCGACCATCGCCATTGAACGTAGTATACTGCGAGTAATCTTGCCATCCGTTAATCCTGTCATATTTAAGGCATGACAGGTCTTGATTTATTGGAAGTGAGAAGTAAATCGTTACCCATGCCGTGGCGCCCGCCTCGTTAACGGCAATGCGATAAGACACAAGGCCGTGGGTGAGCGTTTCAGGCGTATTTTCCGTTTCTGGAATGGTGGACGGATCGATGATTTCCACGGCCTCGATGGCGGTGATATTATCCGATTCTTTGGCAACAGCGATTTTAAAGGAGCCGTCACTGGATTGTACTGACTTGATGTTGTCCGGTTCGTCTATGTCATCCACGCCATTTCCGTCAAGATCCACCCCGTAGCCTACTTCCTGATCGTCAGGGATGCCGTCGGCGTTCAGGTCGTTGCCGTCTGCAGCGGTGGTAAACTCGGTTACTTCCGACCAGGAAGACGGCTCCAAATAGACATCATAGAACCGGACACGCACGTAGTACGTCGTATCGCCGTCAAGTATCATGTGAGGCACGGGCAAATGCGTCAGGTCTGCGGTCGTGGTGGTATCCAGGACTGTGGAAGAAAAATCCGGGGTTTTGCTGATTTGCCAGTGGGTTTGGCTGTGTGCGTCACCATCAGGGTCCGAAAAAGCCTCTGAAGTAATGTTGAGCAATCTGTCGCATGCCATTTCCCCATCGTAAGGAGATGAAATTGCCGGCGTGGCCGGAGGAAGGTTGTTCTGGGGAATATCCGTAATGGTGACCGTCTTTAGGCCTTCTTTTGTGACTCCCGCCGAAGTGAAGGTCGCCGCCAACAGGACCGTTTCGTCTGCGTTAATTTCAGAAGTTGTCAGAACGCCGCCGGTGCTTATGTCGGCATGTTCGCAACCTTCAATCGACCAGGTTGCACTATCGGTTACGTTTTGGGTGCTGCTGTCGCTAAATGTGGCCGTGGCGGTGTAATTATTGGATGTGTTTTCATTTACCGGATCCGACCCGCTGATACTTACACTGACCAACACGGGTTGTGCATCCACAATCGTTACTGAAACCTGGTCGGTTTCGACGATGTCCCCTTCGGTATAGGTTGCTTCTATAGTGACGTTTTGGTCACCGGAGACTGACAAGGTGGTCAGAACGCCGTTATCATCGATGCTTGCATACGCCGAATCCGCATTCCATAAGCAGTCGGCCGTAACAACCTCGGTATTTCCGTCACTGTACCGTGCTGTGGCGGTATAATTGGATGTGGCGTTTTCATTGACGGCATCTGATCCGCTGATGCAAAGGGTGGTGAGGGTGGCGGGACTGCCATGGGCATATCGCGTGACTTCCTCGGAGTCTTCACTTTCTATCTCGGAAGCGTTGTAAGCCCGGGCAACAAAGTGATACGTGAGGCCGTCGTCCAGATTCGAAATGGTGCAGGCGGTCTGGGTGCCATTCCACGCGGGGGCGTTGTAATCGTAGTTGTGCCCATCAGCCCTGACGAAGATCCTGTATCCTTCCAGGTCATCTTCGGAATTCGCATCCCAAGACAGCGTGACATCCACCGCCCCTGCATGTTGAACGGTTGCCGGACAAAGGCAACAAAGCGCTGCAAGGCACGTGAAAACAAAAAACAATGGAAAAGGGTAGCGGGAATGTAAGTATGTGTTGGGAATATTTGGCAACATGCCGGCACCTCCAATTTTCGGGCCGCGCGAAACACAGTCCGGTGGAGATGCTGTATTCGCTCGGCAACCTTGCCACCTTATCCGATAGCTTTCGGACTTAGGTCAGTGGTTTTGCGTCCCACCCTTTGGGGTGGTTTGCCTTTTTCGAACGCTTTTCATTTTTTTAAAAAAACACGTCAAATCGTAACTGTCACTTGTTTTTAGCAACCACCGTGCCATCCGGCAATGTTTTAACTTGTTGTTGAAAGTGAATCAAAGATCATGTCAAAACAATAGATTAGGAAACCCGCAGGGGTGTACGCAGGAAGGTGCCCAACCGTTTGAAAGGAGATTATCTTAAAAGAACAACAGAGGCAGAGGATTCAAATTACAATTGTGTTATCCGTTACGACGTGGTTATTTGTTTTTGCGCCAACGCGGGTGGGTGATTCCAAACTTCTTGATTTTATAATTCAGTGCGCGTGGACTGATCCCAAGTCTTTCAGCCGCGTCCTTCTGGATCCAAAGACTATCCTGCAACGCTTTGAGAATAAACCCTTTTTCATGTTCTTGAAGTGGGGCAACGGTTGAATCTGAGGCTGTTTCTGCTCCGTGGGGCTCGGTGTCAACCGGACGGGTACCGATGGGTTTGAGCAAAGACACATTTTCTTCTTGTATCGTATCCGTTTCTTCCAAAATGACGGCCCGTTCAATCGTATTGGCAAGCTGGCGAATGTTGCCGGGCCAGGCATATTTTTCAAGATTGTCAAGAACGGAAGGGGCAAACCCTTTAATGTCCTTTCTCAATGTGCGACAACTCTTTTTCAGAAGATAGTAGGAAAGAGGCTTTATACAGGCTCTTCTTTCCCGTAGAGGCGGCAAATGAACAGACAACACATTGACGCGATAGTAAAAGTCTTCTCGAAATCTTCCGGAATTCACCTGCTCTTCCAAACTTCTGTTGGTTGCCGTGATAATTCTAACGTCGGAATGGATCGTCCGGTTGCCCCCAACACGTTCGAATGATTTTTCGTCCAGGACCCGCAATAATTTGGCCTGAAGATCCATACTTGTTTCCCCGATTTCGTCAAGAAAGGCCGTGCCGCCATTGGCCTGCTCGAATCGGCCCACGCGGGTCTTGTTGGCCCCCGTAAACGCCCCCCTCTCATGCCCGAACAGTTCGCTTTCCAAGAGGGTTTCAGGAATGTTGGTACAATTAATCTTGATAAAAGGTTTTTTTCGCCTGTTGCTGTTGAAATGGATTGTGCCGGAAAGAAAACTCTTTCCCGTACCGGTTTCTCCCGTGATTAAAATCGTGGCGTCCGTTTCTGAGAATTTTTTGAGTCTTCCCATAACGGCCTTCATCGCAGGGCTGTGCGCGATAATGCCGTCAAAACTATAAACCACGTCCTGTTCACGCCTCAGGTAGTCGATTTCGTTCCTGAGGCCTCGGTTATCGAGGGCCTGTGCCACCACCAGCCTGATTCTTTCTTTTGAGTACGGCTTTGGGATAAATTCAAAGGCCCCGTTTTTGACGGCCTTAACCACCAGGGCCGTATCTTCCGTTTCGCTTGTGACAATAACAGGCGTATGAGGAGCGGCCGTTTTCAAATGACTTACAAGGGACAGCCCGTCTTCTTGTAAAATCTGGAGGTCGAGCACGATGGCATCGTAATTTTCGGCGTGTAGGGTCTCGGAAATATCCATGCCGTTTGGCCAATAGTTGAGCCTGTGCAGTGCGGAAAAAGCTTCTGATAGAACATCTCTCCAAGCATCATTTTCTTCTATGGCTAATATATTGCTCATCAGATCAGGAAATTCTTTAAATCTCTTGGCGCTGCGTAAACATCCGCACCCAATGGTTGTGGCTTCTTGCGATGTAATGTAAAATAACTACCATAGGGCTGCCATTTTGACAAGGGTTTTACAAAATCGTACTTGTCCAATCGCCATGAGGGCCGATGCCCATAGGCCGGAAGACGGTGTTACTTGAGCTTTATAGAGAACTGTAATGGGTTATTTTACAAATTTCAAAACGCAGGTCTTTCTTTTTTAATCAATGACGCCACGGCCCTGTGGGGCAGGAGATGATGCTTGTGAGATATTTCTGGTTTAGCAAGGGTAGGGGGTGGACACTAATTGGGGGCTTTTAGGCTATCCCCCAAAGACCTCATACAGGTGAATGATTCCGGAAATTGCAACAAACAACAAGGAAATTCCCACCACGCAAGCCAGGGTCAATCCTCCCAGGACCGCCAAGGCCTTCTCCATCTTTCGGTCGTCCGATAGCTGTTGGTGGACAGTGTTCAGAGCTGCACTCCTTATCTGTTCGACCGCCAAAGGATTCTGAAGGGATACAGTCAAAAGAGCCGAAAAAAAATTCTCAAGCCTGTCTCTGTTTGACGTTTCTATCCAAGAATGGCGTAGGCCATCTGCGCTTCGACGGAAAGCTTTATGGAAACCACCGAGATTAACAGTCCGACACAAACCAGCACTAAAACGGTACGCTTGAGTATCCGGATGTCATTTTTTCCATCCGGAGGCTCGTGGACGCAACGTTCCATAGCGGAGACAAACTTCCTGTCCAACCTTTCGGTTATCCAGTCGAGCGCCGTATCAATGCCCATTACAAATTTCCAGAGACGCGGTCCGGTACTGAGAATACCCGGCATTGCATTTTTGCCCTGACTGACATCATATGCAGTGCAAAATTCGCGAGACATTGTCATTCCCCCCTTTGATTGCTTTTGACGCTCAGTTTATAAAAACCGCCCTGTACCTCTTTTGCCACTACCATTGAGCAAGCCACATGCCATAATGGTTAACCCATCATACGCTGAAACGCATTGCAGCTTAACCTCTTAAAAATGCGCCTAAATTGAGGAAGCAAAAACACAACGAGATGATCCGTGAACCGGTGAATAGCCAAGATGCGATTGCAAATTGGTAATTGGGAGCGACCAAAATGTAATGAAAGTGGTGTGTTTTGCCGGACCATGAAAATCCCAACCAAGCTTATGAGTGTCAACCGAATACATGGCACTGCCAAAAAGAGCACCTCGGAAAAAGCGTGCTTCAAGCAATGGCAGAGTATAAAAAAAATTGGGGCCGGGGGCCTCCGAAAGGTAGGTTTTTATATTTTCCTAAGCTGTTCCCCGTTAGATGGTTATTTTGGAAGGTGGAGGCCCTTCCGGCCTTGGGTGATATATCGGATGTGGGCCGGCAAAACTTAAGAATTCTCGACCGGGATTTATGATGGATGTTTTTATTGGCACGCCTGGAGGGATTCGAACCCCCGACCTACGGATTAGAAGTCCGTTGCTCTATCCAACTGAGCTACAGGCGCATTCATTGCGCGACCAAGCGCGACCAAAAACTTGATAACAGGTCAGCGCTTTAAAACACCGGGATTGTATCGACTTCAGAGAGCTAAATCCTTACAAATTATTAGCCGATCGGCCTTTGGCAACCCAGTTCTTAAAAAAAAGGAAATACCATAGCCCGTTTTTATTGTCCATAGTTGCGGCAATAAAAAGAGGCCTTTGCGCTTACCGGAATCCGACCATGGACCCAGGTGCTGCGATGCATTTATAATGGCAACCTATCCGCGCACTCGCAAGTCTTACGGTTTTTTGTCGGCCGTCATTATGCCTTGATTAACCACGGGCTGTTTGGTATTGACATGATTGGATAAAAAATAAGTCAAGTTAGGGGCTTCGCCCCGGATTTACCGGCTGCCGAAGGGCAGGGGGCTTTTCAAGACGTCAGCGGTAAAAATGGACAGAAAGACAGCCCGGCTCACGCTTCGGCACGGATCACCATGGTGTTTTCGATGATCAAAGACATAAAAGAAGCCAAAAAGGAGACGGCAAGGGGAAAAAAGGTCGCCGGAGCCGACAAGCTCAAAACGACGAGATCATCTTCGTCTGATTCGCACCTGGTCAAGTACGATCCCCTGCAGCGCTACCTGTGGGAGATCGGACAACATAGGCTCTTGACAAAGGAAGAAGAGGTAGAACTGGCCTTGCGCGTCAGGGAAGAAGGGGATCGTGAGGCCGCGTATAAACTCGTTACTTCTAACTTGAGGCTTGTGGTCAAAATCGCCATGGAGTTCCAGCGCGTCTGGATGCAGAATCTTCTTGACCTTATCCAGGAAGGAAATATCGGTCTGATGCAGGCTGTGCGAAAATTCGATCCCCACAAAGGCGTTCGTTTCTCCTACTATGCCTCTTTTTGGATAAAGGCCTATATCCTGAAATTCATCATGGATAATTGGCGTTTGGTCAAGATCGGCACGACACAGGCACAGAGGAAGCTTTTTTTTAGACTGAAAAAAGAAAAACAAAAACTCATTTCCGAGGGATTTGACCCGAAGCCGAAGCTCTTATCGGAAAGACTTGGGGTCACCGAGCAGGAAGTAACCGACATGGATCAGCGGTTGGATGGATGGGAGGTTTCCTTGGACGCTCCCGTTAAGGACGATTCTGAAGACGAACGGATTGCATTTGTCGCCACGCCCGGAGTATCCATGGACAGACAGGTGGCCAAAAAGCAGATGGAGGCGATTCTTCATGAAAAACTGGCCATTATCAAAAATGAATTAAACGATAGAGAGCTGGACATATTGGAAAACCGACTTTTCTCCGACACGCCGGCAACGCTTCAAGATATCGGCAAGCGTTACGGTATTTCAAGAGAGCGTGTCCGTCAGATTGAAAGTAACATGATCAAAAAAATGAAGTCGTATTTTGAACAAGAGATCCCTGAATTTGATTCATTCCTTGATGGTATAGGCGGCAGGGATTAGAATGAATTTTTCGCAACGATTTAGCCGGTTTTTTTAAGGTGCCATCGGATGCGAAGAAAGCTTTTTGAAGCCAAACAGGAGAAAAAAACAACATGTTGGATAAGTCGGCGAAAGCCTTAATATTCGTGTGCATTATCTTGGCTCCCACGGCCTGTACCGTAGGGGAGAAAAAATTGCCCGCTGCGTCGGTGCAAACCTATTCAACAGAGATCAGCCCCTATTACTATTATACGCAGTCTCACCTTGTGAAAAAGCAGGGAGATATCGAAAGGGCTATTGAGTTTCTGGGGCAGGCCGTGGCACGCGATGAAGATTCTGTTTTTTTGAAAACCGAGCTTGCCAGGCTCTATATTCAACACAACGATTACAACCAGGCCTTGAGGGTTATGGAGGACATTGTCGAAAAAGATCCAACCAACGTGGCTTCTATCACGTTACTTGCCGGTATCTATGCGACCATCAATCAGCATCCCGAAGCGATCCAAGCCTACGAAAAGGCACTTGAACTCGACCCCGAGTCTGAACGCATTTACCTGTTGCTGGGATCCGAATACGTCAAGAGCAAAAAACCGGAAACAGCTTTAGCACTCTACGAAAAACTTACAGAGATACATCCCGAATCTTTTTCAGGTTTTTATCATTTGGGAGCGATTGCAGCCTCCATGAAAAAATACGATTTGGCGGAAAAGGCTTTCGCGAGATGTCTTGAGCTCAAACCGGACTATGAAAACACGTTATTCGAGCTTGCCAACGTCTATGAGGCAACTGAAGCCCATGACCAGGTTTTGGATACCTACATAAAAATATTGGACAACAAGCCGGACAATATCAAAGCCGCCGTGGGGTTGGGACAATACTATCTGAAATTGGGCCAGGACGCGGGAGCTGAGAAGGTCTTCGATGAACTCAAGCTGCGCAGTCGGTCCAACCCGTTGGTGGTTAAACAGATTGCCCTCATCTACCTAGATCAGAAGTATTATTCCGAAGCGGCAGAAACATTCGAGCTTCTTTTGGAGCAGAGTCCCGATAATCCGGAGATTCATTATTTCCTGGGAATGGCATTTGAAGGGCTTAAACAAACCGAAAAAGCGATTGACGCATACGAAAGGGTTCCAGAGACGTCTTCGTATCATCGCAGTGCCTTGGTGCATCTGAGCTTCTTATTACAGGAAAAGGGGGACCGAGAAGAAGCCGTCGAGAAAATGAATAAGGCCCTCGAAAAAGATCCCGACGAACCTGAAGCGTACCTTTTTCTGGGTGCATTGTATGAAGAGATGGGGTCTTATCTCGAGGCCGTCGATGCCCTGAAAAAAGGCCTTCTGCTGCAGCCGGGACATATCAGGCTCCTTTTTCGTCTCGGCGTGGTTTACGATAAACTCGGGGACAAAGATGCCTGCATCAACGAAATGAAAACGATCATTGATATTGATCCAACCCACGCAGAAGCGTTAAATTATTTGGGATATACGTATGCCGAACAGGGAATCAACCTGGAAGAAGCCGAAACCTTGATTTTAAGGGCGATGGAGTTTAAACCAAATGACGGGTACATCACCGACAGCTTAGGATGGGTCTATTTTAAACAGGGAAAATTTGACAAGGCCGTCGATTTTCTTGAAGAAGCGGTCAGTCTGGTGCCGGAGGATCGGACAATTCTGGAGCACTTGGCGGATGCCTATGCAATGGCCGGCCGGTATGACGAGGCGCTGATGCATTACGAGATGGCATTAGAAAAAGCCGAAAACGACAGAGGGCCTATTGAAGAAAAAATCACCGCAACCAAAAAGAAACTCAAGAAAAACGATTAGGGTTGTCCTTGGCATCACCGCAGCATGGTTGTCATTGACTTGTTTTTCGTCATGCTCCTCTTTAACCACCAGGACTGTTACCGTCTTGTCCGAATCGCAAACGGTCCAATTTACGGCCTCTTTGTTGCGGCGCCAAGAGGAGTTTCCCGATTTCAGAGGCCTGGGAAAATTGAACATTCGAGACTCGGGAACTCCCAAAAGGATGCGGGTGGCATGGATAGGCTCTCAGTCCGGTAAGCTGAGAATGGAAATGCTGGGCCCATGGGGCCGGCCCTTGGCTACTTTTTTGGTAAAAAGGCCTGTTTTCTATCTGTACGTCGTTAAAGACAACATTTGCTATCAAGGCAAGACCGCCGGCCGAAGCCTTTCCAGGATCTTATCTGTTCCTTTGCGGGATGAAGATCTTTTCGCTTTTCTATCCGGCCAACCATCACTTCCCGAATTCCATAAGGCCAAGGTTCAAATGCGGCAAGGTGACGGCCGACCAATAATGACCCTGTACGGGCGATGGAATCGGATTATCCAAAAGATGTGGTTCATGGACGATGGAAAAACGGTTGAGCGCATCGAGACGTTTGATGGCTTCGGCGATGTAAAGTACACGGTGTTTTTCAGCGAATTTGAACAACACGGGCAATACCGTGTGCCGTACAGAATCCAAATATCCAAGGCGGCCGGCGACACGGATCTGTTATTGCGCATGGAGACATTTGAGGTAGGAATTTCGGCTCCCGGCGGTGCGTTCGACCTGGACTTGTCCGATGCGGAGATTGTTGTCCTTGACTCCTGATATGGGCGCCGTCCATCCGGTCCAATGGAGCGGGTGTAATCCCAAGGCGCGCAAGAAATCCTTGGATCCTTTCTCCAACCACACCGGAGAAGAACCAAATCATGAAACTTTCGATTGTCATTCCAGCCTACAATGAGGTCCATACGATTGAGCAGATCATCAGTCGTGTAAAGTCGACACCACATCCTAAAGAAATCATCGTGGTAGATGACGGGTCTACAGACGGCACCACGGAACGGCTGCGTGAAATGGTGACCGACCAGGAACTTATTGTGGTTTTTCACACCCAAAACCAAGGCAAAGGCGCGGCACTGCGAACCGCCTTTCAGCATGTCACCGGCGATATTGTCATCATCCAAGACGCAGATCTGGAGTACGATCCCCGAGACTATGATGATCTGCTCGAGCCCATTTTGGACGGCCGTGCAGACGTTGTTTACGGGTCCAGATTTATTGGTGGGCCCCATCGCGTTCTTTTTTTTTGGCACTATGTGGGCAATAAGTTCCTGACCATTTTGTCCAACATGTTCACCAACCTCAACCTTACCGACATGGAAACCTGTTACAAGGTTTTCCGCGCATCGCTGTTGTCCGATATTCAGATTACATCGCAACGGTTCGGCTTCGAACCCGAGATAACGGCGAAGTTTGCCAAGCTGAAGTGCCGCATTTATGAGGTGCCCATCTCTTATAGTGGGAGGGGCTATGAGGAAGGGAAAAAGATTACCTGGCGAGACGGCGCCGCAGCGCTGTTTTATATTGTGAGGTTCTGGTTATTCAACTGACATTTCTTGCACCGAGGAGCCTTCGTTTGTCACAGGCCCATCTGAACACAAAAAAAATTGCCATCGAGAGCCGGTTGCGTTCCTGTAAAAACGTCCTTACGTTGGGCCTTCGAACCAATCTCTCCGATTATGAGGACTGGCAGCTGGAGCTTATCAGGAATAGCAGCGTTGTCTATTATCCCACGGCCTTTTACGCCGACATTTTTGACACCGTTGGGAAACGTACGTTTCCGAGCTACCATACGTACAAATACGCCCAAGACAAGATCAAACAGACAGCGCTTTTTGAACTACTGGATATTGCGCACCCCAGAACCCGCATTTTTTATGGAAATTACCAGAAATCCAAAATCCTCAACCACTTTGCCTTCCCGTTCATTGGAAAGGTGGCACGCGGTTCGGCGCTTGGCAGGGGGGTTTATCTCATAAGAAATGTCGCTGAACTGGCCGAATACATCCGCACCGGCGGGCCGGCTTATATACAGGAGTACCTGCCTGTAGACCGCGATCTGCGCGTGATCGTTATCGGAGGGCGTGCCGTGCATGCATATTGGCGTATTGCACAAGGCGATGAATTTCGTACGAATGTAGCGCTAGGAGCGGTCATCAGTTTTGCCGACATCCCAAAGGCGGGGGTTGCGTTTGCCGTGCATGTCGCCCGTTTGTGCCGCCTGGATGACGTAGGGCTCGATCTGTATGTGCACAACGGCCGATTCGGCGTATTTGAACTGAATTTGAAATACGGCAAGGAAGGGTTTAGGCAGGCCGGTATGGACTATTACCATATGATAGACAACATGATCGAACGGGAGGAAATCTGAATTGCACAGACTGAAACGCCTCAAGGAATCGCTGAACGATCGTGAGAAGCAGTTTCTTTCACCATTTGCGGCCTATACAACGCAAGCGCTGCGACGGGTTCCTGAACCGCTGATTGAGCAAGGCCATCGCCAAGACTATGCCGTGGACTCCGATCGCATTCTGCACTCCCTGGCCTATACGCGGTATATCGATAAAACCCAGGTTTTCTACCTGGTCGACAACGACCATATTACCCACAGGGTTCTTCACGTCCAACTGGTTTCGAAAATATCGAGAACCATCGGCCGTTTTCTGGGCCTGAATGAAGACCTTATTGAGGCCGTTGCCCTGGGACACGATATCGGACACTGCCCATTCGGGCATGACGGGGAAAAATATCTGTCGGAGCTTTGCGAAAACGCCGGCATAGGCCCTTACCTGCACAATGTTCAAAGCGTCAGGGCGTTGGACAAGATCGAACGAAAGGGCACGGGGCTGAACCTTTCCCTCCAAACCCTTGACGGCATATTGTGCCACGACGGTGAAATCCATGCCAAAGAACTGCGCCCGACACCAGACAAGACCTTTAAAGTGTTGGATGAACAAATTGCGGCAAAAACGCAGGATCCAGAATTGTTGCTTACGCCTACGACCCTGGAAGGCTGTGTCGTACGCATGGCCGACACCATCAGCTATATCGGCAGGGATATCGAAGACGCCATCCGCCTGAATCTTATCACGAGAAACCAACTGCCTGAACAAGCGGTGGCGCACCTTGGGAACACCAACGGCACGATCGTATATCGCTTGGTAATAGATCTCATCACAAACAGCCTCAACAAGCCTTATATCGCCTTCAGCGACGAGACCTCTGAGGCCCTGGCCTGTTTGAAACGTTTTAACTTGAGTCACATCTATATGAATCAAAAAATAAAGCCGAATCCCGGCGCAGTACAACACCTATTTAATGCTTTATTTGAACAATTTATAAGCGATTTGGAAAGAAAAAACAGGACTTCCATTATTTTTACTGAGTATTTGGATGGCATGTCGGCGCATTATACGGCCGATGCCACTTATCCGGAGATCGCAAGGGACTTTATCGGAGGCATGACGGACGACTTTTTTCTGGCCCAGTTTCCCCAGCACCTACGCCTCCCCAAAACGACCGGAAACTTCAAACCCGCTTCTTGATGGATTGCATGGAATCGGAAAGATTGTGCGCATACCTAGAAGACATCCTACGAATGCTGGGCGTTACCGTCCGATACGATGATCTGAAAACCTTGGATTACCCATCAAAAGGCGGGGTATGCCGCATTAAGGGGCAAAAATTTCTTTTAATCGACAAAGGCGCCGGATCTGCGGAAAAACTCAGACTGTTGACGGACGGTCTGAACGGTATGGATCTCGAAGGCATTTATATCAAACCGGCTGTAAGGGTCATGTTGAATTTGGACATGTAGATGTGAAAACGCCCGGACACGAGAACAGGAAGGAGAACAGGTTCAATAGGGTGCGAAAGAGGTAAAAGACGCCGTTGGTTAAAAGTTTACATAATATATATTATCAGACGTTATCTTTTTTCGGGTTTTTATTCGAAACCGTTTTTTCGGCATCATCCGAGCGCTTTCCCAGGCGCTCGACACCGGACCTTACCGCGCGTTTGACCATCTTTTCAGCCTTAGCGCCCAAGATGCGGCCATCGGAAACCAGGTTTCCGCCTCCGGCCAGTTTACCGAGAATGCCATAGCGTTTTTCAACCAGGTTTTTTCCAAGAACCCCGAGCGCCGTGCCGAGCTTACCACCAACTCCGAGCTGTTCTTGCTTGGTGACGGTCTCTTTTTCCAATCTCTCGTGAACGCGTTCCATGTGCTCGCCCACGCTTTCCCCCAGCCTTTTGCCGACTCGAGCCGCCTTTGCCTCACCATCTTTGGAAATCGCTTGCCCGATACGCTCCCCCGTTCGTTCGCCCAGGGTTTCCAGCTCTTTTTTTATTCTTTTGTTCATCAGCCCTTTCAAATTGCGAGATTTTCAGCGGAACATAAAAGGTTTTTATCCAACACGGGATCGATCAAATACATTTGCGAAAACATTTAAATAACTATTATTATTGGCAAGTTAGCTATTATAGGCCGCGCGAAAAAGAAATTGTGGGACCTTGGATCCTATGGTATATGTGAATCTATGAACGATGCGTGGTCATTGCCGGAACGCCGCATTTACACCATAAGTGAATTGACACAAAACATCAAAGGGTTTCTTGAAGAGGCCTTTCCTTTCGTTTGGGTCAGCGGGGAAATTTCCAATTTACGACAACCGGTGTCGGGGCACCTCTACTTCACGCTGAAGGATGAAACCGCACGGATCAGCGCGGTCATTTTTCGTGGCCACGGTCGAAAATTGCAGTTCGGGCTTGAAGACGGCATGGCCGTCATTGCCATGGGCCGGATTAATGTGTTTGAGACCAGGGGCATATACCAGATTATCGTGGAATATGTTGAGCCCGGAGGGGTGGGTGCGCTTCAGGTGGCTTTTGAACAACTCAAGGCCAAGCTTTCATCCGAGGGCGTGTTTGACCAGACCCATAAGCGCCCTCTTCCGTTGTTGCCCCAACATATCGCCGTTATCACATCGCCTACCGGGGCGGTTATCCGGGATTTTTTGCACGTCACGCAACGCCGCTTTCCCAACATGGCCATTGAGATCGCGCCGGCAAAAGTTCAAGGGCAAGGGGCTGTCCAAGAAATCGTGCACGCTTTTGATCTGTTGGGTCAACGACAGACCGCCGATGTGGTCGTGTTGGCCCGGGGCGGCGGTTCACTCGAAGATTTGCAGGCATTTAATTCCGAGGAAGTCGCCAGGGCGATTTTTTCCTGTAACATCCCGGTAGTCTCAGCCATCGGGCATGAAACGGATTACACAATCGCAGACCTGGTCGCCGATTTTCGGGCCCCGACGCCTTCGGCCGCAGCCGAACTCGTTGTGCCCGAAAAATCCTTTTTGCTGGCTCGAAATGATGCCATGGTTATAAGGCTTGCCCGCGCCATGGGGCGCCGGCTGGAATCATTGGGCGGCCAAGTTCACAGCCTGACGGCAAGGTTGGTGCATCCCAGCAGAAAGATTGTGGATTGGCGACTCAGGATAGATGACCTGTCGGCTAGGGCGCAAAGGGCGTGTGTGGCTTTTTTGGCGCATACCGCAAACCGGTTTGGTTTTGCCGGTATGTCCCTGGTTCGCCATGGTCCTCGCGCGACCCTAAAAGAACTGGACAATCGCCTTGATCGGTCTCAACAACGTCTTCGGTTTGCGGTAATCAACCTATGTGATTCAAGAAAAAACGATTTCCAAGTTGTCGCCGGAAAGCTTAATGCGTTGAATCCCCTGGCGGTTCTGGAAAGGGGGTTCAGTGTTACCCGAACCCTTCCCGGTCTGACCATTGTCAAAGATGTGGAACAAGTAAACGTGGGGGAGCAGGTAGCGGTCAAGGTTGCAAAAGGCGACATGGTGTGTCGGGTGGAAAGCAAATCAACGCCTCCGGCAAAGACTCGGGGTTGAGAAAGACCCCTCGGGGGCCGCTCTGTGCCGGGGGCGCCGATTTCCTTTGAAAGCCATCGGCGCCGGATAGCCGTTTAGCCCCCAAAAGCGCCGAACTCTCGCTGCAAAGGAGTAAGCGATGGCAAAGCAGACGTTTGAAAACGCCATAAAGCGGCTCGAGGCTATTGTTGAGGAGTTGGAGGCTGGTGAGATGGGCCTGGATGCGGCTATAAATAAATTTGAAGAAGGCATCAAATTATCACGGTTTTGTGCCAAAAAGCTGGATGAAAGCGAAAAGAAAGTCTCTTTGCTGCTGCAGGATGAGGCGGGAGTCGTCCATGAAAGCCCTTTTTCGCCGGACGAAGGACCTGACCATAACGACAAAGAAACGGGGAGTTAAATTCCCCCTCCCCGCCCCCGGACATGGGCTCCGGCAGTGAAGTCATATAAGGGGCTGAAACCGTGCAACGTCTCGCGGGATTCTTTATGAATCCGGCGCTAAAAGAATATTCATGTTCGATTTAACCGGGTACCTGGATGAAAAGCGCTGCAAGGTGGATGCCGCCCTGGAATGCCTGTGGGGTCGTTTCGATTCCCACCCCGGCGCGCTGGTGGAGGCCATGCGTTATTCCGTAGAGGCGGGCGGGAAACGACTGCGGCCGATTTTGTGCATCGCCGCCGCAGAGGCGGTCGGCGGTTCCGATGCGGCGGTCATGGATACGGCGTGTGCGCTGGAACTGATACACACGTATTCTCTGATTCATGACGATTTGCCGGCCATGGACAATGATGGGTTTCGCCGCGGCAAACCTACAAACCATAAGGTATTCGGGGAGGCCACTGCGATTTTGGCCGGCGACGCCTTGCTGACGGCGGCTTTTGAGGTATTGGCCGGCCGGTATCGGGATAAAATCGGTAACATCACGGACGCCACATGTCTTCAGGTCATTTATTTTGTGGCCCGGGCGGCCGGGGCGGCCGGAATGGTTCAAGGGCAAATGTTGGACCTGGCGTGTGAAGGCAAAGACATTTCCTGGGAAGACCTCAAAACATTGCAACGGCTGAAAACCGGCGCTTTGATTGAGGCTTCTTTGCGGGCCGGCGCCGTCCTTGGCGGCGGCAATGCCCAACAGGTGGCGGCTTTACGTGCCTACGGCGTTCACATCGGCCTTGCTTTTCAAGTTGTCGATGATGTGCTTGATGTTCAAGGAGATGCAAGCATTATCGGAAAGCCCGTGGGCAGTGATGAAAGACTTAAAAAGGCCACCGGCCCCTCGGTGCTGGGGCTGGAAAAAGCCAAAGCCAAGGCTCAGGGCTTGGCGGAACGTGCTTTGAGGGAATTGGGCATCTTCGGAGATAGGGGCAAAGCCCTGGCATCCCTGGCCCACCACATTGTTTATAGAAATCGGTAACATATTATCCGAACCCGGCTTTTATGCCCGGATCCACCGGCTGCCGAGTTTGCCGGAGATGCCAGGCGGGGGGCGTGCCGACGTACTTTGGTACGCAAATTGTATATAGTGAATAAACATGCTAGAGAATCAACACCTTGATGAGAGGATGCCGTGAATTTTTTGGCCCAAATTGACTCGCCCCAAGATCTCAAAAAATTGGACCGTTCCGATCTGCCGGAGCTTGCCAAGGAAATCCGCGATATGATTATCCGGACTGTTTCCAAGACCGGCGGTCATCTTGCTCCCAGCCTGGGGGTTGTCGAGTTGACGATAGCCTTGCACTATGTATTCGATTCGCCGACCGATAAAATCATATGGGACGTTGGACATCAAGCCTATGCGCACAAAATACTTACCGGACGAAAAGATCGATTCCATACCATACGACAATACCGGGGATTGAGCGGTTTTACCCGCATGAGCGAAAGCCCTCACGATGCCTTTTCAACCGGTCATGCCAGCACGTCCATTTCTGCGGCGCTTGGCATGGCCTGCGGCAAAGAGCTGAAAAACGACACGGCAAAGATTATCGCCGTCATCGGTGACGGGTCTATGACCGGGGGGCTTGCCTACGAAGGGTTAAACCAGGCCGGAGACCTGCGCAAGGATCTCATTGTGGTCTTGAACGACAATGAAATGTCGATCGCAAAAAATGTCGGCGTATTGTCTTCCTTTTTGAGCCGGAAGCTGTCGGCAAAGCACTTCGTGGCCGTTAGAGAAGAACTCAAGGATTTTTTCAAGTCTTTGCCCAGGTTCGGTGACGATGTGTACAATCTGGCCAAAAGGTCGGAAGAGTCTTTCAAAGCCTTCGTCACACCGGGAATGCTCTTTGAGGCATTCAATTTTAATTATTTCGGACCCATTAAGGGTCACAGACTGGATCATTTGATTGATACGCTTGAAAACGTGAAGGAGATGCACAAGCCGATTCTATTTCACGTGCTGACCAAAAAAGGGAAAGGCTATCCCCCTGCAGAGATAAATCCTACGTATTTTCATGGTGTTGGTTCTTTTGAAATCAAAACCGGCAACGGGGTTTGTTCGGAAGACAATCTCCCGAGTTACACGGAGGTTTTCGGGTCGACACTGACCCGATTAGCTGAAAAAAATGACAGAATCGTCGCGGTCACGGCCGCCATGCCCGAAGGCACGGGTCTTGCGGCTTTTTCAGAGGCCTTTCCGGATCGTTTCTTCGATGTCGGCATTGCAGAACAGCATGCCGTGACGTTTGCAGCCGGGTTGGCCACAGAGGGTTTTCGGCCGGTTGTGGCCATATATTCAACATTCCTTCAGCGGGCCTATGACCAAATTCTTCACGATGTGTGTTTGGAATGCCATCCCGTGGTCTTTGCCTTGGATCGTGGCGGCATTGTCGGCGAAGACGGCCCGACCCATCACGGCTTGTTCGATCTGTGCTACCTGCGTACTATGCCCAACATGGTTGTCATGGCCCCAAAAGATGAAAACGAACTGCAGCATATGCTAAAAACAGCCGTTCAGCACCCGGGGCCGATTGCTCTCAGATATCCCAGGGGCTGTGGATTCGGGGTGCCCCTGACCGGGCAGCCTCAATCCGTTTCCGTCGGCAAGGCCGAGGTCCTGATTTCAGGATCCGACCTGGTGTTTTTTGCTATCGGGTCAACCGTCATCCCGACACTCGAAGCAGCGCATCGGTTGCTCAATAAAGGGATTTCCAGCACCGTGGTGAACGCCCGGTTTATCAAGCCTTTGGACGAGGATCTGATCGTCTCTATGGCTCAGAAAATTCCACATATCGTTACGGTGGAAGAAAATGTCGTTGATGGAGGTTTTGGAGGCGCCGTCGTAGAATGTTTGGCGGATCAAGGGGTTGCGGTAAAACGGATTTTGCGCCTCGGCGTCCGTGATATGTTTGTTCCCCATGGTTCGCAGAAAGTATTGCGCAAAAAACACGGACTTGATGTAGACGGCATTGAAAAAGCGGCTGCCGGCATGTTGTTGGGCGAACGCCGTGTGCAAATATCGTCGCAAGCGAGGTTGTCCCTCGGATCTTCACGGTCATTGGCCGACGCCCCTCATCACAATCACAACCTTTGACGTGGGAAAGAAAAAGAAAAGACTCGACGTTCTGCTTGTAGAAAGGACGCTTGCCACAAGCCGCAGGCGGGCACTCGGGCTTATTCTCGCCGGTCAGGTCCTGGTTGAGGGGCGGCGCATCACAAAAGCCGGAACCTATGTGCCTGAAGACGCCGGCATCCGTATCACCGGCAACGATATTGCCTATGTAAGCCGCGGCGGTTTGAAACTTGAAGCCGCGCTTCGCCGTTTTCAACTCGACGTCAAGGGTTTGCGGTGCCTCGATGTGGGGGCCTCAACCGGCGGATTTACGGATTGTTTGCTCCAGCACGGCGCAGCGCATGTTACCGCCGTTGACGTAGGCTATGGTCAGTTTCACTGGAAGCTCAGAACGGATTGCCGGGTTCACCTTTTGGAACGAACCAACATCCGCTATCTTGATAGAAAAAGCCTTCCCGAATCCTTTGATCTGGCATGTATTGACGTCTCATTCATTTCGCTCAAGCTCGTGGTACCGCGTGTCAGACATTTTTTAAAAAAGACCGGCCTTATTATATGTCTCATCAAGCCTCAGTTTGAAGTGGGGAAAGGGTTGGTGGGAAAAGGCGGCGTGGTGCGAGATCCTGCGTTACACCACAACGTGATTAACGACCTTGCCCGGGTGTTTGAAAAGCTCTGTTTTTTCCAGAAGCAAGTCGTTGCTTCCCCTGTTTTGGGCCCCAAAGGCAATCAGGAATACTTGGCGTTGTTGACACCTGTTGTTGGTGTTGATAGATTTGATTTATATGTTCGTTGATGCCCACGGGCAAATTCGTGGGCCTTTCACGTACGCGTGTCGGTCCTGGTCAATGATGCGGTTACCCGCTTTCGCCGGGGCCTTGGCGTACAAAGGTCATTCGTGTCATATGCCGGTTTACGAATATACCGCCCTGGACGCATCAGGGAAAAGCGCGAGCGGAATCATTGACGCCGACAGCGCCGTCACGGCCCGTCAGAAGCTGCGGGGATCCGGCGTTTTCCCCGTGGAAGTCAAAGAAACCATTTCGGGTCTTAAATCGACCGGGCCGTCGTCGGCAAGCGTTTCTGTTTCAACCCTGTTCAAGAGAGTCAAACCCGTAGAAATTTCGGTGATGACCAGGCAGTTGTCTATTCTGCTGGCCGCAGGCGTGCCGTTGGTGGGCGCCCTGGAAGCTCTGTTGGCGCAAATAACCAATCCTTTGTTCAAGAAGCACCTGGCCCAGATTAAAGAGTCTGTAAACGAAGGAAACAGTCTGGCGTTTTCTCTGTCCCGGCATTCAAAGTTGTTTTCAAATGTATATATAAACATGGTTCGAGCCGGGGAAGCGTCGGGATCGCTGGATGTGGTATTGGGGCGCCTGGCGGAATACGGAGAACATCAAGAGGCCTTGCGGGGCCGTTTCAAGGCTGCTCTGGCCTATCCTATTTTCATGTCTTTTGTGGGCAGCGTGGTTCTATTTTTCCTGGTCGCCTTCATTGTTCCCAATATCACACAAGTTTTCAGCGAAATGAAACAAACCCTGCCGCTGCCAACGTTAATGCTCATTTCGTTAAGCGATTTTCTTAAGTTATTCTGGTGGGTTGTCGTCTTGCTGTGCGTTGCGGCGTTTGTCTCTGCCAAACACTTCATCAAGACCCCCAAAGGGCGTCCTGTGTGGGATCGGATAATATTGCGTTTTCCGATTTTTGGTCCTATCAATCAAAAAATCGCGCTGGGTCGGTTTGCAAGAACACTGGGCACCCTTCTTGAAAGCGGCGTTCAGCTTCTCACAGCCCTTGAAATCGTGAAAAACATCGTCAATAATGTGGTCATAGCAAAAGACATCGATAAGGCGTGTGAAGACATCGAATCGGGGAAAAGTCTTGCCGTTCCCCTGGGACAGAGCCCCTGGTTTCCTGCGATTGCAGTCCAGATGATATCCGTAGGGGAGCAAAGCGGGGAACTTGAGGCCATGCTGCAAAAAATTGCAGAGTCCTATGAAAGAGATGTTGAATCACAGATCATGGCAATGACCTCCATGCTTGAACCCATCATGATTTTGGTCATGGCGGTTTTCGTCGGTTTCATTGTGGTGGCCATCCTGCTGCCTATCTTCGAAATGAACCAGATGATACGATAAGGAAACCGTTTTATTAAACACATCGGAATGACGTCCAGGAAACATAAAATCTTCATTATTTGATGATATTGTTAAAGCGATAGTTTAGGGGTTTTGGCGGGCTCGAACAGGTACCTGAATTGAAATCCGATAACCTCTGGACTCCCGGAATGTTAAAGACGCTGAAATTTTACAACAAATGAATAGATATAACGAGGAGGTTCGGCAATGAACTTTAAGGAAAGAAATCTCCAGCGAGGTTTCACCCTGATTGACCGGCGAGGTTTCACCCTGATTGAATTGATGGTTGTTATTGTGATTCTGGGGGTTCTGGCGGGCCTGATCATCCCCAGGATCATGGGCAGACCGGAAGAGGCCCGAAGGATGAAGGCCAGAATACAGATTGAAAGCATTGAAACAGCTCTGAAGTTGTACAAACTCGACAACGGATCTTACCCCACAACGGAACAGGGCCTTCAGGCATTGGTTGAAGCCCCGTCGGTTGGTTCGCTTGCCAAACAGTGGCGCAAGGGAGGCTATCTGGAAAAGGGGCAGGTGCCGAAAGACCCCTGGGGCAATGAATTTGTCTATTTGTCGCCGGGCGTCCACGGGGATTTCGACCTGAGTTCGTACGGCAAAGACGGACAGGGCGGCGGCGAGGACGAGAATGCCGATATCAACAACTGGGAATTGGAAGGATAGCTTGGCTGGTCGGCTCGCAGGCCGGGTCGGCGTCAATTGGGTCCCCAAAAGACCCTTCCACCACACGAACAACGCCGCCGCCTACACGCTGATCGAACTGACCGTGGTCATCTTCCTCATCGGCTTGATGCTTGCTCTGACTATGCCGCGGATTCAATATGCATTCGTGTCGGACGATCTCAAGACCGCCACACGCCGCATGGTCGGTGCGGTTAAGACATTGAAGGAAAAAGCCATTCGGGAACAAAAAGACTACCAATTACACTTTGATATAGGCTCCCGCCGTTATTGGGAAGAATGGACCGGCATCACTGAAGAAGAGCAGTCGGATGTCCGAGATAATGCCTTTGAATTGCCGGGAAATGTCCACATCATTGATGTCGCCCATCGGGGAAAAGAACCGAAGAGCGTCGGGGGCGCCGTAATCCGATTCAACAAAAAAGGCTATGTGGAATACGCAGCCATCCACCTGGGGACGAAGGGCGACAGGGTTTGTTCGCTTGTGATAAGCCCTTTTCTGGGCACCGTCAAAATTTATAACGAATATGTTGAACTTTAGGGCACATCCGAATGATTTTGGATTCACCCTCTTGGAAGTCATGGTAGCCGTGGCGATTATTGCCATGGCCCTGGTGGCTGCATTGGGGTCTCAGTCTCAAAGTGTTTCTTTGGCCGGCGAGGCAAAGTTCGCCACCACGGCGGCTTTTCTTGCCCAGCGCAAGATGGCCGAGTTTGAAACGATGAAACCGGAGGATCTTGGTTCGGGCTCGGGGGATTTCGGCGACGATTTTCCCGGATATCAGTGGGAAGCCGACGTCGATGACAACACGGGGACAGCCTATCGTTGGAAGGCGGAGGTCGGTTACGTTTCCGATAACGAAGACCAAAACCCCGGCGAATATTTAAAAACGATTGCATTGACCGTCTTTTGGACGGATCGGGACATATACAAATTTGAGCTTGTCTATGATATTTTTTCACCCGGGGAAAACTCATGAAACGGCGACGCCTTCATGGCAACAGGGACTTCAGCGGTTTTACCCTTTTGGAGGTTCTGGTGGCCATCATGATTCTCGGCACCGTCTTGTCGACCGTATTTGCCTCCTACTCGGGAACGTTTCGTATCGTCAGCGAAACCGAGGCTCAGGCCGAGATCTATTACATGGCCCGAACCGCCTTGGAAAGGATGCTGGAGGATCTCGAATCGGTCTATGTGCCGGCAAAAGGCGCAGCCGGCCCTTCGGGGGAGCAACAAAATATATTTGATGATGACGAGCAATACCCTAAATTTGAAGGCAAAGACGACGACTTGGGAGGTCAGAGCGCCGATTCCATGCTTTTCCCTTCTCGCGCATACATTGTCTTTGGCGAGGAAGATCACCCGTGGAACCTCGTCACAATCCGTTATTACGTTGAACAAGACGAAAGGTCCGGCGCTCTCACTCTTTTTCGAAGCGAACAAACCCTTTGGGAAGACAATCGGGACGAGGATTTGGACGGACTTCCGTTATGCAATAACCTGGCTTTTGTTGCGTTCAAATATGTGGGGCCTGAAGATGAAGAACAGGATGGTTGGGACCCTGAGGAAGGAATGCCTCGCATGGTGTCCATCTCACTGGGTTTTGTCAACCCGTCAAACCCTGAAACGCCGATACCGTTTACCACCGGTATTGCATTGCCGGCTATCACAGGTGAAGGGACTGAAGGGGAATGAGCGCCGCCTTGGTAAGCCTGACTAAAAAGGTCATGCTTGATAAAGACGACCATAAAAACGAGCGTGGTGTGGCGTTGATTCTGACCATCATGGCTGTTACCTTCATTATCGCTTTATCACTGGAGTTTAACCGGAACATGCGCACCCAGGTCACCTCCGCCGGCAATATCGCCCATGGCCTCAAGGCGTTGTATGCGGCCAAGTCGGCGATTTCTCATGGTTCTGCTGTTCTCAAGGCGGATCCACCGGAATTTGATTCTCTCCAAGACAGTTGGGCCGACACGCAAAACGCGGCGTCCATGGACGATGTTTTGGAAGAACCGTCGGGGGACAGCCCCTTTGAATTGAAAATCAACGACTTGTCAGGCAGAATCCCCATCAACCTGGTCGTTGACAATGACAAGGTAAAACGCGTATTTGAAAGGTTGTTGAACCTGGATGCGTTTGGCCTGGATTCAACCACGGTCAGCACGATTTTGGATTCCACGATGGACTGGATCGACAGGGCCGGCGACGACGACTTCCACAGACTGCACGGCGCGGAAGATGATTACTATCAGTCCCTGGAAAAACCGTATCATTGTAAAAACGGGCCCATGGATGCCCCGGAAGAACTGCTTTTGGTCAAGGGCATAACTCCAGAGCTGTTTTACGGGAACGACGAGAAACCCGGCATTGGACGGTGCATCACTGTTTTTGCAGATAAAGAAAAACCTCAGATCAACGTCAACACCGCAGAGTCCGTGGTTCTCGCGGCATTGTCGAATGACTACGATGGTGAGACACTGGCGGGGTTTCGTGAAGATGCCACAGAGGCCGAGTTGGAAAACTGGGAATGGTTCAAGGACAAGATAGACAATAACCTGCTTGATTTGGCATCGGCCCGGAGCACATATTTTGAAATTGTGGGTTCGGGGCGGTTCGGCGATGCCAAAAAAAAGGTTGTCTCCGTGGTGAGGCGAAATCCCGATAATGGGGATATTCAGATGTTGTCCCGGAGGGTGGAATAACCATGCCGGAAAGCACGCTCGGATTGGACATTGGTCACGCTTCCATCAAGGCCGTCAAGGTGATAGCAGGCTTAAAAGGGTACAGGGTGACTTCTTGCGCGCACGTGGACATTGACCCCAAGGATGGGGTTGAGGCGACACTCGCGGCATTTTTACAGGATATGTCCTTGACGGGATCAGGGTGCAATGCCTCCTATCGAACGGACCGGGTTTCTTTTCGTAACCTGACCATGCCGTTTAAGGACAGAAAAAAGATCTCGCAGACCATCGGGTTTGAACTCGAACCCATGCTGCCTTTTCCCGTCGAAACCATCGCCACCGATTACGTTATGGCGGCAAACGGCACAGAAACAAGGGTTCTTTCAGCCTCGGTCCAGGAAGCCGCCCTGGAACAATATTTGGGACAGCTGGCAAATCTCCGCCTCGACCCCGATGTCATCGACATAGACAGCGTGGCAACAGCCATACAACTTTCCAAGGACCGAACCGACACTTCCAAAATTCTTTTTGTTGATATCGGTTCGCGAACAAGTTCAGCCGTTTTGTTGATAGACGGCGCCGTCGTTTTGGTCCGTTCCTTTTCCTTCGGGGGGGACATGCTTACCGAGGCTATTGCCGAAGCCGAAAAGATCGGCAAACCGGAAGCTGAAGTACTGAAATGTCAAGATAAGGCAAGTAAGTTTTTGCAGATTGCCGACCCCATTATCAGATCTTTTTGTCGGTCGCTCGGCAACACGCTCCACGCGTTCCGGTACGAAGCCATGAGGGAAGCCGTTCCGGAAAAATTGGTGCTTTCCGGAGGCGGGGCCTTGTTCTCCGGTTTGGATAAAATCCTGGGCGAATATTTCGAACAGCCCGTAGAAGTGCTTGATTTGGCAAAATACAGGGAGCTGGAATTTGACCCTGAGACCTCGGGCGATTGGAATCCGCCGATCATGAACGGTGCGCTTGCCCTTGCACTGCGCGAACAAAAGAACAGGAACGGATTCAACTTCCGGGTCGGCAGATTCCAAAAAGCAAAAAAATATGAACAACTCAAGACTGAAGCCCGGCGTGTTGCTATTTACGCGGGAGTCATTCTGTTGGCGCTTTTAGGTCGGTATTTTGCCGACTACTATGTATTGAAGAAACAAAACGATCACATTCAGTCCCAAGTCAACGCCGTGTTCAAAGAGACTTTCCCGGACGTGCAACGTATCGTCGATCCGGTCCACCAGATGAAAGTGAAGATTCGAGAGGCGAAAGAAGCCTTGCTCTTTCCGGCGGAATCCGTGGTTCAGAGAGCCACAGTCGATGTGCTCAGGGACATTGGTTTGCGTATTCCCAAAACAGCCGACGTGGACCCTTCGAGTCTCGTCATGGATGAACAGCGAATCCGCCTCAAAGGATTGACGGACACCTTCAATACGGTTGATGAAATCAAGAACGGATTGGAAAAATCAAGCTATTTGAAAAACGTGTCGATTGCCTCGGCACAACTCGACAGCAAGACGAATCAAATTCGTTTTGAGATAGTGATGGAGCACAAATGAAAAAGATTAATATTAAACTGGCTCGGCGTGAAAAGCTCATCGTCGGCGCAGGCGCTTCCTTTGTTGGGATTTTCTTGCTGATGAACCTTTTGATATTGCCGGCGCTTTCAGCCAAGACCACATTGGAGAGAAACATCCAAACGGGCCAACAGCGCATTGAAGAGCTGTTGTTGTTGAGCCAAGAGTACCGGGTTCTTCAAGGCAGTTCGGGCGATGTGGCAAGCGCCTTGTCCGGCAGGGGTCAAGGGTTCAGCCTTTTTACCCTTCTTGAAAAAGAGGCAAGCCAAGTCGGCCTGAAAGATCGGATAAAATATATCAAACCGTCCACATCCCAGGCAAAAGGCAATTTTAAAATCTCATCGGTTGAAATGCAGTTTCAAGGAATCACCATGGCCGAACTTTATGAGTATCTGTATCGTATTGAAGACCCAAAAAACATCATCAAGATAAAAAGACTCTCCATCAAGAAGCACCAAGAAAGACAGGGTTATGTGGATTCGACCATGCAGATTTCCACGGTTCAACCCGCTTAGCCCCGGCCATCCGAATCCGGAAAGATTTTTGCGATCGGGGCGCAAAGCGACAAAAGCAATCCGGGATTTTTGTATCCGGAGTTCTGATATGGCGGCCCCCAACAATGCATCTCCCCGGATTTGCCTGTTCCGGGCGTTGATATGCATCGGCGCCGCTTTTTTGTTGCAATCATGAGAGTTTTTTCGAATAAATTTACGAAAAAGCGCACAATATGGCTTGGGTACGGTATTTTCGGCGTCTTAGTTGTTCTTGTTTCGCTGTATATATGTTTTCCTCGTAAAACAGCTCATCGATACCTGGAAGCGTTGGCGAGCCGAATAGAACCCGGCGTAGTGCTGAAAATCGAAAAGATTCGCCCTGCCCTGCCTTTTGGTCTGCGGGCCGAACGCGCCGACCTGGAATATAAGAACGACCCAGGAAATATTCTTTTCAAAGCAGATAGTTTCGTGATAATGCCTAGCCTGCGGACGTTGACCCTGAGAAAACCTGCCGTCAGGTTCGCCTGTGAAGCCTACGGTGGAACGATCACAGGGGTGGTTACATCCGGCCAATACAACTTCCATGGCCCCTATAGTTCAGATATTGAGGTTTCGGGTGTGCAATTGGGTTTATATAAGGCCCTGCAAGAAAAATTCAAAAGGAACTGTTCCGGCACCATGGACGGCGCCTTGACTTACGATTGGACCCAAGGGGGCTTTTTGCGGGGTGAGGGACAAGGAAAGTTTTCGGTTGTCGATGGCAGGATCTTTTTTGTGGAACCTTTTATGGATCTCCAGTCCATGGATTTCCATCGCATAAATGTCCAAATGGTTCTCGACGGCCAACAGCTCATTGTAAACGGGTTCGATCTCGGTGGAAGACAAATGGATGCGTCCGCCTCCGGCACCATTTATCTGGATTCGGTTTTCGACCGAAGCAGTCTTGATTTGATGGTGTCCGTGAAGCCGTCCGCCGACTTTTTAACGAAAAAAAGAGCGCTTTTTGATGCCGTGAGTTTTTTGACCAAACGTCTGGAAGAGGGTCGTTTTATCGTGAATGTTCGGGGAACATTGGCACAACCCCGCATCGTTTTTGCGCAATGAAGTGTTACATATAAGAAAGAGATGTCCATGTTTCTCGGCCGCTATCGAACACTTTCAAACTTGTACACATTGCTCAACTTATTGGTTCTGAGTTTTGTCATCTACTCGGGTGTTGATATTTTTTACACGTTTGCGGGATCAAAACTTACCGAGACCGAGACAAAACGCGTGGCCACCGAAGGCACGATGACGCCGATGACGCAGCCCGCAAAGCGGTCGTTTAACCACTATGCCTCGGCTATTGACAGAGGGCTTTTTGGCCGGCCCGAGGAAATTACCGAAAAACCAAAAGAAATTAGTGTGGAAGATTTGGAGCGTACGGAGTTGAAGGTCGCCCTTCTCGGCACGGTGAGCGGTGACGAAAAAACCGCCAGGGCCGTTATTCAGGACAAAATGCAGAGATCCGAAACCCTTTACAAAGTGGGAGATACCATTCAGAATGCCCGGATTCTGAAGATCCTCAGGGGCAAAGTCGTCCTGGCGGTTGGAGATAAAAATCAAATTCTGACCATGGAAGAAGAGGCGGGCCCATCAAGGCCGGGACTCAGTCGTCCGGCCATTCAGTCCAGATTGCCCGCAACTACGCAACAGGCCACCACGATCACGCTGGATCGCACGGTAGTCAACAAATCTCTGGAAAATGTCACCGAACTTCTGTCCCAGGTCAGAGTAAGGCCCCACTATAAGGACGGCCAGGCGGATGGGTTGATGCTCAGTCAGATCAGGCCGAATACCATTTTTACCCGCCTGGGACTGCGAAACGGCGACATTATTCAAAACATCGACGGAGATCCCATCGCAAGCCCGGATGAAATTATGAATTTGTACGAACAACTTCAATCCGGATCTTCCGTTTCGCTCGGCATTCAACGAAGAGGGCGACAACAAGAACTGAAATACGCCTTTAGGTAGGGAGAAAGGGAATCGCATGTATACCGCTTTTTTCGGCCTTTCGGAAAACCCCTTCAAAATGACTCCGGACCAGAGATTTCTTTTTTTAAGCAACCAACACATCAAGGCCCTCAACCACCTGCGCTATGGAATCAAAGAACGCAAAGGCTTTATGGTTGTTTCAGGAGGGGTCGGTACCGGCAAGACGACTTTGTGTCGCACATTGCTTAACGAACTAGACGGTTCTTTGAAGACCGCATATATCTTTAATACAGCGCTTTCCGACGTTGAGCTGTTAGAAACAATCAACGAAGAATTCGGCATCCCAAATAGAGATGCTTCACGGACAAGAAAACAACAGATTGACTTGCTGAACCGGTTTCTTTTAGCCAACTTCAGACGGGGCGGCAATGCGGTTTTGATTATTGACGAGGCTCAGAATCTGTCAAAAAAAGCACTGGAACAACTGAGGATGTTTTCAAACCTCGAAACGGAGCGGGAAAAGCTGCTCCAGATCGTTCTGGTGGGACAACCCGAACTGGCGGAGCTTTTGGCGTCTCCGGACCTCAAACAGCTTGACGACCGTATTGCCGTGCGTTTTTTTCTCAAACCATTGGAACGTCAAGATGTTCAGGGATATCTGGAACACCGGCTGATGGTGGCCGGAAGCCGTGGGCGCGTGGCGTTCACCAAGGGCGCGGTGCGTGCCGTTTACAAATATTCACGCGGCAATCCGAGACGCATCAATGCGCTGTGTGATCGGGCCCTTCTTGTGGCCTACTGCACGGAACAATTCGCCATAGACAGACACATCATCGGAAGGGCCATGGATGATATTCGCGGGAATTTTTCTCAGGGGACGGCCCGGTTGGAATGGCTTCCCAAAAAGCTCGCGCCGGTGGCGGCCGTGGCCGTCATGGCCGTTATCCTGTTGAATCTTTGGGGGGGGCAACGCCTTGGCGCCGGGCTTTCGGGGCTTTTCTCCGCGGTTCAAACGGTGGCGACGGTTCAAACCAGGGCGTTCGAACAAAGGACCGTCAAACCGGACGGCGCACCCTCCAATTTGAACGGTCCTTTTGTCAGGAGGCCGATTGAAGACCGACAACGGCATGACGGCGCATTGCTGAGCGACAAGGCAAGCCTGGCTGCTCTTTTCAGACTGTTCAATGTTCAAGAGGCCGAAAATGATTTGGCGACCGGCGATGTTTATCCCGGAGTTTTTTCTTTTAAAGGGCCCCCTGAATTTTACCGACTGTTCACCCGGCCTTTTCGGATGCGCGTACGGTCTCCCATGGACAAGCCAATCCGATATCTGCTGGTAAAGCGCGTCACGACCGGCGGCGCCGTTGTTCAGGACGCCAACGGCCGGGATCGACACGTACCGGAAGACTTTGTTTTGAACCACTGGGACGGCGAGATATCGTGGGTGTATCCGCATCAACCGGCAAGCGACCGGTCGGCAAAAGGAATGGGTGAGGAGGCGGTCTTCAAAATTCAGCGGATGTTGAAACAAATCGGCTACCCGGTGGACCCGCAGGGGGTTCTGGATCGCACCACGCGGGAGCAAATCATGCGGTTCCAGTTGGATTTCGGACTCCCGCCGGACGGATCGATTAATCGCGGGACAACGGCTTTGCTTTACCAGATATCGGATATGGCATAGATTGCGCTTAGTGAACAAACCGTTTCCAGCACAAGATATTGTACCGTTTTTTCCTTGACATACACCATGTTGGATATGGTACACGCAAAAATAGATTGCTTTGCGCGGCAATCAGCGCTTGACCGAAAATCAGATTTTGACGGCCAAGCATGGTGATGACCGAATCCACAGAGGCTGAAAAAAGATACCTGCCATGAGCTACATTCATGAGGCCCTGAAAAAGGCCCAACGGGAAAAAGAGCGCCTTGCCGGCAAGTGCACGGCCATCTGGCCTCGAAAGCCGAGGCGCTCCTTTGTTTTCAAGCGCGACCGATCGATATCGCTGGGAATTATTGTTCTTGCGATTGCTTTTGCCGCCTTTTCATGGCTTCAATCCATCGATTCACTGTCCATCTTCCGGAATGAAAAACCCGGTTTTTATCGCGCCGCCATCAACGCCTCCGCCCCCATCTCTTCCAATGCGCTCTCTTCGCGCGCGGACAATGCCGTGGCGCCGAAACCTGAGCCGGTTCCCTTTCCCCGGATTGAGCCGGGCGACAAGCCGCTCCGACAGCATTCATTTGCCGACATACAAAACCAAACGGCGCCTCTTATCGTAAACGAACCCGTTCGGGCGCCGGCCCCTACCCCCAAGAGTCCTGCGGCCGGCACGAATATAACGTTTTATCAGCAGGCGCTCGATCATCAAAAGAACGGGCAACTGCGGGAAGCCATCGATCTTTATAAGGCGGCCCTTAAGGCCTCACCCAACCTGGTTTCCGCCTTGAACAACCTTGGAACCATTTACATCCAACAAAAAAACCTGCCCGAGGCGCGAAAGGTTCTTGAAAAAGCCATACGCACGAATGCAGCCTATGTGGATCCATATTACAACTTGGCGTGTCTGCATGCCCAGCAGAAGGATATTGGCCGAAGCCTGTTCTACCTGAAAAAGGCTATTTCTCTGGATGAAGCAGCCCGGCAATGGGCTGAAACGGACGAAGACCTGCAAAACCTGCGCGGACACGTGGAGTATGAAAAAATCATCAACAGCGCCGAAAAATCTTAGCCTTGGCCTTAAGCTTGCGTGCTTGCTGCTCTTCGTTTTTTTCGCGATGGGCACGGGTCGAATCGCCGAGGCGGTTCGCGTGTCCGAGCAAGAAGTGCCGGAAAAAACACCATCAAAGCCCGCGCGAACAAACAACGGGTCCAACGATGCCGCCGTCGTTCGGCAAAGCCCTCCCATAGCCAGGCAACCGGCGCCGGTCCAACAACCAATCACGCAACCGCCGGCGCAGACCGCCCCAGAGGTCCCGGCAGGCGAACCGCCGCCTGCCGACGCGCGTTCGGCAATGCCGGTACGGCCGCCGGACAAGACGCCCGAAAAAAAAGAACCGCCCAAGCGATCCGTTACGATCGACTTCGACAATGTCGATATTCTCCTTTTTGTCAAATTCATCAGTGAGGTGACGGGCAAAAACTTCATTATCGACAACCGGGTCAAGGGCAAGGTTACGATCATTTCACCGACAAAGATTTCCGTGGATGAAGCATACCGGGTGTTTGAATCGGTGCTGGAAGTCCATGGTTTCACCACGGTGGACTCCGGAGACGTGATTAAAATCGTACCGTCCACCGAAGCCCGGGGCAAAAGCATTGAAACCCGCCTTCGCGAAGAGGCGGGGATTCCGGAAGACAAGGTGATCACGCAGTTGATTCGCCTGAGCTATGCCAATCCGGATGAATTAAAGAAGCTTTTCGCCCCGCTCATATCCAAAAGCAGTGTCATGGTGTCATATCCACCGTCGGGCATGCTCATCGTCACGGACGTAGAGTCCAATATTCAGCGGTTGTTGCGTATTATCAGCGCCATTGACGTGGTGGGAATCGGCGAGGAGGTCTCTTTGATTCCTCTGGAACATGCAACAGCCGCCGTCATTGCAAAAACCCTGACCACGCTGTTTCAGACCGCGGGGGCGCCGGCCAGGATAAGAGCGGCAGCCGTGGCGGCCGCAACACCTGCCGTTAAAATCGTTGCCGACGACAGAATGAATGCTTTGATCGTCAGTGCCAGCGAACACGACACCCTTAAAATCAAAGAACTGATCCAGATGCTGGACCAGGAAACACCAAGGGGAACAGGAGACATCCGCGTTCATTATCTCCAGTATGCCGATGCGGAAGAGCTTGCCAAGGTCTTGACCAGTCTGCCCACCAAAGACGCGACAGGCGCACAAGCAAAAGGCGCTGCGCCGGTGATCTCCAAGGAGGTGCAGATCGTCTCCGACAAGGCCACCAATTCTCTGGTGATCACGGCCAACAAGCAGGATTATCTGGCGCTGACCGATGTGATCGATAAACTGGATATCCCGCGCCCCATGGTCTATATTGAAGCCCTGATTATGGAAGTCAAGGCAGACAAGGATTTTAGAATCGGCGTGGAGTGGCGCATCGGCGATGATGATATCGGCACCTATCAGGGGAATACCGTTGGGGGGTTTGCCGCATCCCGCCCAACGGGTCTCCTTCCCGACCCTACAAGCGCCACCCTGACTCCTCTTGACGGATTCAGTCTTGGGGTCCTCGGAGAAGCCATTACCATCGGAGGCATCCAGTTTCCCTCTATTGGCGCAGTCGCCCGTGCTTTCCAATCAGATACAGATGTCCACATCCTTCAAACCCCGCAGATTCTCACAGCGGACAATGAAGAGGCGGAGATCCAGATCGTAGACAACATCCCCTATCTGACCAAAGAGGCCTCGGGAGACCAGAATTATCAGACCTATGAATACAAAGATGTGGGCGTGAAACTAAAACTGACCCCGCAAATCAATCGCGAGCGTTACGTGCGGCTCAAGGTGTTTCAGGAGTACAGCACGGTGGCGGAAGCCGGTGAAAGACCCACAACGTTAAAGCGCACTGCGGATACGACGGTCGTGGTGAAAGACACCCATACCCTGGTCATCGGAGGGCTGATCAGCGATCAGATCAGTGGTGGGACCGCGGGCGTTCCCTGCCTTTCCGACATTCCGGGAATGGGCTGGTTGTTCAAGTCTTTTCAACAGGCCAGAAACAAAACGAATTTGTTTATATTCATCACCCCCCATGTCCTGGAATCTCCCGAAGAGGCGGACAGGCTGTCCAAGGAGAGGCGCGAAGGCATTACGCAAATGCAGGGAGGGGCGATCAAATTGTACGATAGACCCGTGCTTGGTCCCACACTTAAAATTGAACCCGAACCCACAGACGCCGTGGAGGAATGGCTGCCGGATATGGAAAGGGACGAAACAAACGGCGGGGGTCGCAATGAAGAGCCTCCGGATATGACCACAGAGGAACCAAATGCGGCAGAAGAAGGGCCGCTTGATTAGGCCGGTTCATGCCGGGTCGAACATGGAAAAAAATGGACCACGAAAGCACGAAAGGTTCGTGTTTTCGTGGTTGTCTTTTTATTTTTCCGTATCTATTATATATCTAAAGATCATTCAGTCAGACAGGGGCCGGCAGGTTCTTAAAGGGTTATACACTTACGTTTTTCGTGTTTTCGTGGTTCTTTTTTCGAATTTCAAGGACAATAATCTAATGGTTCACAGGCTGCTTGGTGAAATACTGGTGGAAACAACCCCCCTTTCCCCGGACATTCTTTCCGAATCCCTCGAGTTGCAAAACGAAAAGGGCGGCAGAATCGGCGAGATTCTGGTGACCCGCAAGGTGTTGTCGGAGGTGGACGTGCTGGAAGGCCTTGCCGTGCAATTCGGGATCCCCTTTTGGCCCGATCTTTCGCCGGAAGACCTGAAGACCGATTTTACCAAACAGGTGCCGATCCATTTTCTCAAAAAATACAAAATGATTCCCTGGATTGACGATGACGGCGCCGTTGTGGTTGTAAACGACCCCCTTATTTTCCAACCGCTGGATGATTTGCGTCTCGCTTTGGGATGGAATGGCGCCAAAATCGCACTGGCGCCGTATTCGGCCATCTTGTCGACCATCAATGCAGCCTATGACATGGGGCGAGACTCTGCAGAGCAGGTCATTGAGGGCATGCATGGCGACGAAGACAGCGAACAGATCATGTCTCAGATCCAAGAAACCGGGGACCTATTGGACGAGACCAGCGACGCGCCCATTATCAGGCTGGTTAATCTGATGCTTTCACAGGCCGTCAAGGCGCGGGCCAGCGATATCCACATTGAACCCTATCAAAACACGCTCAAAATCCGGTACCGTATCGACGGAATTCTTTACGACAGGTTGTCACCGCCAAAGCACATTCAGTCCACCCTGGTGTCGCGAATCAAGATCATGGCCAACCTCAACATTGCTGAAAAAAGGCTTCCCCAGGACGGCCGGATCGAAATCAAAATTGCGGATAAAAATGTGGATATTCGGGTTTCTACCATTCCCACCTCGTTTGGGGAACGGGTCGTTCTTCGACTCCTTGACAAAACCAGCGTGTTGTTGAGGCTCTCAGACCTGGGCATGTCCGAGGAAAGGTTGAAGATTTTTGCCGGACTGATTCGAAATCCCCATGGGATTATTCTGGTTACGGGACCGACGGGAAGCGGCAAGACAACCACCCTTTACGGCGCCCTGAGCACGATCAATACTCCACAAATAAACATCATTACGGTGGAAGATCCCGTCGAATACCAAATCAACGGCATCGCCCAGATCCAGGTGAATCCCAAAATCGATCTGACCTTTGCCAAGGGACTGCGCTCCATCGTACGTCAGGACCCGGACGTGATTCTGGTTGGCGAAATCCGGGATCTTGAAACAGCCGAGATCAGCATTCAATCGGCCTTAACCGGACATTTGGTCTTTTCCACCCTGCATACCAATGATTCGGCCAGTGCCGTTACGCGTCTTATCGACATGGGCATTGAACGTTTTCTGGTCAGCTCTTCGGTGATAGCCATTCTGGCCCAACGCCTGGTCAGGGTGATTTGCAATGAGTGCAAGGAAGCCTACGTGCCGGACAAGGAATCCCTGGAGAGTATCGGTTTGTCGCTCGACGATCTTCATGACCTTAAACTCAAGAAAATTTTTCGTGGCGCCGGCTGTCCGGCCTGCCTGCAAACCGGCTACAAGGGACGAACAGGCATATTTGAATTCATGATTCTCGATGATGATCTGAAGAATCTCATTCTGAAAACCACGGATTCCAATACCATCAAGCGCAAAGCCGTACAAAAAGGAATGACGACGATTCGACAGGACGGGGGCCAAAAGGTTTTGGAAGGCGTTACGACCATCGAAGAGGTTTTCAGGGTCACCCAACAATAGTGCCGGCGGATCAGGGTCTGTGGCGCGACATCGCTTTGATCCGCCCACGTTCATTTTTTTGATTTTTTTCTTGTGCGCCCTGCCCTTGCCGCCAAGCCGTTTTTCGTGAGCCCCTAACCGCGCATTACCGGCATGAACCAAGAAAAAAAGACAACGGCCGCCGCCCCCACAAGACAGGCATGCTGATAACGGGGCGTGCGCAACCTTTCAGAAAGGTTGCCCCCAAGCAATCCCAGAGGGATTCCCGCCAAAAAGCCGAAAAAATGGGCCATGAGATCAGCCCGTTCCCCCGTCCCGAGTAATCCAAGAAGGGCCAATCCGCCGGCAAAAGGCGCCCAGGCCTTGATCCTTCTCGTTTTCTTTCCTTTGATTATCCGGACGGACTGTTGCGCCGCCAGTATCCCCAAGGCGCCGAAAATGGCGGTGGAAGAACCTATGGAAACATGTCCGGACCGATAAAAAAGCGCATTGAGCAAATTGCCCGATGCGCCGGCTGTAAGGATCATCGCCCAGCCGAATCCAACGCCGTTTAAGGCGCATACCGCCGAGCCGAAAAGCGCCATCCCCACAGCATTGCCGAGAAGATGAACGGCGCTGCCGTGCAACATCAATGCAGTCACCGCCCTGTAATATTCTCCGCCCAGGATGAGAGAGGCCGACGAACCGTAGGTTCGAAAAAGGTCTTTTGCGCCGGCGCCCGTTGCAACGACCATGTGGATACCGACCAAGGCAAGAGATACCCAAACCCCCGACCGGCTTTTTGGAATGGGCGCCGGCGGACTGTCGCCGGAAGAAAGGTGTTCTTCATTTTCGTCAAGATATTGGGCGACGGCCTTTAGCGCGTCGTTTGCGTCCGTTTCCCGAACCCACAGCGTCCGGCCCCCCTCTCCGCTCGTAATGCGATACCCAATCCCCGAAGCGCTTAGAACAAGCCCGTAGGAATCAGCGTCGGCAATAGAAAGGTTTTGAAAAAGCGCGATCATCCTTATTGCCTAACACGTTTGCATGGTTTCCACCAGGATTTGGGCAATGAGTCCGTGACCCATCCGGCGCCGGCACATCGGAACCCCAAAAAAACAAAAGACAATCACGAAAATACGAACCTCGGAAAATCCGAAAAACCCAACCGTTTTGAATTCATGGATTTTTTGTTTCAAAACGCCCTACAAGCGTATGGGATCAAGGACTATCGGATAACTTTGGGGTTGATTTTTTACGCTACAAAAGATAGCTATAGCATCTCCCTAACAAAAAAGTTTCTAGGGAAAATCACATGATTGGAGTAATTATTCATGAGCGAATCTGCAGAAACCTTGAGAAACATTGCCTTGGTTGGACATGGCGGCGGGGGCAAAACCTCTGTCTCAGAAGCCCTTCTTTTCAACAGCGGGGCCACAAAACGCTTGGGACGCGTAGATGACGGCACCACGGTCATGGATTTTGAACCGGAAGAAGTGCGTCGAACGATTAGTATCAGCACAGCTTTTGGTCAATATAATTGGAAAAAACACAAAGTAAACATTATCGACACCCCTGGTGACGCCAATTTTTTTTCCGATACCAGGTCGTCTCTGCAAGCCGCCGACAGCGCGATTTTTGTCATTGAAGCCATTGATGGGGTCAAGGTACAGACCGAACAGGCTTGGGATGTGGCGGATTTTTTGGCCCTGCCCCGACTGGTGTTCATCAACAAGATGGATCGCGAACGGGCGGATTTTGATAAATCGTTAAAAGAGGTGGCCGATGTCTTCAAGCCGAAACCCGTGTTGGTACAGATACCCATCGGCGCCGAAGACAATTTCAAGGGTGTGATCGACCTGATGAGTCAAAAGGCCTTTATCTACGGCAATGACGGGAAAGGAAACCCGGGTGAGATTCCTACAGAGCTGATGGATCAGGTGGCTGCGGCCCGAGAAGCGCTGGTGGAAAACATTGCCGAAGCGGATGACGCGCTTCTGGAAAAATATCTGGAGGGAGAAACCCTTTCCGAAGAACAGCTTTTGAAAGGACTCCGCGCCGGCATCATTTCCCGGGCCTTTGTACCGGTACTGTGTGGTTCCGCCACAAAAAACATAGGGATCGATCTTATGATGGACTGCATCAACGCCTGTCTTCCGTCGCCTCTTGAGCGCAGTATGCTGCCGGCACAAGACCCGGAAAGCGGGGAGGAAAAGCACTTTAACCCGGATGCGGGCGGTCCGTTTTCAGCACTGGTTTTTAAAACCGTTGCGGATCCTTATTCCGGCAGGCTCAGCATTCTTCGGGTCTATTCCGGCGCGCTGACTCCCGACAGCACGGTGTTTAACGCCAACAAAAAAAGTCCGGAACGCTTCGGGCAGCTCCTTGCGCTCAACGGCAAGGAACAGCATGCCGTCACCGCGGCCGGTCCGGGCGACATCGTGGCTATCGCCAAACTCAAAGATACGGCCACCGGAGACACGTTATGCGGAGACAACGATAAAATCCGCTTCCAAAGTCTAGAGCTTCCTCCCACGCTGATTTCGTATGCCATTGCGCCGAAATCGAAGGGCGATGAAGACAAGGTTTTTTCGTCCATTTCCAGGCTGCTGGAGGAAGATCCGACCCTGAAACTGGATCGCAATGCCGAGACCAAGGAAATCGTCATTTCGGGCATGGGACAAATCCACATCGAAACCATGGTGGAAAAGTTGAAACGTAAGTTCGGCGTGGAAGTCACCCTGAAGGCGCCGAAAGTCCCTTATAAGGAGACCATCAAAAAATCCGCCAAAGGCGTTGTCTATCGCCACAAAAAACAATCGGGCGGCCGCGGCCAATTTGCAGAGGTTCATTTTGACGTTTTTCCGCTTCCGGAAGGCCAGGGTTTTGAGTTTGAACAAGCCTTGGTGGGAATGAATGTTCCCCGTAATTTTGTGCCCGCCGTGGAAAAAGGCATTCTGGAAGCCCTGCCCTCAGGGGTTTTGGCCGGATATCCGGTGGTGGATGTGAAAGTCCGCTTTTACGACGGCAAATCTCATGAAGTGGATTCATCTGAAATGGCCTTCAAAATCGCCGCGTCCATGTGTTTCAAAAAAGGATTGCAGGAAGCCAAACCTACCATGCTCGAACCGATCATGAAGCTGGTGGTAACGGTCCGCGAAGATTTCATGGGCGATGTTATCGGCGATTTGAATAGTAGACGGGGAAAGGTGTTGGGCATGGAAGCCAAAGGCAGGAACCAGTTTATTCAAGCCCATGTTCCCATGGCTGAGATTTTGCGATATGCCCCGGACCTGACCTCCATGACAGGCGGCCGGGGCACATTTGTTGCCGAGTTTGACCATTACGAGGAGGTGCCGGCCCAAATTATTCAAAAGATCGTTGAACAGGAGAAAAACGAATAGAGTGTTTTGAATCCTCTGGAGGTGCAACCAAAGGTCTCGGGAGGCATCGGCCGATTCGAATAAAGAGCACATCAATAGAAACCGTTTTCCGGATGATCATTGGCGTTATGCGCGTATCGACGACATGAAAAGAGAAATGCTTCCTGAGTTTTCCAGTATCGAAGCCCAAAAGGCTATCGAAGCGGATGATCCCGGGTCTCCCCTTATGATTGAAAAAAAAACCGTCACCGACCTGGAAGAAGTCATCGCTTTGGCCAACGATATCCAGAGGCCCGTGCATATCCGGGGAGCCCTCATTGAAAAAGCGCGAATTTGTGCCACCCGCATGTCGATAACGATTGAAGCGTCATTTTTCGTTGACGATCTCCATTGGGAGAGCATGCATTTTATTCAACCGCTGCGTTTTCATGATGTGGACTTTCAAAACAAAGTGCGCTTTCGCAACAGCGGTTTTGCCGGCAGCGTATATTTTGACGACTGTGTCTTTCATGACGAAACCGATTTTACCGCAGCCTGTTTCTGGGCGGACTTTGACTTTTTATCCTGCCGTGCCCACAAGAAAGTCTCTTTTGAGGCCGCAAGGATTGGAGGCTCTTTTAATCTGGGACAATCAACATTCTACAGGAAGGTGGTGTTCAGAAACGCCGTTTTGGGCAAAGCCATCGATCTTGACAATGTACGGTTTGAAGTAGGCTACGATGCAAGAGGCTCATCCCTTGAAAAAATACAAAAAAGCACATCCAGGCAAGGCGGTGCTCAAACAACACGCAAAACATTCAATCCATGGACCGCATTCGACAGGGTTTCGAAGAAACAGATGAGCCGCAGAGACCTGTTTCGAGGCATACGCAACCTCATCCCGAAAAAGGATGATTAGCTCACTCTAGTCACTCTAGCTCACTCTAGTCACTCTAGTCACTTTAGCTCACTCTAGCTCACTTTAGCTCACTCTAGTCACTTTAGCTCACTTCAATGCCAATCCGCAACGGCTTGCGGCATATCCGTCCAAGAGCCTGGACAGCCCACCGTCTTTTTCCGGGACAAAGCCCAGGGCCTTTTCCCAAACCTCTTCATCTTCCATACACAGATAGAGCCCGACTCCGGGCGCCTTTTCTTTGATCCATGCGGCGATTTTTGCATACAAAGCGATACGCAGGGGTTTGAAATACCGCATCTTGCCGTCCAATCCCGGAACGAATTCGCCATAGGCAATCTTGGAGTCGGGAAAACGTTGTTGGATAACAGGCTTTAGTGAAGGACTGAAACGCATGGATCCAAGGCTGATCCAAACGATGCTCTCCGGCGATACGGCTTCAAACAGTTGGCCGATCACTTGACGGTAATTGTCTTCCCAGCCAGGATATAGGATCAACGGGTCAAAATGAAAAGCCAGCCGGTAGCCCCATGACTCACATCGTGCGGCGGCCCTGAGGCGGGCTTTCAGGCCCGCAGTGCCTCGTTCCTGGCTTGCAATCACCGTCGGCGTATTCAAGGACCAGGCCAGTATGGTTTTCCTGTTGTGCTCAAGCCCCTGAAAAAAATCTACGTCGCTTGTCTTGGTCTTAAGTTCCAAGACGATCCGCTTCTGGCCGGCAAATCGGGGAATCAGTCTCCGATTCAGTCCGGTCCAGCGTTCCCATATCAAGCTGTCGGTAAATTCACCTGTGCCGATTCGGTGAAACGGCACACCGGTGCGGCATAAAAGGCTGTCCAGCTCGTGAAACATGGTTTCCTGATTGACAAAAAACTGAAGTGCCGGGGTGGTGAAATAATTCTGCAACACACAGTAGGAGCAGTCCATCGTGCAGTAGGTGCCGATGTGAAGGATCTGATAGCCGCAACAGATATAAGATCTGGTTCCGGGACATCTCTTAATGAAAGAGCCCCGGTTTTGCGTCAGAAACAGCATCCGCTTGCCGTCGGAAACAGGTTCTTTTTGGGCGGACAAGATGTCGTAAAAGACAGCGGGCTCGGAGATCATGACGGGCGTGGTGATGCCCAGGTTCTTTTGGATGGCGGCCACCAGCGGCAATTGCTTAACGGCCTCATCCACAAATAACGTATGGATCATGTGCTTGCCAAAAGCTTTTTCGCGGCCGGATTCGTAACCATGGCTTTGAGTTGCTCGCAACACCGGTCCAAGTCGTTCAGTGTTTTGAACTCCAAACGCAGGACATACGACTGCCCCTCAAAATAAGGCGGTGGGGTAATCTGCATGCACTCAGGTAATTTCAAATCTCTAAGGTTTTGCTTGAATCTTTTCTCTGCTGCAGCCAGCATGGGGAACCGATGTTCCTTCACCCGTTTTCTGATTGCAGCCCCTTTTTCATTGCGATTCAGATTCCCGTTTTGCATCACATCGTCAATGCCCAGCACATCCAGAACACCGGATATTTCCCGGTCTTCAACAACAGCAATCTCTTTGATCAGGGTAATGATCTCTTTTTCTTTGTTTTGACTCATCTTAAGATTTGCCAAAAGCTCAAAGAGCGTTTCAGCGTCCTTGGCGGCAAGCGTGGCCAGGCCGACGGCAGCCTCCACGGAAATTTGGTCTTGTAATATCCCCAACTGGACAGCACGGGGGAGCAGGCCGATCCGGGTGATTTTTTCAAATACTTTTTCATTGGCAGGAAAGCCCAACAGGGAAGCAAGGACCTCGCGACGTTTTTCCGGCGCGATGAGCGGGCTGAGCCTGTGAATGCCCTGCGCCTGCTCGACGATGTTGAGCGGTCGATGCGACCGGTTATCACAGATGGCGTATTGCAGCAGGTCAAAAGGCGGAGTGTCTTCCGGGATAATGCGAACCTGTAATGTTTTCCATCCCAGCGCCATGCAGGCATGGATTCTGCGAAACCCGCAAACGATACGAAAAACCCCGTCTTGTTTTTCCGCCACAACAGGCGCATTAATCAGCCCGACGGCCGCAATGGACTCTACCAGGGTCGTAGCGGGCGCAACCGATAGACCCAGTAGGCAGACGTGGTCGCTGGTATCTATCCTAGTAAATGGAATGGCGGCAATCTCGGTCTTTAACATAAAGAATTCACCGCAGAAACGCAGAGAACGCTGAGCTTTTTTGTTTTTGGCATCGCCAAAAACAAAAAATATCATCTCTCTGTGCTCTCTGTGCCTCGAGCGAAGCGGGCGGTGGAAACGTAATCCACAATTCCTGTTGGTCTTTTTAATCCTGTCTGATTTTTTTTTCTGCGTCTCTGCGGTGAATTCTTCTTTTTCAAATCCTGTTCATCCTTGCTGGATCGTTTTGTGTTTTTTTGATCCTGTCGGATTTCTTTTTAGCCCTTGGCGCCTTGCTCTAAGCCGTATCAGTTAGTCTGCGCAACGCCTCTTCGTATTTTATGCGCGTATTTTCCACGACATCTTCAGGAAGCACAGGGGCCGGTGGTTTTTTGTCCCAATTTAGAGCAAGCAGATGGTCCCGCACATATTGCTTGTCAAAGCTTTTTTGGGGGCCGCCGGGTTGATACGTGTCTTTGGGCCAAAAACGGGATGAATCCGGCGTGAGGACCTCATCAATCAGCACCAATTGATCATCTACGAAACCGAACTCGAACTTGGTGTCCGCAATAATGATTCCCCGAGCTTCCGCAATGTCTACCCCTTTCTGATAGACGGCAAGGCTTAAGGTCTGAATTCTGTCCGCGACATCCTTGCCCACAAGATTTTCGACCTGCTTGATGGTAATATTCACATCATGGGCGCCGACCTCCGCCTTGGTGGAAGGGGTAAAGATGGGCGCCGGGAGTCGATCGGATTCTCTCAGGCCCTTGGGAAGCGGGATGTCGCAGATGCTTTGGGATTCCAGGTAAGATTTCCACCCGGATCCTGAAAGGAACCCTCTTACAATACACTCGACCGGCAAAGGTTCGGCTTTTCGAACCAGCATGCTTCGGCCCGCCAATATATCCTCATACCGCCGGCATTGCTCAGGAAAGGTTTTCACATCTGTGGTGATCACGTGATTGGCGACAATGTCCTTCGTTTGGTGGAACCAAAACTGAGACATTTGCGTCAATACGCGGCCTTTACCCGGAATGGGATCGGGCAATACGACATCAAAAGCGGAGAGTCGATCCGTGGCCACCATCAACAGGGAATCCCCGAAGTCATAGATATCTCTGACCTTGCCCTGCTTAACCAGATTCAAATCAGTAAAAACGGTATCGTACAGTATTTGTTTCAAACGAAGCACCTCCCGGTTACCAAGTATCTCCGAACATGATGAAACACCCAAAAAGATCAGCGTTCTTTGCGTCTCTGTGGTGAATTTTTTATCTTTTGGAGATGTCCCCCTTATGTTACCCTGATTCACTACAACAACGGGATATAACCTGCAAATACCAACCAAGCAGGCGGTACATCCAGGGCATAACCGTGTATTGTCTACAATTGCCCTCCGGAAAAAGTCAAGGATTAAGGACACCGCCTTGAAAATCCTCCCCTCCCGCCAACGACAAGTTGTCTCCATCTCTAATAAACGCATCGCGTAGGCCGAAAGGTTTATCCCCGCCCGGAAAGTCGAACGTGAGGCGTGATACCGGATGCCGAATACAGGATACCGGTGGAGCGTGTGCGTGAGGCGTGTACGTGATGCGTGTACGTGTGCGTGAGGGGTGGTGCCCGATACCGGGTTTGTTCTGAAAACCGGCAACCTGTCAACTGACAACCGACAACTGGTAACCGGTAACCGGTAACTGGCAGCTGACCGGCGTCTTTGCGCGAGAATGGTTTTGATTTGTCAGGTAACGCCTACCGGCGCAACCTGACCTACAGGCTTCTTTGTCCGTGTACGTGATGCGTGTGCGTGTACGCAAACCGCACCAACCGGCGGGCATAAAGCCCGACCCTACATTGGGATTGGTTCTTCGGCGTAGGGTGCGGGGTTTATCCCCGCCC